>NZ_JACYFG010000051.1:300000-600000 GCF_014803405.1 Pelagicoccus enzymogenes
AGCTGGCGCAGGGAATGGAATCGTATTCCGGATCGAGGTCACCAAGAAGGAGGAAAAGAAATGACCTTTTTATCGCTCTTTTCGTATTTGAAAAAGAACTACATTGTTTCGATCTGCTCTTTGGTCGCGATTGTGTGCCTCGGTGTGTACCTCGTTCGTAGCGACCAGATTACACGGCTCGCCGCTGATTACGATGACTTGTCGGTGAGGCACTCGCGCATTCTCAAAAACTTGAAGTTCGGATCAGATATCGAAGCGGATCTGGACCGATTGAAAACGATGAGCGAGGAGATTGAAGCGCGTTTGTTTTCGCCTGAAGACCTCGCTACGAATCAACGATATTTCTATCAGATCGAATCTGCCACGGGGGTGGAGATGGCGAGTATTCAGCAGATCATTAAGCCGCTTCCAGAAGGGAAAAACAACAAGCAGGCGCGTATGAAAGCTGAGAGGTCTCCCTATCAGGAGATTATATATGATATGAGTGTTCAAGGTACGTACACTGAGGTTTTGTCATTCCTGCGAGAAATAGAAGGCGGTGAAGCGTTCGCGGTACTAGATGGTTTCACCATAATGGATTCCAAAAGCAAGGAAGCTGACCCTGAGGTCGACATACGTCTCTCAGTTAACGTTCTGGGGAGGAAGTCATAATGCAATTGGTTCGAAAATTGTCGTTAGTCGCAATTGCCCTTTCCTGTTTCTTGGGGGGCTTGCAGTCAGCCATCATGTCAGCCGAAGCCCGTATGAAAGCTTTGGATGATATCCAAGAAACGCTGAATAATAAGGTTCTTCCGATAGAGGAGGAGCTGATCGCAGTCGCGCCAAGTCCATTTGTTCCAGATAGCGGAAAGAAGGTTGTCGTAGAGGAGGAGGTCGAAGTCGTTCTAACCGATGAAGAACTTCTCAAGGAATTAGCTAACTACGTAAACCCCACTGGCATATTCATGTTCGGTGGAGAATTTTATCTGATCTTCAAGGAGAAGAAGCTAAAGGTCGGTTCCGAATTGGGAATCACGTACAACGGCGCGAATTACAGTGTCGTTATAACAGAAATCACAGGATCTACATACAAAATCAGCCGTGGTGATTCGGAACTACAACTAAAACTTAAGTAAATGCGTTATATGAAGTCCAACATTATAAAATCAATTGCAGCGACCTCGATCGCTCTGGGTATTCCGCTTCTGCATGGTCAGGAAGCTCCGCCAGCTGGGACCGTTCGTGACGGTCTGGAAAAGTCGGCGTCGGTGGTCAAGGAACAGGAACCTTCCGGACCCAAGATAACCGATATTGACCGTTTGTTCGACAATCCAGCTGACAACCAGGTAGAGTCTGCGGAAGAGGGGAACGGCGTTTCAACGATTGATGATTCCTTTGCCTCTCCTATTGGAAATGAGATGGTTTTGGACGCGTCGGATTTGATATCGGTGGATTATCCCAACGAGGAGATTCGTACTGTTCTTCGGAATGTTGCGGATCTCTATATGTTGAATATCGTGGTGCCAGACACCCTTGTTGGAACTACGTCCATTAAGCTGCGTGACGTCACTTGGCGTCAGATCTATTCTGTTGTTTTGGAGCCTGTCGGGTATTCGTTTATCGAGGAGGGCTCTATCATCAAGGTCGTTAGTCGCGACTCTTTGAACATCGAGCCGCCGATCACTGAGATCTTCATGGTTAATTACGCTGAGGCAGACTCGATCGCTGTCACTCTTCGCAATCTTGTCGATTCGAGCAAGGGCGGCGCGGTACAAGTGGATCAGCGCAGCAACGCCCTGATCGTCTCGGAGCGCGCTTCCAAAATGGACAACATTCGTGCTGTGGTTGAGCGCTTGGATAAGCCTACTCAGCAGGTTTTTATCGAAACCCGCTTTATCGAAGTAACTGACACGGACGTAAAGAATATCGGTGTGAACTGGTCTACCTTGCGAAACTACGGTGTGGGCGTTGGCAACATTAACAAGCAGTGGGGGAGCTCTTTCGACAGGGCTCGCAGTGAAGGCGGAGATAGCGAGATCTCAAATCAACGTAACTTGGGTGATGTTGCTTTTACGAGCGGAGGTGCGGAGACGAGCGGTATGGGCGTGAATCGTGGTACTCTGACCAATAACTTGTCAGGAGAAACCTTGATCGATATGACCTCTACTGGGGAAAGCACTCTGATGACGCATGCTGTTAATAACCTGTATTCCCTTGTGGATACGAAGGGAGTTACTCGTTCTGCGTCTGCTGTATTCTCAGCGGATCAATTCGGATTCGTTCTCAGCGCGTTGAAGGAGCAGGGTGGCAGCAAGCTGGTATCTAACCCAACGGTCGTAACGCTCAACAACCAAGAGGCGACCATTAACGTGGGTGAAGAGTTTCCGATACCAAACTACCAATACAACGAAGAAACAGGTGGTTTCGAAGTAAGCAATTTTGAATACAAGCAGATTGGTGTGAACCTCAAGGTTACTCCCTCTGTGAACAATGCTGGCCTCATCAACCTCAAGGTTGTGCCGGAAGTTAGCAGCCGTACGGGGGTCGTGAGTTTCGGCGGCTCAGGCGGCGCTTCCATTCCGCTGATCTCTACCCGCAAGACGGAGACGCAAATTGCCCTGAAGGATGGCTTTACGATGGGTATTGGAGGCTTGATGGAGAGCTCTGACAACTCGGATGACAGCCAAGTGCCGGTTCTGGGCAAGGTTCCCGGTCTGGGACGTTTGTTCAAGCATGAGTCCAAGCGTGAGACGAAGCGCAATCTACTCATCTTCATCACTGCAAAAATCCTTCCAAGCGAGGAAGCTGACTTTGAGGACGTATTCTCGCAGGAAATGATGGAAGCGTCTGGAGTCGACCCGGTTGCCTTGAGGAACCGCTAGTACCCAGCAACAGAAACGCAAATTTACTTCAGTTGGACGCTCCTCGGTTTTCGGGGAGCGTTTTCTGTTTTTGTCCTACTCGCCGATCACGGTCACGATCAAGGAGCGGGAGTGGGGAGCGGTACGATGTTCCCAGAGGAAGATTCCTTGCCAGGTGCCAAGGAGGAGGCGGCCTTCGGCGAAGGGCACGACCTCTGCGCTGCGTGTTAGTGCCATTTTTATGTGGCTTGGCATGTCGTCTGGACCCTCGTAGGTATGGGTGAAGTGCCGGTCGTTTTCCGGAACGAGCCGACTCATGAAGCCTTCCAGGTCATGTCTGGCGCTCGGATCGGCGTTCTCCATGAGCACGAGGCTGCAGCTTGTGTGTCGGCAAAAGACGGTGACGGTACCGTTTTTGAGGCCGCTCTCGCGAATCGCATTACGAGCTTGGTCGGTGATCTCCAAGGTTCCCTGACCTTGGGTACGGACATTGATCTCGGAGTGGTAAACTGCCATAGGCGGAATGCTTGCCGCTTATCCGTCCGTGAGCAACAACGCGATTTCCGATTCTGTCTCGCCCCTTTGAACCGTAATGCTGACGAACTGTTCGGCTTGGCTGGAGAATAGGGCGTCTCGCCATTCGTTGATGCTGGAAATGGGCTTGCTTTCGAAACTTAGGATCTGATCGCCTCGTTTTAAGCCGCTCTTTTTAGCCGCGCTGCCTGTCTCGATCTCGGAGACCACCAAGCTGCGCTCCAGTGTGATTGGGTCGATTCTCTCGATGATCTTGGCATCAAGACTTGGGTGAAAGACTTTCCCCTTTGCCAGGAGCTGGTCCACTATGTGTTTCAGCGAGGCGTTCGGGACAATGTAGCTTGAATTCACGTCTGGCAGCGATGCGACGCTCATTCCCATGAGGGATCCGTCGCTGGCGAAGACGGGCGAACCTCCCTCTGCAGGTCCGGATGAGATTCCGATGCGAAGGTAGGAGCAGGGGAAGTCAATCTGGCTGAAGCTGCTTTCTCTGCCGGTGACGATTCCGAGTTTTGGCGTGGGCGCGAGGTCAAGCGGGCTTGTGATCGCGTAGGCGAGGGAGCCGATGGCGGGTGGCGGAAGGGCGTTGGCTAGATCGACGTATTGTATGCCAGCGGGTGGTTTTGCGACCTGAAGCAAAGCGATGTTGCTTCGCGCGTCCGAAGCGATGGGAACGGCCAGCATCTGCAAGCCGTCCTTCTCCACTCTCAGGCGAGGCCCTTTTTGGGTGGGTACCGCATTGGTGAGAACGGTGCCTTTGGCGTCGATGTAAAATCCGGATTGGACGGTGAGAGCTATCTTTTCCTTGCCGTTCTCGTCTGTCGTTTGAGTGGCGAACTTAACCTTTACGACCGTCGGGCGATAGTCGCGGTAGAGTTGGATGAGGCGGTTTTCGCCGGGGACGAGCTCTTGGCTGGCTAGGGCTGGATTGGGCGGTGCACCACTCGCAGCCGCGACGAGCGTGACGCTCGTCAAAGCGATTAGTCCGACGCGGCGAAGCATTCTGCTAGTAGTTTGGCTGCTGGCGTAGGACGTTTGCCCCGTTCGTGAGCCCGACGGAGTCGCGGGAGTAAGTGACTGGCGTCGCGTTGAGCAAGTACCCTTCGTCTTTGCTGCCGAGGCTGCTGAGAGCGTTGACTTGGTAGATCGTATTGCGGTTAGGCGCTTCGTCCTGCGCGGGGACGGCGACTTCTGTGTTTACGACGAAGTAGGCGGGGGGCGTCTCGTTCTTTTCGGCCGACGCCAAGGGGATGCGCTCTGGTTTGAGCTCTGCCTCAGTCGAATCTGCCAGGTAGGGCGAATTCGTGACTGCGAAAAAGGTGATCGCTACAGCGCCGGCGGCCGCCACCGGGGGAGCTGCCTTGCGGGCCAAGATCATGCAGGCGCGGCGGAGGCGCGTGCTGACGGGTTGGATTTGCACGAAGGTGGTGAGCTGCCGGCTGCGAAACTCTTGGTCGAAGCGTTGCCAGTAGGCTGCGTCCGGACGCTCCAGCTGCTTGAGCTTTATGAGTTGGCTCAGGCGTTGGTCGGCGTTGGTTGCGGAAGCGGTTTGTGGGTGGGCGCTCATCGATGTCGGGCTACTGCACGTAGTCTTTCAGTTCGGCTTGCAAAAATTGTTTGGCGTAGTGGAGGCGGGAGCGGACGGTCCCGACAGAGGTGCCGACGATTTCGGCGATTTCCTTGTGGCTGAGTCCGTCGATTTCGTAGAGGGTGATGACGGTTCGGTGCTTGACGGAGAGCTTTTGGAAGGCGTCGTTGAGCTTTTCTTGAAGCTCGTTCATCAGCGTATTCTTATCCGAGTCGGAGTCGGTCTTCAATTGCTCGATGAAGCCTGCGGAGTGGTCCTCTTCGTTCATCTTCTCGAAGCTGAAGAAGCGGCGCAGCTTGTTTTTGCGAAGATGGGTAAGGGTTGTGTTCAGGGCGATGCGGTAGAGCCAGGTGAAGAAACTGGATTTGCCTTTGAACCTGCCGATCGATTGGAAGGCCTTGATGAACGCGTCTTGGGTGAGGTCCGAGGCGTCTTCGCGATTGGAGGTGAGGTTGTAGACGACAGAGTAGATGCGTTCGCGGTATTTCGTGACAAGCTCGTCGAAGGCGTCGACGTCGCCGGCCTGAACCTTGTGCACGATAGCAAGGTCCTCGTCGGCCTCCTGACGCCTTTCCGGCGTGGAAACCAAGGTCTGTTTTATGGCCTTGCTGATGCTCATCTAGGGGTTGCAGGGATAAGTTAGTATCCTGAAGTTATAGGGAAACTGGCGTGAATTTGAAGCCGCTTTTTTACTTTTACGAAGTTTTGGGCGACCTAGAGGGCGTCCACTTGGTTCCATAGGAGTTCGCTGATGGTTCGCAGATGGGCGGCGGAGGGGTTGTCCTCGAACGATTGGATGGCGGCGCGGCCTTTGGCGATCTCGTCGAAAATGGCTTGGCGAACCTCCTCGAAGATTCCCATCTCGCGGAGCTTGGCGAGCCAGTAGGGAACGTCGGCCTCGGTTTTTCCGGCCAGCGCGTCGCGGAGGGCTTGGGATTCCTCGGCTGGCAGCCGGTCTCGCATGAGGATGAGCGGCATGGTGGGTTTGCCGGTGGCGATGTCCGTTCCGAGCGTCTTGCCTATCTTTTCTTGCGATCCGAAAAGGTCGGTCATGTCGTCGTAGATCTGGTAGGCGATGCCGAGGTGGCGTCCGAAGGAACCGGCTGCCTTCACGTATTCGTCGCTGAAACCAGCGAGTCGGGCTCCGAGGTGACAGGAGACGCGAAAGAGCTCTGCGGTTTTGAGATCGATGACGCGGAAGTAGGTTTCCATGTCGAGGTTCGGGTCGCCTCGCTGCATGGTTTGCAGGATTTCGCCGGTGCAGACTTGGCGCATGGAAACAGCGATGTCGCGGCAGACTTCCGTGGTGGGGAACTGGGTGGCGAGGTAGACCGCATGGGAAAAGAGGGCGTCGCCCAGGAGAACGGCCGTGGCGTTGTTGTATTTCTTGGCGACGGTGGCTCGGTTGCGGCGGATCTCCGCTTCGTCCATGATGTCGTCGTGCACGAGGGTGGCGAGGTGGATGGTTTCCACGACCGCTGCGAGGCGGACGAGCTTTTCGTCGACTTCCGAATTTTTGTTCCAGCCGCTGAAGAAGATGAGGGAGGGGCGGATGCGCTTGCCTCCGGTGTCCATGCTGTAGGCGACGTGCTCGCGAATCTCAGGCTCGAAAGCGGCGATCTGCTGCTCGAGGAAAGCGTCCAGCGCCTTCAAGTGCGGCTGGAGTAGCTGGAAGAGCTCGGGCAGTTGCTTTGAGGTATCCGAGCCTTGGGTCTGAGTCGTGTTTTGCATCGATCGAAATGGGAGTCAGTATGCATCGCATACGACGTGTCCATTGCAAACCCGAATGCGTTTGCGAGCTCTCTTGGGTTCGGGCGGAGTGCGAGCCGTGGGAGCGAAGGCCTAAACGACGCGGACCTTGGTAAGGTCCTGCCCGTCTATGATGCCGATCGGGCGGTTGGCATCGTCCACAACGATCAAATCGTCGATGCTGTGCTTTTCGAAGGTTTTGAGTGCTTGTGCGGCGTAGGATCCGCTGGCGATGGTGATGGGCTTGGAAGTCATCACGGTGCTCGCGGGACTCTCTAGGAAATTGGGGTGGCTGAGGATGTAGCGACGGATGTCTCCGTCGGTCATGATGCCGGCGAGGGTGCCGTCCTGCTCCATCAAGGCGACGCAGCCGGAGCTCTTGGCGGACATTTCCGCGAGGCACTCCTTGCAGGTGGCGGTCTTGGGGAGGGCGGCGAGTCGATGGGTCGGACGCATTATTTCGTCGACCTTGGGGGAGAGCACGCGGCCTAGGGCGCCGCCAGGGTGGAACTTGGCGAAATCTTCGCGGGAAATGGAATTGAGTTCCAGAAGCACCATGGCGACGGCGTCGCCGATGGCCATGGCGGCGCTGGTGCTGGCGGTGGGGGCGAGCTCGAGGGGGCAGGCCTCGCGATCGGCGATGTAGGCGAGGGTGGCGTCGCAGAGTTGGGATAGGCTGGATTCGGTCTTGGCAGTGACGGCGATGGTTTGCACGTCGAAGCGCTGTACCATGGGAAGGAAGCGCAGGAGTTCGGCGGTTTCGCCGCTGTTGCTGAATGCGATCACGGTGTCGCCTTGGCGGCAGAGGCCGAGGTCGCCGTGCAGGGCTTGCACGGGGTCGAGGAAAGTGGAAGGGGCTCCGGTAGAGTTCAGGGTGCCGACTAGCTTTTGGCAGATGTGGGCATTCTTGCCGACGCCGCTGAGGATGAGCTTGTTCCCGCGGGCGAGGGTCCGGTGGAGGATGGAAACGACTTCGGCGAATCCGACCCCGAGGGCGTCGCGGGTGGCTTGCAGGGCGGCGATTTCGATATCGAGGCAGCGTTGGCCTTTGGCGATGATTTCAGTTGTTTCCATGAGGAGGGGGCTCAATTCTGTGTATTCGTTATTTAGGACTTGGAAACGGGCGGCGGGTTGCTGTCTTATGCACGGAGAGACGATACTAAATGACGCTAAGGGCAAAGGCTTCCAGATTTTTTTTGATGACCCTCGTGGGCTTCCTCTTTGCGGCGGGCTGTTCCCAGCAGAGTTCGCTCGAAGTGTTGAATGAGGACGAAGATCCGATCTTTCGCCGCGCTCGCGACTTGTACGCTCGTGGCATGGAGAACGAAGCCTTGGAGAATTTTCTGAAATTGATCCAACGTCGCAACGGCAATGCTCCCGAGTCGCATTTGGATGCGGGCAACATTTACCTGAAGCACCTGCGCGACCCGGTTTCCGCAATCTACCATTTCAAGCACTACGAGGCTTTGCTTAAGCGAAGCGATCGCGAGGATGCTTCCGAGCGAATCGAGCTCGTGCAAGAGAGGATCAAGGCGGCCAAGAAAGAATTCGCCATGACTTTCGACGCCAAGGTCTACAAGGATCCTCTTGAGCGTCTCAAGCTTTTGGATACGATTGAGGCGCTGCGATCGGAGAACGAGGTGCTCAAGCGGCAATTGGTGTCCGCGCGCAATCGTTTGAACGATGGCGCGAGCGAGCAAGTGGCTTACGAGCCGCCTGCGGAGTCGGTGCCTGTCCGTACCCTGAGAGCGGATACGTCGCCGCGGATGGAAACGCCGCGTTCCGAGCCGGTGAGTCAGGTTGAGGACTCTCAGCGTCGTTACACGATCCAAGCGGGTGATTCCTTGTACAAGATTTCCCGTCTCGTTTACGGGGATGGAAGCCGTTGGCGGGAGATACTGAACGCGAATCGGGACGTGATCCCCGACGAGAGCAGCTTGCGGGTGGGCGCGACAATCCGTATTCCGTAGGGATTGGCGAGCGCTTCTTGGAAGCCCGTCCGTTTATTCGACGCGCAGGATGCGTCGGTCCCCGGCGCTGCCGCCCAGTGACTTGCCGATGAGCTGATGGCCGAGCGGCGACTTGGGCGTCAGTACGGTGATGGAGCCGGCCTCGGTCGCGATTTCGAGTCCGCCGCGAGCGGGGCCAATGAAGAACTGCTCGCGGCCGGCGTTGCCCAGCGTGGTAACCAGCGAACCGATCGCGGCGGGTCCGCTGTGGGGTTCCTTGGGAAGGCTGAGGTTTCGGTAGGCTTGGAGAGCGGCCTTGAGGTCCTTGGCGTATCCGGCTTGAGCGCTGGCGACATAGGACGTTTCGAGGGCTCGGGTATCGTATTTGTTTTCTGGGCGCGATTCTTCGTCGGTCGCTTCGTGGGCGCTTTCGAGAGCTGCTTTGGAGGCGGAATCGAGCTCTTGCGCGATGGTCTTGATAATGAGGTCGACTATTTCTTGCTTTTGCATGGACGCAGTTTGGGTGGGGAGTCCGAGCGTGGAGCTGGGAGCTATGCGGGATCCAAGTCGCGCGTGTCGTATTCGCAAGTCAACTTCGAGGTCTCGCCTAGTTCGTCGCTTAGGGTGGTGACGAGACTGACCTTTGCTCGCGCCTTGCGGGAGAGCATGCGAAGGAACTGCTGCCATTCCTTGTCTCCGGGCAAGGTGCAGGTGGCGTATATGTTTCCTGAGTTCGAGTCGATTTCCCGGTTTTTGGAGAGATTGGCTTGGGTCAGGCTGGTGAAGGGCTTGTAGTTGAGTCGTTGCAGGGAGATTTGCAGGAAAGCCCAGCTGGCGAGATTGCAAAGGTTGAGCACGCTAGTGTCCGAGAATCCGTCGTCGGTGACGGTGTTTACGAATTTGGGTGCGGATAGTTTTAGCGCTTTGTCGGTAGCTTCGACGACTTGGCAATTGATCGCTTTGGAGAGTGGGACTCGGGTATGGAGAAATTCTTCGACGCGTTTTAAAGGCAGTTCCATTGAAGGTAAATAATGGCGCAGGCTGCGTAAGTTGTCGAATGGCTAAAGCGATATTTGCTGATGGAAATGCCAGTCAGCCGGAGCTTTATGCGCTAATCGCGTTGTATCCACAGAACCCAGTCACCCGGCTCGGGCGTGAGAAATATGGTGGACGCCTTGGTGATCTCCACCTGTCCGTTCCATTCGCCTGTCGTGGGCGAGAACCAGCGAGCGGTTCCGTTTGCGAAGGGGAGCTCCAAATTGAACGTGGTGAAGATGTCGCTGGCGCCCGCATTTTGGTCGGAATAGAAGCCTTCGCCCTTTTTGCCGGAGTGCCCCTCGTGGGCGTCGGGGTTGGAGATGTATATGATGCACTGGTCGCTGTTGGGCGAGCGCATGCCTTTGGCGAGCAGGGGCTTGTTGCCGCCGAGGGCATCGTCGGGGATCCAGCCGACGAGGGAGCCGCAGGTTTCGCGGATGAAAGTTTGGATGTGCAGGAGGTCGTGCGCTCCGGATTTGAGGCGAGCGGAGTGGCAGGCGTCGTAGTAGCCGACGATGCCGGCGTGGTGGCCGCGCCCTTGGCCGCTGGTGTCGAGACCTTGGTAGGTGGGGTGTCCGCCGGAAAGCAGCACGCCCCAGAATAGGCGGCGAAAGTAGTAGCGTGGTTGCAGTGGGGCGAGCTGGTACTCGGCTCTGTCCTGGTCGAGGACGAGTGGCTTGCGGGTGAGGCTGGCGTTTTGGGCGACGTAGGAGCCATCCACTTGTCCCAGAGAGGAAAGGGAGGCGTAGGCGCACCACTTTTCCCTGTCGAAGAGGAAGTTGGCGTACCGAGGTTGTCCGCAGGTGATGAGCGAGTGCCAAGGCGATTGCTCGTAGATCGTTTTGCCCAAGCGGGAGAGGGCTTGCAGGGTGACGGCGCTGTCCTTCGCGGGGTCGATTTTCGAGGCCAAGTTCCAGTGGACGTTTGCCAGCGAACTGTAACGTTCGGTGATGTAGCTCACGGCGAGATGCGTGAGCGGGTCGCCCTCCTCGAAGCGGTCCAGCTCGTCGCGATCCTCGGCGAAGAGGTCGAGCTGGAACTGCATGCGTGGGTAGCGGTTGAGGGCGTAGAGCAGTCTCTTTTCGACCTCGTCCCAGAAGGGCAGGTTCAGCTGTTTGCGATGAGTGTCGTAGAAGTTTGCGGCTGAGTCCGCGGCTGCTGCGAGCCGGACACGCAGCTTGGTAAAGCCGGCTTGAGCGGCTTGGTCGATGTAGGCTCGCCAATTTTCTTCGCCGGCTTGGAGGAGCGTTTCCGCGATGTCGCCGCTGTGGAGAAAGTAGCTGCCGTTGTCGTAGACGAATTGGCGCGGGTCTTGTTGGGAAGCGCGGAGCTTGCCTGGCAGGTCGGTTTCGTCGACTTGTATGTGTCCGCTGGCGACGCCTTTGCCTGCGGAGCTCTTGGCCTCCCATTTCCATTCGCCGGCCTCGGGCAGGTAGCAGCGAGCCACGGCTTTGCCGTCGCTTGTGGCGAAGGCTTTTGCGGAGATGCGGGCCCCGGACGGAAGGGTGAAGGTGAGGTGGAGAGGGAGGACGGGAACGCGGGCGGTGACCACGTGATCTCCTGCGAATTCCAGTTGGTGGCAGCCTCCGCGTTTTGCGTTTTGGCTGCCGATGCTTAGTAGGTCCTTTTCGGAGTTTGCTGGCATGAATACAAGAGGCGAGGGGTGGAGGAGTTGGTTGGAGAGTCGCTCCCGTTTGTTGTGTATGCTAGGGGATCCTCTCCTCGTCAAACTCGATCATGTCGGCGAAGGTCATGAGGTCTTCGCGGTCCTCGATTCCCATTTTCTTTTTCGCGGCGTCGAGGGCTTCGCGGCCCATGGGGCTGAGTCCTTTTTGCACGACTTCACGGTTCCATTTGGCGACTTTGAGGTCCTCGGGAAGGATTGCTGCAAGGCGGCGTTCGATTTCCTCGTCGTCGGCGCTCTCGCGGACAATGTTTTCCACATCGTCAGGATCGATGCCGAGGTGGAGGCAAAGAAAGCGGTCGAAGCCTTTCTTGTAGTTGCGTTGGTAGGACTTCCCGAGTTCGCCTTTGACGGCCTTCTTGGCCTTGGCGATGAAGCGAGGAAGGTGCAGCAGGCCGCACGGGTGAGGGATGTAGGGAGATGGGAGGTCGTAGTGGACGACGCCGGTATCTGGTCGTGACATGCGATTTTCGATGGGTGGAAGGCTTACGAATCTAGCCCCTGTTTGAGGGCGGAAATAATTTCTGAAACGGGCTCGTCTCCGACCGCGAGTCGCATGAGCTCTGGAGTGATGCCTGCTTTCTCGAGTGTTTTTAGACCCTCTTCCGTGTTGACCAAGGAGTAGTGGGCGAGAAAGATGTACGGGCAGAGCAAGGTGGACTTCATGCCGAAGCTGGGCCCTTTGGGAAGTGGAGTCGCGTCGTAGAACGCGCCGAAGTCGGCTTTCACTTCGAAGGAGATGAGCCCGCCGATGGCGTCCGGGTGGCGCGCGATTTTTTGGAAGTTCGAGCGCGAACGTTTCTCCTTAGCCCAGTGAACGGCTTTGACTTTCGGATGTGATTTGAGAAACGCGACTACTTCGGCCGTGTTTTGGTTTACTGTTCCGACGAGCTCCGCATAGGCGGGCAGTTGATAGGCGATGCGGGCGAGGTCGCGCGCGTAGGGGGGCTCGACGTCATTTTTTATGAAGTCGAGGATGGCGTCTTTGTCGGGGCACTGGTCGGTGACCGCGACGGCCCCCAGCATGACGTCGCCTTCGTTGCCGGCGTACTTGGTGAGGCTGTTGATTATGATGTCGGAGTAAGGCTCCACATTGACGTTCGCGGGAGAGGCAACCGTGGGATCGACCAGGAGGTAGACTCCGTGTTGGGTCGCCAATTTGCGGATACGCTCCAAATCCATGGTTTGAATCAGGGGATTGGTGGGCGCTTCCGTAACGATGCCGGCGATGCGGTCTCCTCGCTCGAGAAGCGCTTGCTCGAGCTGGTCGAGGTCGAAAATATCGAGTAGCTCAACATTCGCTGCATCGTGTCCGCTAAGCTTGTCGAGGATGTGCATGGTATCGGTGTAGAGCCAGCCGATCTTGATCCAAGAGGAGCGGCCTCTAGGGGACTGGATGGAGCGCACCGCTTCGAAGGCAGCGAAGAACGCGTTCATGCCGGTATTGGAAAGAACGATGGAGCTTGTTTCGGTGCCCAGAAGCGGGGAGAGCGTTTCTAGGATCGCGGCAGCAGCATCTTCCCCGGCGAACAAGGGCTCTGGTTCCGCCGCGTCTCGTAGGCCTTCGGCGACTAGGTAGTCCTCGGCTTGGCGCCCAGAGAGGAAGCCGCCGACGTGCTGCAGGTAGCTTTTCGCCTTCTGGTCGAGATCGGCGTCGGTAGGTATTCGCAAGCCGGATACGCCTCTATGTTTGACAAGCTTGCTAGGGGCCGGGGCTAGGTGGTTCTGCAGGCGCTTGGCCATGCTTTCCGAGGAGGTGAGCCAGATGGAATGCTCGGGTGTATCGAAGAGCCGTTTCCAGTGGGCCTCGATTTCGCGCAGGCAAGTGTGCAAAACGAAGCGAGGGTAGCCCGCCTTGAGCTTCTGGATGGTCGCAGGGCGTTTTTCCTCGTAGCCGATCACGTCAGCCATGGTGGGAATGCTCACTGACACGGCGTGCAGGGAGTCGGGAATGGCTTGCCCCAAAGGGATGTGTTGTCCGGCGCTCATTGGATAGGTAGGCTGGCACTTTAGGGGGAGGCCTTTGCTTGTCCAGCGCTAGATGCCGTCGCCGGTTTTCTCTTTCTTTCGGTTTGAAGCGAGTCGGTTCGGGGGTATGACCAAGCGAATGAAGTTCGTTTCTTGGAATGTGAATGGTATCCGCGCCGCGGTAAAGAAGGGCGCGATGGATTTTTTTGAGGCAAGCGGGGCTGACTTTATCTGCCTGCAGGAAACGAAGGCGACGGCCGATATCGTGAAGGATTTCGACTGGGGAAGCGGCGTGACGGTGCTGGCGAACGAAGCGGAGAAGAAGGGGTACTCCGGCACGGCGATCATCGCTCGCGAGGAACCTGAGTCAGTTTTCTATGGGATGGGGTTGGAGCAGCACGATGGCGAAGGTCGCGTGGTGACGGCCGAGTATCCGGACTTTTATTTGGTGACGGTCTACACCCCGAACGCCCAAAACGAGCTGAAGCGTCTCGACTATCGCATGGAGTGGGACCGCGACTTCCTTGCGTACGTGAAAAATCTAGAAGCGAACAAGCCGGTGATTTTCTGCGGAGACCTAAACGTAGCCCATACGGAGGACGACCTGGCGAATCCCAAGACGAATCGCAAGAACGCAGGATTCAGCGACGAGGAACGGGCCGGGTTCGACAACATCGTAGCTGCCGGATTTGTGGACACCTTCCGTGAGTTCACTCAGGGGAAGGGGCACTATTCATGGTGGAGCTACCGGGCAGGAGCTCGGGCTCGGAACGTGGGGTGGCGCATCGACTACTTCTTGATTTCGCAGGCGCTTCGCCCGCAACTGAAAGCGGCCCGGATCCTGCCGGATGTCATGGGCTCGGACCATTGCCCGGTGGAGATGACGTTGGCCTAGCCGCGGCGCTAAGCGTCCTTGCCATTTTCCTCTTCCACGTCGGTGGAAGGGAATCCATTGTAATGCGATTTCGGGTAAACGCTTGATCTGCGGGAACGCGGCTTCAGCAGGTTTCCGAGGATGCCTCCTAAGGCGAGGCCCACCGCGAGGCCGAAGGCTCCGCCGATGGCTGGATTTTGGGCGAAGCCAGTTGCCCCGATAGCGGCGAAGGAGGCGCCCAGTACTAGGCCGAGATTCGCTCCCATGGGTGTTTGGGCCCGGCGGCGGCTCGGGCGAACTCTTACGCGATCCGAGGCTCTGACTATCAGTAGGTCGTCCATGCTATCTTACAGTGAAAACGGCGTTTACCGTTTTTTTACTATAGCGCTTGGCATGCGTTTGTCGATAGGGCGGACGATTATCGCTGGCTCAGGGAAACTAGTTGGAGGAAAGGGCTTATCCGCGTCTGCTCCCGGCAGTCAGCTTTGGGCTCGATCTTTAAGAAAGAATAAGCTTGGTTAATGGCATGCCTTTGAAGAATGGGAGTTACAAAGGGGCCACTTGGGCGACCCGCCGCGCCTTGCTAGACATGCTCAAGCTGCAGGGCGAACTCACCAGCTTGCAGATGGCGGAGGCTCTGGGAGTCTCGCCGATGGCGATTCGCCAGCACATGCAGGAGCTTGAGGCGGCCGGCGACGTAAATTCGATCGATCGGGCTAGAGGAAAGGGGCGCCCCAGCAAGTTTTGGTCGCTCGCTCCGGCAGCGGCTCGTCACTTTCCGGACCGGCACCGGGACTTGATGCTGGACCTGCTGAGCAATGTGCAAAACGTATTGGGTGACGATGCGATGGATCGCTTGCTTGATGAGCGGGGCGACGAGCAAGCTCGCAACTACGGTCGGCAGGTCGCCGACTGCGAGTCGCTGAGCGCGCGGGTGCAGGCCTTGGCTCGTTTGCGGAGCGAGGAAGGCTACATGGCGGAGGCGAGCGAGCAGGATGGCGTCTTTACGCTGGTGGAAAACCACTGCCCCATTTGCGCGGCGGCCAGCGCTTGCAAGGGCTTGTGCGATCGGGAGCTTTCGGTGTTCGAGAGGGTGCTGGGGCCGGGTTGCACGGTTGAGCGCGTGGAGCACCTGCTGTCGGGGGCGAGGCGTTGCGCTTACCAGATTCGTCCGAAAAACGGACAGGATTAACCGTGCGCGTTCAGGTGCGGTTGCGCAGGAGCAGGTCGGCGTAGATGTTCAGCCCGTTGACCTCGAAGGTGAAGCGGTACTGTTCGGCAGTGCCGGCAGTGCTGATGGCCATGCGCTTGCCTTGCACGACGGTTGGGAGGGTCAAGGTGGAAGGGAGTCCGAGGTCGGCCAGCTTGTTCTTGAAGGTGCCAGCGAACATGTTGGTCAGCTCGCCGCAGACGTCGCGCACGACATCGTCGTCGAGGTCCTCGCGGTCCAGCCCGGTGATCTTCGCTCCGGCTCCGTAGGCGAAATTCTCCGTCATGAAGAGGTAGCAGACGCCGTTGATTTCGCCTGCGAACCCGACGGAGGACGCGAACATTCTCTTCGAGTCGTCCCTCGCGGGGTCGATTTTCGGGCTGAAAGCTTGTTTGCCGGAATACGATTCATGGCCGAGGCAGCTGCACTCCATGCTGGCCATGGTACCGATCACCTTGATCAGTGATGAACTTAGGAATTCGTGGATTTTTCCGACGGGTACAGAAACGGACATTTTTGTGGGATTCTTGATGCGGGCGGCTCGTTGCTCCTACTGGGTGTTTGGGTGTGGTCTTGGAGTTTACCAGGAGCTAAGCGTGTGAGGAGTGTGCGTTACGGCGAAGTGTCGCCTTTCGGTTAATCGGAACAATTCGCTGTAACTGAGCCATTTGCGAGTCTGATTAGCGGGAAATTTACTGGGTCGCTCAGCGAGGCGGAATTCGCCGCTTTACAGGGCGAGAAATTTTAGGGCAATGCTCGCGAGGCTAAGGAAGAGGAAGAAGCCCATCACGTCCGTCACGGTGGTGACCATGATGGAGGATGCGAGCGCGGGATCGACTTTCACGGCTCTTAGGCCGATGGGAACCATAACGCCCGCAAGGGCGGCGGCAAGCAGGTTGAGCTGCATCGCGAGGCAGACGACGCCTCCGAGTACCCAGCTCCCCATCCAAAGCCAAGAGATGAGGCCCACGGTCGCCCCGATGACCACGCCGGACACTGAGCCGATTAGGATTTCTTTGATGAGAACGCGTCGCCATTCGTTGTCCTCGATTTCGCCGAGGGCAAGGGAGCGGACGACGATAGTGAGGGTTTGGGCTCCGGCGTTCCCTCCCATGCCGCCGACGATGGGCAGGAATGCGGCGAGCATGGCGTACTTGACGAGGGTATCCTCGAACATGGAAACCACCCAAGCGGCCAGAAAGGCGGTTCCGAGGTTCACCAGCAGCCAGGGAATGCGGTTTTTGGCGGAGCGGCTCCAGTGGGTGGTGACCATTTCCTCGCCGCTCAAACCGACCATGCGCTGCATGTCTTCGGTGGCTTCTTCTTGGATTACGTCGATGACGTCGTCCGAGGTCACGAGCCCGACCAATTTGCCGAAGTCGTCGACGACGGGGAGGGCGAGGTAGTTGTACTTCTGGAAAATGTTGGCGATCTCCTCCTGGTCGGCGTTGACGCTGATGGATCGCACGTCGGTGATCATAACTGAAGAGACCTTCAGCCGCAGGTCGCGGAAAAGGAGGTCGCGCAAACGAAGCACGCCTTGCAGACGCCCGTTTTCGTCTACGGCGTACACGTAGAGGGCATTATCTTGATCTTCCTCCTCACCGCGGCGAATGGCTTCGCGGGCTTCGGAAAGGGCCATGGAGGTGAGCACGGTGTGCACCTCCTTTCTCATGATACCGCCAGCGGTATCCTCGGGGTATTCCAGCAAGGTGGTGATCTCCTCGACGTCCGCGTCGGGAAGCTGGTCCATGATGGATTTCAGTCGCTCGGGAGAGACTTGTCCGAGTGCGTCGGCCGCGTCGTCGGAATACATCTCCGGGATGATCTCTGACACGCGATCGAGCCTCATATTTTCCATGAGGTCGGTTTGTATCTCCTGTGGCAGTTCGGTCAGGATCTCCGCGACGTACTCGTCGCTGAATTCGCGCAGGACGCTACGAATTTCGCTCAGCTCGCGGTCTTCGATCGCCTCTGCGATATCGCTCGGGTGCATTTCCTTCAACCGGCTGATGTCGCGGTCGAAGGCGCTGCTAACAGGCTGAGTCTGTTCGTCCCGTTCCTCCATGGCTGCTTGTTAAGACAAATAGTAGGGCGGTCAGCAAGTACGCTATAGCGTGGCGGCGCAAAAAAGCGGTGACGTGGGGCGTTGTAGCCTTGAGTGGCGGGCCCAGTGGGATTGTATCCGAAATCGCATGCCATTGCTTGATTGCCGTCCCTACCGTTGCCCCGTCCTGCTGAGAGGCGAGCACATGGAAACCATCGTGCCAAACCTGAGTCGCCGCCGGTTTTCGGTTCCTTATCGCCGGGAACGCGTGGAGTTGGCGGATGGCGATTTCGTCGACTTAGATACTGCGATTTACGAGGGTAAGGAAAGTTTCGATACATGCCTATTGGCCTTGCACGGCTTGGAGGGATCTTCCACGGCGCCGTACGTGAAGAGCTTGGCGAAAGCATTGCGGCGGAGGGAATGGGATTTTGTGGCGATGAACATGAGGGGCTGCAGCCACGAGCTGAATCGGGCTTTGCGTTTTTATCACAGTGGCGAGACGGGAGATTTGCGTGAGGTCCTGCTGTTTTTGGCGACGCGGTATCGGCGCATCTTTCTCTTTGGCTTCAGCTTGGGAGGGAACGTGGTCCTCAAGTATATGGGGGAGAACCTAGGGGCTGTTAGCTCCGCGGTGGCAGGGGCGGTCGCGGTATCGGCTCCGGTGGAGCTTCAGGGGTCTGCTTTGCAAATTGGCGGACCTGGGAACCGTTTTTACATGAAGCGGTTTATCCGCTTGCTAAGTCAGAAAGTGGAAGCGAAGGCTCAGGTGTATCCAGAAGAATTGGACGCGACGGGCGTACGTGAATTGAAGAGCTTTCAAGAATTTGACGGGCGCTACACGGCTCCTCTCAACGGCTTCGCCAGCGCCCAAGATTACTGGCGGAAGTGCAGCGCCTTGAACTGGCTGCAAGACATTGCGGTTCCTTCATTGTTGATCAATGCACGCAATGACCCGTTTTTGTCGGATGCCTGCTTCCCGAAGGAAATCGCTCGGACAAGCCCAGCTTTGTATTCGGTATTTCCCGACAGGGGCGGGCATCTCGGCTTTCCGGGGAAGCGAAGGCTAGGCTGCGCCTGGCATGAGGAGGTGGCTCTGGAATTTTTGGCAGGACTTTAGCGATGGGCCACGGAAGATTGGATCTGGCGATCTGGTGCTCCGCTTTCGGGCGGAAGCCGGTCAAATATCCAAGTCGAGCTGTGGAATGGGTTTTTCCTCGGGCGCTTCGAGGCATTTGGGACCCTCGCTGCGATTGTTGTTCACGGCTGGATTTGCTGGTCGGCAGCTCATGAGAGCGGCGTCGATAGGGGCGAAGAGCTCGTGGCGCTCGGTGGCTCCCAGCTGGGTGACGCTGGGCTCCAGCCATGTTTTTAGGCTTTCTCCGGAAAGGATCACGGGCATGCGCTCGTGGTACTTGGCCATGAGCGAATTGGCGTGGGTGGTGAGAATGGTGTAGCTGTCGAAGCGTTGGTTGTGGTCGCCTTGCCAGGTTTCCCAAATGCCGGCCATGAGAAAGACCGAATCGTCGGCCATGCTGAAAAAGTAGGGCTGGTTGAGGCCTTTGGTCTTTTTCCATTCGTAGAACCCGTCGGCCGGCACTAGGCAGCGGCGCCTTTGGAAGGCTGCCCGGAAAGAGGGCTTTTCGGCTACCGTCTCGGATCTGGCATTGATCATGGGAGCCTGCGTTTGCGGGGTTTTGGACCAGCTGGGCACGAGACCCCAGCGCAGGTAAGCTGCCTGCAAGCGATCGGGATTGTCGAAGGACTGGCGCAGCACCAAGTTGTTCTGAGTGGGGGCGATGTTGTAGCGCGGACCGATGCTGCTGACTGACTCCGGAGCAGCCTCGAGCAGGTAGTCGCCCAACTTTTCGGCAACATTGCTCAAACCTTTTCTCAGAGTGTAACGACCGCACATGTTCGGAAAACAGAGTGCAGCTTACGCAAGTCGTTTACAATGCGTAATTAGCCAATATCTGTAAAAAATGTCGACGCTCCGTGGCCTTAGTTGAGTTCCGCTTCGTCGATCAGCTTTTGGATGCGTGGCTGGTGGCGTTTGCTGTGGCGCTTGCTGCGTTTGGCCGCGATATCGAGGGCGGCGATGCGGTAGGCCTCGCCGAGGGTGGGGAAGTTGAGGATGTTCTCCAGGAAGATATCGATGTCGTTGCCGTTGAGGATTGCCATCTCGCCAACATGCACGAGATCGGTGGCTCCCTCGGCGACGATGTGCACGCCGAGCAGTTTCTTGCCCTGCGGATCGGCGATCATCTTGAGCATGCCGTCTTGGATGCCGGCGATCTGGCCGCGGGCGACTTCTTCGAAGTTGGCTCTGCCGATAATGATGTGGTCGCCGTATTTTTCCCGGGCCTGCTCTTCGGAAAGTCCGACCGAGGAAAGCTCCGGAACGGAATAGATGCCGATAGGCACGAGTTCGATGGCGTGGTGGGAGTCTTTGCCGAGGATGTGGTGCACGGCGCGACGTCCTTGCTCCATGGATACGGAGGCGAGAGACGGAGGGCCGATCACGTCACCCACCGCATAAATGTTGGGTACGGACGTTTGGTAGTTTTCGTCGACGGAGATAACGTTGTTGCGGCCTTGGGCGAGCTGAATGGCGCCCAGGTTGAGCGGTTCGACGTTAGCGAGTCTGCCTTGCGCTACGAGCATCTTGTCGCTGAGGAGCTCTTGTCCGTTGTCCAGAACGGTGCGCACTTGCATGCCGTTCCACTCGACGCTCGTGGCTTTGACGTTGCCGATGTAGTTGCCTCCGTTGCGGGTAAAGTTGTCGAGGAACTTGGCGGTGAGCTCGGGCTCCATGAACATCAGAGGCCGCGGGGTGCGATCGATCATGGTGACTTCGACGCCGAGTAGTGAAAAAATGGATGCGTACTCGGAGGCGATGACCCCGGCGCCGATCACGGTGAGCGACCGGGGAAGGTAGATCATGCTGAGTATGGAATCGCTATCGAGGATATGTTCGTGGTCGACTGGTATTTCGGGAGGCGTACGAGGGCGGGACCCGGAGGCGATGACGATGTTTTCTCCGCGAAGCACAGTCTTAGTCCCCTTCACGGAGGTGACAAGCACGGTATGGGAGTCCACGAAACTGGCGCGGCCGAGGAAGACTTTTCCGCCGGTGGAGCCGATGTGGCTGGAGATGAAGGAGGTGTAGGATTGCAGGACGGAGTCCAGGCGCTTCATCAAGGTCGAAACTTCCATGTCGTCCTTGAGCTTGAAGTCGAAGACGTCGGCGTTTCGCTTGAGCGTCGTGATGGTGAGGGCGGCTTCTCTCAGGGTCTTGCTGGGAATGGTACCGAGGTGCACGCAGGTTCCGCCCACGGCTCGCTCCCGCTCGACGATGGCGACTTTCAGGCCGGACTTTGTGGCTTGGTCGGCGGCTTTTTGGCCGCCGGGGCCGGAGCCGATGACGATGAGGTCGAAGGTTTCGTCAGGGGTCATAGTTCCATGGCGGACACCACCGCTTTGACATCTTCTTTTTTAGTGAGGAGTTCCTGGAAGTCGTCTTGGTAGAAGTTGAGGTATTCGACGACGGGGTCCCGTCCGAGTTCGATGATATTGGTGCCGACCGGATTCACGATCCAATTGGCGAACCGTTGGGAGAGGTAGGTAGCGGCGCACTCGTCTTTGAAGGTGGGCGCGGCGGCGTAGTTGTTGTAGTAGACGGTGGTGATTTGGAGCTGCTTGGGCAACTTCCAGTCGATGGCGACCTTGGTGGCGACCTTGGGGCTGAGCCCGGCGACGATTTGCTTGAGCTCCTGGTCTTCGAGCGTGATCCCGAGCCGGTCTTGAACTTTCGCTACCAGTTGCAGGGCGATGGGGCGACCGACGGAGTGGAGCAATCCGCAGAGGAATTGGCCCTCGACGTTGCGGCGCCGTTTGCGGGCGATTTCCCTTCCGTAGGCTCCGGCTGCGAGAGCGTGGCGCAGGAGACTTCTGATCTGTTTCTCGAAGCCTGGGGCCTTGAAGATGTCGCTTTGGATAGAGACGGCGATCGCGATTTCTCCGAGCAGTTTCATGCCGAGCCGGGTGACGGCTTGCTGGAGGGATACGATGGGCTCGCCGCTGGCGTAGCCCGCGGAGTTGGCGATGCGGAGGGTTTGGGACGCGATAGACTGGTCGCTATGGATGAGCTTGGAGAGCTCTGCCATATCCGCGTTTGGGTCGTTGGTGAGGGCTAGAATCTTGCTGGCTACCGCCGGCATTACGGGGAGTTCGAGCTTTCCGGACTTGATTCCTTGCACGATGGCGCTGGCCACTGTCTGCACGGGGGAAGTTGTGTCTGGCTGGTTCGGCATTTGCGGAGCTGCTGCTGCGTTTGGTGAAAGCGGTTGGGGATTTAGTGAATAGACCTCCCTTTCTTTTCGGCGCAACCAAGGGGCTTATTAAGTAAAATCCTCTTTTCCCCTCCATGAAGCGCACGATTGGGAGCTGGGGTGAATGTTCTAGTTTGTCGGGTGTTTATCTGCCGCTTGAGTGCTTTTACGCAGCATGTTCGGTGAAAATGTTCAGAACTTTCTACAGAGGCCGATTAGAGCTTACTCGCCCTCAACCGCCTCAATCCAACGAGCAAAGCACCCCATCAATGAATCAAATCATGCCTACTCAGAACATACCGACCGAGCGTTTGGACAATTTAGCGAGGGAGGCGGTCGTGACCGTTTTCGATTCGATGGTTGGCGAGACCGTGACTTGGAAAGACAGCTCCTGCTTGATCGAAAACGCGGCAGGCGACCTGCTGACCAAGCTGCCGATCGCGGAAGGTCTCTACGCGATCGTAGTGAGTTGGGTGGGGGACGCGAATGGCAAGGTCATGCTGGTGCTCCCCAAAGCAGCGGCTGAGCGCTTCGCCCTGAAGCTCTTCGACCTGCCCAGCCTAGACTGGCTGGAAGGGGACAGCGAGGAAGCCTTGCAAGACACTTTGGGCGAGTTGGGAAACATGATGGTGGGGCTCGTCAAAGGCGGGCTCACCAAGTGGTACCCGAACCTGGCGTTGACCACCCCCAAGGTGCTGAAGAACCGTCGCATGAAGGTGGATACCGCAGCCATGAGCTTCCGTCGCCAATATACCTTCGAGGGCTTTGGAAGCGAGCTGATGATCGACTTTTGCTGCGAGTGAGCTGCATCCGCGCTCTCGGTTGAGCGGAACTAGGGCTCCAGCGTCGGCGGAAGCTCTAGCGCCCGAAAGGAAATCGGATTTGACGATGGGCGAAATTCGGCACACCTATTTCGTGATCGATGCGGATTTTTACAAATGAAGTGGCCACGGTGAATGCCTTGGAACGGGCGGACAGCCGGATTGACGCCTTTGCCTGGCAGGACCCCTTGGCTTTCGGCCGCTTGGTTGCCGGCAACGATTTGGAAGCTTTTGCCAATGCCCGCTCGTTCGCCTACGCTGGGGCTCACTGGGACGAAGACAACGTGGTTGAGGAGGACTTCAAGCTTCGCAACATGGAGCTGACCTCCGCTTTCGAGTCCGGTGAAGACGTGTGCCTGCTCTTTGGCGGCAGCCTGACTGACCAGCTGCAGCTTTCCCAAATCCTCGGCTGGTTGAGCGAGCGTCCGATTCCCGAGCAAGCCAAGGCCAAGCTCATGCAGGTCGACGGTCCGCTCTCCGTTTTTGGCGACGGCGCCTTGCTTGAAATAGCGAAGGTTGCCGAAACCATCCCCGCGGGAATCCACGCGATCTACGCGATCGCTTGGGACGCTGTTTCCGGCGCCGATCCGTTCGCGGTCGAAGCGGCGATGGAGCGGGCGGCCAGCGAAGGGCTTGCCTCCTTGGCGGCGGGACTTGCCCGCTGGCTGCAGGAGCTGCCGAGCCAGGAAAACGGGCTCTCCATCACGCAGCTTCAAACCTTAGACGCGGTGCGTCTGGGGATCAGGTCTCCGCGCGATTTGTTCGCTGCGGTGCAAGCGACCGAGGCGACTCCGTTTCGCATCAACTGGGAATTTTGGGCGGTGGTCGACGGACTTTGTTCGGGCAGCGATCCGCTCTTGAGGACGGCATCGGGCGACCCCTTTTTGTGTCCTCCCCGAGATCTCGCCTTCGAAGCCTTTGACGCTCAAAATCTAGAACTGACGGAGCGCGGCGAAGCCCTTCTTGCTGGTCGGGGCAATTACTTGGGCAGCTCCTTCCCCGAGCGTTGGCTGGGCGGCTTCAAGATCGACGCGGAATCGGGCGTCTTTTGGGACTACGCGTCCCGCAAAATCGTGGGCGCAGCTCGCGTTTGAGCGTCTGGCTGACCGCTCTTGCGAGGCGGACTGGGGGGAGACGGGCGCTCCAGCTAAGCCGAAATCCACTTTGTCTCCACCTGTAGGCCGAGCGGCCGCGTCAGGAATTGCGAACGGCCTCCAGGCAGAGCGAGTCGATCAGGTCGACGATTTGTCTCACGTCGGGCTTGGCAAGTTGAGCGTCTGCTCCCACGGAGACGCACTTGAGGGCCATCTCCTTGTTGATCAGCGAGGAGTAGACGATAACCTTGGGAGGATTCGCGGAGCAGGCTTCCGTCTTGACGCGTCGGCAAAGGGTGAGCCCGTCCATTTTGGGCATTTCGATATCGGTGAGAACCAAGTCGTAGGGACCGAGCCCGTCGAAATCCTTCTCGCGGATCCGCTTTTGCAGGAAGTTGTAGGCGTCCTCGCCATTTTCGAAGGCGTCGACTTGCACGTAGCCGGAGCTGTGCAGGATGTCCTCGGTGATGCCCCGCACCATCTTGGAGTCTTCGGCGTAGAGGATGCGAACCGCTTCGCGTTCGGGCCGGCATTCTACGGACTCGAGCACGCCGAGGTTTCCATGTGACGAAGGGAAGAGGGCGAGCATGAGGCGCTCGAGATCCAAGATGACGATGATGTTCTCGTCGAAAGTGACGGTCCCTGTCGAGTAGCCGCCCGCGCCCTCGCTGGTGACGTTTTCGTTGAGCGGCTCGAAGTTTTCCCAGGAAGTGCGGTGGATCTTGGAGATGCCGTCGATAAGGAAGGCGGTGGTTTGCTTGTTGAAGGTGGTTACGAGGATGAGCTGGCGCTCGAGATCTATGGACTCGGGATCGAAGGGGATGCCCAGCGACATCTTGAGGTCCATAAGCATGATGGGCTGCTCCTGGATATGGATCATACCGACCGCGCCGTAGGGGGCTTGAGCGACCCCAGTGACCGATACGCTGGAGCGTGCGAGAACTCTCTGCACCTTGGAAACGTTGATGCCGTAGCTGACCGAACCGAGGTAAAACTCGATGAATTCGACCTCGTTGGTGCCAGATTCGAGGAGTATCGAATCGCGTGAGCTGTTGAGAGTTGCCATTTAAGAGAGCCTTTGGGGAGGTTTTGAGGTCGTGTAAGGTGGGGCGAGTTGGGAAACCTCCCTTGGGTAATCGACTTTCGGCGGGCAGTTTTAAGCGATAAAATCCCCAATCTAGGGTGATGTCCCTGCTCGTCTTGCGTATTTGCGGCCATGGAGCACGAAGAATTCGAAACTTGTAGGATTTCTCGTAGATTTTTGCGATGTTTCACGCAAGCTACCCCGCCGAATGAACAAGTACGTAGTAGGTCAGCGATTTGTGAGCGAACCGGAGCCGGAGCTCGGTTTGGGAATAGTAGAGGAGGTCGACGGTTTTCGCGTCACCTTGGGATTTCCCGCCTCGGGCGAACGCCGCATTTATGCTGCCGGCGCGAGCGTGCTCAAACGCGTGCTTTTTCGGGAAGGGGAGCGGGTCAATTCCAAGTCGGGCGTGTCCTTCACCGTGGAAGCGCTAGTCGACGTGGACGGCTTGATCACCTACCAAGGCGAGGGCCAAACGCTCTGCGAAGCGGAGCTGGTTGCTGCGGGCAGCTTCAATCACCCGCAGGATCGTTTGATGGCGGGCCAGGTGGACGACAACGAAGTCTTCGACCTGCGACAGCGGGCATTGCTGCTGCAGAACGAGCTGCGCAGCTCGGAGCTGCGGGGATTCTTCGGGGGGCGTCTCGACCTGATCCCTCATCAATACTACATCCTGAAGGAAGTTTCTTCGCGTCAGCTGCCGCGCGTCTTGCTGTCCGACGAGGTCGGCTTGGGGAAGACCATCGAGGCTTGTTTGATCCTGCAGCGATTGCGCGCGGTCGGCCGCGCGGAACGAGCCCTCATCTTGGTGCCGGAACCGCTGGTGCACCAGTGGTTCGTGGAACTGCTGCGGCGCTTCGGCTTGTGGTTTGGGATATTCGACGAAGCTCGTTGCCGAGCCTTGGAGGCAAGTAACGGTGGGGAGAATCCCTTCTTGGACGAGCAGCTGGTGCTTTGCAGCGTGGACTACTTGGCCCATAGCGAAGTGAGGCGGGCTCAGGCCATCGATGCAGGCTGGGACATCGTAATCGTAGACGAGGCCCACCACTTGGAGTGGTCGCCGGAGGAAGCCAGCGACGAATACCAGTTGGTTGAAGCGCTCGGGCAAAAGAGTCCGGGACTGCTTTTGCTCACGGCGACACCGACCCAACTCGGTTTAGCCGGTCACTTCGCTCGCTTGCGTTTGCTCGACCCTGACCGGTATTCAGATTTGGATACGTTCCAAGAGGAGATGGCGGACTTCGGTCGCGTGGCGGAAATCGCGGGCAAGATCATTGACCAGGAAACGCTGGAAGCTTCCGACGAAAAGGCCTTGCAAGAGATCTTCCATCGAGACCAAGCCGGGCTCAAAAAGCGTCTCCAAGATCTCGCAAAGAAGAAGAAGGGAGCTCGGGAGTCATTGCTCAAAGCTCTGCTCGACGAGCATGGAACGGGACGCGTGGTTTTCCGCAATACGCGAGCGAACATGAAGGGTTTTCCCAAGCGCATGTATTGTCCCGCCCCGCTCAAGAGCGGAGGGGACAAGGTTCTGTTGGCCAAGTTGGTTCGCGAACTTCAGGCGGAGTCTTCCGACAGCGAGTCCGATATCCGCTACAATTTCAAAGGCGACCCGCGTTTGGATTGGCTCGTCTCTTTCCTCAAGGCCCGCAAGGGAGCCAAGACGTTGCTTATCTGCAAGTCTCGCCAGAAGGCGATCGCCCTCGACGCGGCCTTGAAGGAAGTGCTCAACATCAACGTGGGGCTCTTCCACGAGGAATTGCAGCTGGTGCAGCGTGACCGCAATGCCGCTTGGTTCGCGGAAGAAGAGGGCGCCCAGCTGCTCATTTGCTCGGAGATTGGCAGCGAAGGGCGTAACTTCCAGTTCGCCCATCATTTGGTGCTCTTCGATTTGCCGATCAACCCAGGACTGCTGGAGCAGCGTATCGGCCGTCTCGATCGTATTGGTCAAACAAGTACGATTCAGATTCACGTTCCTTATGTGGTGGGCTCGCCGCAGGAGTGCATCGCCGAATGGTGCCACCAGGGAATCGACGGTTTCGAAAGCTGCGTACATGGAGGAGCGGAGTACTTGGCGAAATTTGGGGAATCGCTGGTGTCCTTGGCAGTTGAATACGGTTCGAGCAAGAAGACGAATCGCGACAAGCTGGAGGCTTTCATCGAAGAGACCCAAGCCTTCCGCGAGGAAATATCGGCTCGCCTCGCCAAGGGGCGCGACCGTTTGTTGGAGCTGAATTCTTTTGACGCAGCGGTGGCTGACGAAGTCGTTCGCAAGGTGCGAGCTGCGGAGAAAGACTCTAACTTGAAGGCTTTCTTGTACGATCTTTTGGACTTCTACGGAGTGCGAGTCGACGAGCAGGAGGACGGCGACGTGATATTGGATCCCTCGCATGCGTACGTGGAGTCCTTCCCCTCGCTTCCGCCGGAAGGAGCCTTGGCTACCTTTGAACGCCAGCGAGCGATAACGCGCGAGGACATGATGTTCGTTACGCCCGACCATTCCTTGGTAGGCGATTCGATCGACCTGCTCGTCAATTCCGAGAAGGGCGTATCCGCCTTTTCGTTACATGAGAGCGATGACCCGGGCTTGAGCGTGGAAGTGGTTTTCGTGCTAGAGACGGTGGCGCTTTCTCACCTGCACGTGGATCGTTTCCTTTCGCCTACGCCCATTCGAGTGGTGGTGGATATTCGCGGGAGCGATCTCTCGGAGGAACGTCCTTTGGAGTGGGCGGCGGAAAACCTGGAGCCGGGAGACATCAACCGTTTCCTCGAGCGTCCAGGATTCAATCGGGAGTTTCTCGATGCCATGATTGGCGGCGCGGAAGAGCTTGCTAGCAAGCGAGCCAAGAGCGTGAAGACTGCTGCCAAGTCGAAAGCCAAGAAAGTGCTGGAAGCGGAAATCGAGCGCCTGTTGGACCTGCAGAAGATCAACGACAATGTGAGCGAAGAAGAGATCGCCATCGCCAAGGCAGAGTTGTCGGGCGTGCGGGAGGCGATTGATGAGGCTCGCTTGCGATTGGACTCGCTTCGTCTCGTGGTCGAGGGCGAAGTCGACGGCTTGCAGCCCACCTGATGAGTTGCGAGTTTGCTGCCGCCGCGCTAGCGTTTTCTTTCTAATCGATACTTCATGAAAAGAATTGTGATGATGGGTGACGAGGTTTGCTCCGACTACTGTCCGGTGCTGGCCGCTCTTCTCAAAGAGGACGCTGAGCTGTGGCTCGCTCCTAAGCCGGTCGCCACCTCGGTGGATCACCTTGTGGGTGTTGGCGAATGGGTGTTGCCGCGTCAACCGGAGGTCGCGGTATTCGCTTCCGGAATCTTGGACACCCGAAAAATATGCTTTGGCGAAAACGAGCGTTTGGTTCCCTTGACCGCCTTCGCTCGCAACGTTCGCTGCATTCTCAAGATGGTCCTGGAGCAGAGCACCTCGACACCGGTTTGGATTACCATGCCTCCGGTAGACGTCCGGCATGTGAAGAGCGAGTCGGAGTTTGGCTACGACAACGAGACCATATCCCTCTACAACGAGGAGGCCAAAGCGGTGGCTCGCATGCTAGGAGTTGCGGTGATCGATCTCTACGGTATCGTGAAAGCGGCCTCGCGGGCGGATTCCTACCGACCGGAGGGAGTTCGATTCGATGGCCGGGGCAGCGACTACAACGCCAACGCCATCGCGGTACGCCTCCGCGAGATTTGCGCCAAGGCGTAAATCTCGTCTTTGTTAAGCCAATTCTTAGAGACTGCGAGCGCCGGCCTTGTAATCTAGCGAGCGAGAGCGGGGCGTGCCTCCAATTCGGTACATTGCTGATTTGGTCCCGCTTCGCTCAGGGTTTTCCTTAGGTTTTTTGCCCTCCTAGTGGGCGGAACCTAAGAAAATTGAGTAAATTGAGCGCTATACTCTATTGTTTTGCTGAGCGGATCTGCTAAAACAAATGGGTAAATGTCATTCGATAGCGCCATACCTGTGAACCGCATTGCCTATGGGCGAAACGAGAGTTTCGGCCATGAGTCCCGTGGGCGCAGCGCTTACGAGTCTAAGGAGGAGCGCTCAGGCAGTCGACAGACTGTGAACATTTCCCAAGACACTTTACTGAAGGTGGCTCGGGCCAAGCTGGGGCGCATGGTGGACGCGCGTCGCGGCTACAACCAGCACGGCTTGCTCGCTGGAGAGCCAACCGTCGGCAGCCTCTTGTCTACCAAGGCTTAGCGAGTAAATTCGCATTGGCAAAAGCCTTCGAAGCGGACAGCTTTTGCCTCGATGGAATTTATCAACAGCCTCCTCTACGCGACTGGACTTTCTGGGTTCTTCGCATCCCGAGCGTTTCTGCCCGCATTTGCCGCTGCCTTTGCCATGAAGTACGGGCATTTGGTGCCTTGGCTTGGCAGCATCGAGTTCGTGCAGAAGATGGCGGACGCCCCGACTTGGTTTACGCATCCTGCGGTGGTCTGGGGGCTTGGGGCCTTGGCGGTCGCGGAAATGCTGGCCGAGCGCTCTCCTGAAATTCGGGAGCTGCTGGACGAGGGCTTGGTCTATGCCAAGACCGGTTTGTCGGCGGCGACCAGCTACGGTCTGCTGAGCGCTGCGGACGCGGAAGTCGTGGGAGATCTCGTCTCGCAGGCCGGTTTTCTCGATTCCATTCCGGCAGCCATCTCTGGGGGGCTGACTTTTTTCCTCACCATGACCCGCAATGGGGTGGTGGGAATTTTGAGCGAGGCGGACGAGGACGACTCCTTGGGCATGCGCAAGTTCATCAGCTGGTGCGAGGAGATTTGGGCGACCTTTGGGGTTTGGGTGCTTTTGGCGATTCCGGCGGCGGTGCTGTTGCTCAACGGGATCGTGTTTGGCGTGCTCTACCTGATCCGCAAGCGGCACGAGGGCAAGATGGAAGCGGCCCGCATCGAATGCCCGAAGTGCCAGACCAAGATTCACTGTTTCGCTACCGCTTGCTTGAGCTGCGACACTCCCAACGAAAATCCGGTGGCGCTCGGCTTCTTAGGTGGGATGCTGGAGGAAAAGCAGCGCGACGTGATGGCTCAGAAGGTACGCCTGATCGAGCTGAAGCGTTCGCCGAAATCCGGCGAGAAAGTGAAGGGGCGTGGCGCGGACATCACCTGCCAAGAAGACAGTGTCGCGGTGTTCGGCGACAAGGAAGTTAACGAGCAGTATTTCAAGACGGTCGACGCTCGCTTGCCCAAGGTGCTGATCGTCTCGGCCGCGCTTGGTTTCGTACCGATTCTTGGTTTGATCGCGGGTGTGATCTATTACCGCCTTCAGCTGGTGGCCCCATACCGTCGCTATTTGCCGTGGAGCAAAGGGTTTTTGACCAAGTGGCTGGTTCGCTTGGTGCTGCTGTTGCTGGCAGCCCTGCAAATCGTGGGCTTCGGTATCTTCGCGGTCCCTCTCATGGCATTGATAAACCATTGGATGTACCGTAACGCATTTCGGTCGGGCCTGAAGAAGAAGGGGCTGATCTAGGGGGAGTCAGCTTTTCCTAGGTGGCGCGGCCGCTCCGCGGGCGCGACTCGCATGCCAAGCTGTTTTGTCGCCCGCGGAGCGACCGACCCACCTCACTGTTGCTTGCCGTAGATCTGGCTGGCTAGGGCGAGGTAGGGATTGGGGCGCGGCTCGGAGTTTTCCTCGCCGGATGCGTCTTCTTCGCTGTCGCTGGGTGAAGCGGCGAAGACTTGGCGGGAAGAGGTGATTTCGCCTCTGTCGCTGTCGTTCGACGCGTCTGCTTTCGAAGCGAATCGTCCAGCCTCCTTTTCGGTTTTTCCGGCTTCCTTGGCGGCGGCTTCCATTTCCATGCTGGAAGCGGCTGCGGCGACCTTCAGGTCTTGGGGCGAAGGGTCGGAAGGGGCGAGGGCGGCGGCCCGGATTTGTTGGGCCTTGCGTTCGGTTTCCTCGGGGGTACGCCCCGGGGAAGTGTCGATTTTGACGTTGCCGCCGATGGCGTATTGGCGTCCGTCCGGACCGGTTTGGTACACGTAGTTGGGACCACCCATGGCGAGGCTTCCGGCGGCGGCCATGTGAGCTTGCTCGTGGGCCCGAACCTCGGCGTCGCGTTGCTTAAGCTTTTCGACCTGTTCTTTTTCCGCGGCGTCGAGCTCTTGAGGATTGGAGGTTTTTTTCCCCTCCTGCTCTTTCGATTCGTTGCTCCGCAGGGTGTTCTGGGGATCGAAAGCGTCCTCTTGTAAGTCGGTCGCGGAGGGTGGGCGCTCACCGTGAGAGTGGTGGCGTTGGGTGCCGTAGGAGGCGAAGCTGGCGCTGCTGACGGGGCCGATCATTTGCAAAATAGGTAAGGCGCGTGGCCTTGGGGGGATAAATCGACCTATGGAATGAGAATTTTAGCTCAAAGCCGGGCGATGGCTTTGGCTGGAATTGCAAAGCCCCCAGCTGTTGAGGCTGAGGGCTTTGGTTCTTTGTCGGGATTGTGGTCCCTTTTTTTTATTTAATTCGAGACAGGCTATCTTAGGCGTGCGAGCGTTTCTTCATCTGGCGTGTCTTCAAACGGGAGCCAGTCCCCCGGCGCAGCTCGAGCGCTCCTAGGAATCCGAGTGCTACGATGACCGCAGTACTCGCAGTTAGCATTTCTGCTCCTCGGTAGAGGTTCAGAATCCCCAGACCTGCCACAAAGGCGATCAGGGAAGCTACGATTATGTGTCTGGTGTAGTGTGTGTTCATTGTTGGATGCTGGTGTTGCCAGCGTGGGTACTATATCGGATTTCATTTATAAGTTGAAATACTAATAAATTATGCAATCCATAGGATTCGACTATGGAATTGCATCAGCTCAGGTACTTTTTGGCGGTAGCGGAGGAGGGGAACTTCACGCGAGCGGCGGAGAAATGCTTCGTGTCTCAGCCGTCGCTGAGCGCTCAGATCATCAAGTTGGAGGGAGAACTCGGTCAAAAGCTCTTCAATCGCTTGGGGCGACGAGCCGAACTGACGCGGGCGGGCGAGTTTCTCGAGACGCGGGCTCGCAACATCTTGATGGAGGTGGAAAACGCCGAGCGTCAGATCAAGGAGAACGAAGAGGATATTTCTGGCGTGGTAAAAGTCGGAGTGACGCCCTCGGTGACTCCCTATTTTATTCCGCCTTTGATTCGGATGTGCCGCGAGCGTTACCCGAACTTGGAGGTGCATGTGCAGGAGAGTTTGCGTCGACGTTTGATCGACGATGTTTCGGGTGGCTTGATCGAGGTGGCGATATCGTCTTACACGGGGGATACGCCAACGATTGATGCGGAGCCGATTTTGCGGGAGGACCTGGTGTTGGCGGTTTCCAAGAAGCATCGTTTGGCCACGCAGCAGTCGAAGGTTTCGATAGACGATTTCAAGGACGAGCCTTTGGTGATGCTGGGGGAGTCGGCGACCTTGGGTGACAAGGTTTTCGATTTTTTCGATCGCATGAACATCCAGCCCAAGGTGGTGGGCTTGTGCTCGCAGGTGCGTTCGGTGAAGGAGATGGTGAACTTGGGCATGGGGGTGGCGATCTTGCCGGCCATGGCTAAGGAGGAGCACCTGCCGTTCGACATCGTGTACCGTTCGCTCGTCTCGGAGCGGATGACGCGCTTGCTCTTTGCCTTGACGCATTCGCGTCGTTACCTGTCGCCGGGAGCCCGCGTATTTGTGGATCTGATACGCGAGGTGGCCTACTCGATTGACTCGAAGTAGAATCGGCGCTGCGGACGAGTTGAAACTCGTCCCTCGCTATTTGCGCTACGAAAAAGGACGCCTCTTGGAGGCGTCCTTTTGAGTTTGGGAAGTTGATATCGCGAGCAAGGTCGCTTCTACGCTTTAATGAACTTGGTCCACTTGGCCTTGGCCTTGGAGGACTTGACCACGCTTTCGATGAAGGCCATGCCTTCGAGGCCGTCGTCTACGTTGGGGAAGTCCAAGTTCTTTGGCATCTTCTTGCCTTCGACTTCGGCGGCGATCGCCTTGGCGGCTGCGAGGTAGACGTTGGCGAAGGCTTCGATAAAGGCTTCCGGGTGGCCGAAGGGCGTACGGGTGTTTTCTTGGGCAGCCTTGCAGAGGTAGTCGTTACCGCGGCGATAGATTTGGCGTGGCTTGTCGGCGTACTTGACGATGAGCTCGTTGGGATGCTCCTGATGCCACTCGAGTGACGCCTTTTCTCCGTAGATGCGGATATTGAGGTTGTTCTCGTCGCCTCCGGATATCTGGGAAGCGTAGAGGATGCCCTTGGCTCCGCCCTTGTAGCGGATGAGTACGTTGCCGTCGTCGTCGAGCTCACGACCCGGAATAAATGCGGTGAGCTCTGCGCAGAGCTCCTCGATTTCCAGTCCCGTGATGTAGCGTCCGAGGTTTTCGGCGTGTGTACCGATATCTCCGATACAGTTGGAGATGCCAGCGACTGCGGGGTCGGCCCGCCACGAGTCAATTGCTCCGCTCGCCTTGGCGGTGATATCGCCCACTGCGTAACCTTGAGGGTACTCTGTAACGATTTTAAGGATACGCCCGAGCTTGCCTTTCTGGACCATGTCGCGGGCTTCCTTAACCATGGGATAGCCGGTGTAGTTGTGCGTGAGGGCGAACACTTTTCCGGACTTTTCCACGATCTTCTTGAGTTGCTTGCCTTCCTTGAGGGTGAAGGTCATGGGCTTGTCGCAGATTACGTTGAAGCCGTGTTCGAGGAAGCACTTGGCGACGGCGTAGTGCATGTTGTTGCGAACGACGATACTGACGAAGTCGATGCGTTCGTCGGCGGGCAGGGCCGCTTCGGCCTTTGCCATTTCCTCGTAGGAGGCGTAGACGCGGTTGGGGTCGAGGTGGAAGTCTTGGCCAGAGAGCTTGGACTTCTTGGGATCTGCGGAGAAGGCTCCGGCGACCAGTTCGATTTTTCCGTCCAGGTTGGCAGCCATGCGGTGAACGGCGCCGATAAACGCGCCGCGGCCGCCGCCGACCATTCCCATTCTGAGTTTTCGTTTCATAAGTTTGATTCTGTTTTGTGGTTGGGGTTAGCAGGCGACAGGCTTGCCGGACTTGGCGGATTCGTAGAGGGCGTCGATTACCTTCATGAGCGAAAGCGCTTGGTCGGGGGTATTGAGCGGTTTCTCCTCGCCTGTGATGGTATAGATAAAGTTAGCGGCGGAGCGGGAGCGTCCCATGTCTTCGCACGGTTCGGTGACGATGCTGCGGTTGACGGAGTTTCCGCCTTCCTGAGTATACAGTTCGCAGCTGTCGATGGAGGTTTCGTCGAGACCGTCGGTGCCGAAGAGGCGTTCGATTTTTCCGCCGGCGCCGGTGCCTTGGAAGACCACGGAGACTTCCTCGCGCTTCACCAGCTCTGCCCAGGAGACTTGGAGGTTGAGCGTTTGGCCGGACTTGAAGGTGACGAATCCGTGGGCGGCGGCTTCTACGTTGGTAGGCCCTCCTGCGTCGGGGATGCCCCAGGGGCCTTTGAAGTTTTTGTCGTCGATGAAGTCGGAGAAGGTTTGTCCAAGAACGTATGCCGGCTCCGGGTAGTCCATCAGGTACATGGCGAGGTCGACCATGTGGAGCAGGTCGATGAGCGGGCCGCCGCCGGCTAGGTCCTTGTTGGTGAACCAGCCGCCGAAGCCGGGGATGCCGGTACGGCGTATCCATTTTGCTTGGGCGGAATTGATGCGGCCGATGGTGCCGTCTTCGGCGTAAGCCTTCATGGCGAAGGATTCGGGACGTGCGCGGTTGTTGAAGTTGAACATCAGCGTCTTGCCCGCTTTTTCGGCGGCGTCCTTCATTTGCTGCACGCCGGCGGCGTCGATCGCTGGCGGCTTTTCGCAAAAGACGTGCTTGCCGGCCTCCAGCGCCTGGATGGCGAGGGGCGCGTGGAATTTGTTGGGCACGATGATGGTGACGGCGTCGAGGTCTGGCAGCTCCGCGAACATGGTTTCGATGCTGCCGTACGCCTTTGCTACGCCGTACTTTTGGGCGGCGGCTTGGGCAGCGGCTTCGTTGAGGTCGGCGATGGCGACGATTTGCGCGCCCGCCTGCTTGAATCCTGCGATGTGGTATTGGGCCATGCCGCCCGCTCCGATGACTCCTACTTTAATAGACATTCTCGTTTTTTGGGTTCCGGGGTTCAGCTTCCGGTGGTTGAAAGAAAAAAAGGTGGGGGGATGCGAAAGCCCGCCGGATTCGCGACGGGCTTCGGATTTAAGCTACTACTGCTTCTCCTTGTCGAAGGCAGCGTCGAAGGCGACGTTGCTGGGAGGGAAGTCGACGGCGCGGACGAAGTCGGAGGCTTCCGAGCCGCCGTGCACGCGGTCCATGCGGATGTCTTCCCATTCTACGGAGAGCGGGCCGGCGTAGCCGATGTCGTTGAGGGCGACGATGATTTCCTCGAAGTTGATGTCGCCGTGGCCAAGGGAACGGAAATCCCAGTAGCGTTTGGGGTCGCCGAAGTTGGTGTGTCCGCCGAAGACGCCTACGGAGCCGTCGCCGTGTCCCCACCAAGCGTCCTTCATATGGACGTGGTAGATGCGGTCGGAGAACTCGCGGATGAAGCGGACGTAGTCTACGCCTTGGTAGCCGAGGTGGGAGGGGTCGTAGTTGAAGCCGAAGCGCTTGTGTCCCTTGACGGCTTTGATGGCGCGGCGGGCTGAAGCGGTGTCGAAGGCGATTTCGGTGGGGTGCACTTCGAGGCCGAAGTTGACGTTGACCTTGTCGAAGGCGTTGAGGATGGGGATCCAGCGCTTGGCAAAGTCGTCGAAGCCCTTGTCGAGGAAGGCTTGGTCAGTGGGTGGGAAAGCGTAGAGGGCGTGCCAGATGGAGGAGCCGGTGAAGCCGTTGACGCAGACGGGGAAGTCGTCGGTCTTGCCGCGACCTGGCTTGCAGTCGAAAAACTTGCGGGCGGCCTTGGCGGTGCGGATCATTTCCTTGGCGGCGCGCTTGCGTACGCCTTCCGGTTTCCCGTCGCCCCAGATTTCGGGTGAGAGGATGGCCTTGTGGCGTTCGTCGATATTGTCGCAAACGGCTTGGCCGACGAGGTGGTTGGAGATGGAGAAGCAAGTGAGCCCGTTTTCCTCCAGCAGCGCCCACTTGTCCTGGCAGTACTTCTTGCTCTTGACGGCTTCTCCCACGTCGAAGTGGTCGCCCCAGCAGGCGAGCTCGAGGCCGTCGTAGCCCATTTTTTTTGCGAGCGGGGCGAGTTCCGCTAGTGAAAGGTCGGCCCACTGGCCGGTGAAGAGTGTAACGGGTCTTGGCATCTCTTGTTTTGTTTTTTTGGGTTCTGAATTTTGGAGTAAGTTGAGAGGGGGGACTTTTGTCGGCGGGAGGTGTAGCTTATCCGAAAAACGGATACGTGTCACCTAGCAGATCGACTAGTCGTAGAGCCAGAAGCGACGGCTTTCGATTTGGAATTGCTTGGCTTGCCGTTGCCAAAGGGTGATGTATCCGCTGACGTTGGCTCGCTCGCCTTTGGCGGCGAGTTCGTTCCACCAACTGGTGGAGCCGGTGTGCTTGTTGAAGAGGCTGGCTTGGGATTCGGTGGCCGAGGCGAAGGGGTTGCTGCTTTCGAACTTGGAGGTGAGCTGCATCATGTAGAAGCTCAATTCGGTGGGACGCCACTTTTGCCAGTCGGTCACGCGCACGTAGAGTCCGGTGCCTTGGTTGGTCTTCTTTTTGCTGAAAGCGATGCCTGGGATGCGGCAGGCTTCGAGCTCGGCGAGCAGGGTGTCGATGTCGACGCCTTCGTAGCGCAGGCAGCGAAATGGGTATTCGGAGCCGATGCCGTGCTTAAACCCGCCGAGTTGGGCTCCGAGTCCGGTCATGGGGTAGCCGACCACGGACTCGAAGTCGGGAATGTAGGGAGAGGTTGGCACCCACTTGAGCCCGGTCTGCGGCCAGCTCATATAGCGGTTCCAGTTTTCCATCGTGATGACCTTGAGGGTGCCGGAAAGCCGCTGGGTGTCGGTGATATTGAGTATTCCTGGTTTGGATACAGCCATGCGGGCGAGTTCGCCGATCGTCAGGCCGTGCACATAGGGGACTTGGAAGGCTCCGACGTAGCTTTGCCATTGCTGCTCGAGCGGGGGGCCGTCGACCTTGAGGCCTCCGAGTGGGTTGGGACGGTCGAGGATAATGACTTCCTTGCCGTTTTGAAAGCAGGCTTCCAGGGCAAGTTTCATGCAGCTGACGAAGGTGTAGCTGCGGGTGCCTACGTCTTGCAGGTCGATGACGAGGGTGTCGATGCCGGCGAGCATTTCGGGGGTGGGCTTGCGGTACTTGCCGTAGAGCGAGTAGACGGGCAGACCGGTGCGAGCGTCGACTTTGTCGAGTACGGGCACGTCCGCTTTTTCGTCGCCGTAGATGCCGTGCTCGGGGCCGAAGAGAGTGGTCAGGTTGACGGAGCGGGCGGAGTGGAGAATGTGGATGGTGCTGATCCCGTTTTGATTCACGCCGGCCGGATGGGTGAGCAGTCCGACACGTTTTCCTCTCAGCTCGGCGAATCGATTCGCCTCCAAGACGTCGATCCCAAGCTGCGTTTTGGTTCCGGTATTGGAATGTTGGATATGCTGGGCAGTCGCTGCGAAAGGCAGGAAAAGCAGTGCCAGCATGGCGAGAAGGGCGTGGGGGAGAGGCGCGGCTCCCAGTTTGTTCGTTGGTTCGCTCCGCATGAAGGTGGCGAAATTGTAGCGCCGTTGCGGTTTGGGCAAACCTAACTTTTAAGCATCCGCTTAACGTTTACGCTCTTATTTAGGCGTCGGAACACGAAGAAGCGGAAGACGAGGTCGACGATGAATCCGAAGATGATGCCGACTACCAGTCCGCCGATAATCATTTCGTAGGCTCCCTTGGAAATGCCGGAATGCAAGGAGGGCAGCCCCCAGATGTCGACCAGCCAGGCTCCGAACATTTTTGTGAGCAGGTAAATGGGAGCGAAAGTGATGGGATTCGTCACTAGTTGCACGGACATGATGACGAGCAAGTTGGCTCGTAGGGCAAGGGCGACAAGGAAAGCGACTGCGAACTGGGCACCGAAAATCGGCAGGAAGGCAATGATGCTCCCCATGTAGATCGCCATGCGAACTTCCCGTTCTCCGAACCTCCAAAGGTGAGGGGTCTTGCGAGCTGCCTTGGCGAACCACTTGATTACCGGCCAGCGGTGCAGGTTGGCCCGGCGCGGCAGGGGACGCAGAAACCTCTTGGTGCGTCGAATGCGAGAGTGCACGCGAGAGCGATGCTCTTCATCTTGGCGTGTCTCGGTCTCGACGTTGTTCTTCATGTGGGAGGGGATGGTAATGCGGGAGGCTCGGGGTTCGTTCAAGGAAATCTGCGATTGTTTCCCGGAATTTACCGGAGGCCGACAAAGCCGGATCCGCAGGTTACCCACTAGTAGATTCGACGTTTGGGAAAGGGCCTTGATTGGGGGATAACGCTTTTGCTGAATATTGACGCTTTTCTGGCATTCTACCGAGCGAATTCTCTCTCTATCGTTGCTCGGATATTGCGATCGGTTCGCGCGAGCGCTTCCGGCAAGGGGAGTTCGGGCGGGGAAATCGCCTTGGCTTTTGACGAGAGAATCGGATCGCCCAGTTCCCCTAGACTGCCGGCGAGCACGAGGAGTTCCTTGTTTTGGCCCAGGCAGAGGCTTGCGAGGGAGCCCGGGCCTTTTCCCTGCAGGGAAGAGGCGTCGAAGCGGCCTTCGCCAGTTATCACGAGATCGGCTCTTTCCAACTTTGCCCGTAGATTCGACCAATCGAAAACCAATTCGGCCCCCTGGACCAGCTTTCCGCCAAGGCCCAGCATCAAGCCGAAGGCGGCGCCTCCAGCAGCCCCACTGCCCGGAACGTCCATGAGGGAAGCCTCAGCGGCGCTTGCCTGGCAAAGCAGGGTGGCGAGGCGTTTCATTTCGCCCTCCAAGGCTTCGAAGTCTTCGGGCTGCAGCCCTTTTTGCGGTCCGAACACGGCGGTGGCCCCGTTTTTCCCGAGAAGCGGGTTTTCCACGTCGCAGGCGATGCGGATCGGTAGTTGAAGTTTTTCTTTTGGCGAACGTATTTCGGTGACCCGTCTCCAATGTTGGGGAGTGGCTAGGGTCTCGAGCCTTTGGCTTTGGCCTGCAAAAAATTGGTAGCCGAGGGCTTGCAGGGCGCCGAGAGCGAGGTCGTTGGTGGCGGAGCCTCCGAGTCCGATGAGGATGGCGTCGGCGCCGCGGGATTGGGCGTGGGCGATGGTCTGGCCGAGTCCGTAGCTGGTGGTGGTCCAGGGGGAGCGCTGCTCTTGGGTGACGAGGGCGATGCCGCTGGACTGGGCGAATTCCACGATGGCCAAGGTTTCCACGTCGGCGGGAAGGGCGAGGCGGTCCCTTGCGGCTGCCGAAATCTTGGCGGTCTGGACCAGCCCGTAGCGGGCGGTGGTTTCGGAGCCGAGGGGACCGGTGACTTGGCACTCCAGAAAGCGACCTTGGGAAATGCGGGTGAGGGTGTCGCAAAAACCGTCGCCTCCGTCGGCCAACGGAGAGATGTCGATGTTCCAGCTTGGCTGGCTTGCTGCCAAGGCCTCCGCCGCGGCTTGGCAGGCCTGGTGGGCAGTGAGGGCGTCTTTAAATTTGTCGAAGGCGATGAGGGCGTTTTTCATGGAAACGGGAGCGAGCTTGGCGAGCAGGGCGCGTTCCAAGTTCCGAAATTACTCCACGATGCTCAAAGTCTCCTCCACTCCGTTCACCCCTTTGGTGAAGACGGCGATCTCGATGGCCAACTTTTTGGCGTCCTCCGATTTGACGTTTCCGGACAGGGTCACGATCTGGTCCTTCACGGAAATCTTGATGGCGTCGGAGTCGAGGCGTCGCTCCAGCTTGTACTGGGCTCGGATCCCCGCGGCGATAGTCAGGTCGATGCCGTCCTCGATGAGCGGCTTGGCTTCTTCGGCGACTTCCTTGGCTTTTTCGCTGACGGTTTTGGCGATCTCCTCGGTCTTCTTGACGCCTTCCTCGATCAGCTCCTCGGAGCGTGACTTGGGCTTTTCTGGCGCCTTGTTCTCCGCTTCGGGAGCAACCGCCTCCGCTGCGTCCGGCGTGGGGCTCGGCTCTGTTTCCTCGGAGGGAGCGGGGGGCTCGTTCTCGGAAGGAGCGGCCGCCTCCGGTTTTGTCGCCGGTTTGGGAAGGGGAATGGGGTGAGGGCTGGAGTCCGTGGGGCCTTGCTCGTCTTGGAGATCCCCGCTGCCGACTTCGAAGCGGGCAGGTTCTGATTCGTCGTTGGATGCGCTAGGCTCGCTGGTTTCGGTTTCCTCCGGTTCTTCACCGAAGAGGCTCGCTTTGGCCTCCTGCAGGTTTTGGTAGGCTTGCGGGTCGGCGAAGTAGTGGGTCACGATGGAGCCGATGAAGATGCCGAGGATGAGAGCGAGGAAGAAAGTTTTCATTAAAGGTAACGCGGTTGGGCCAACGCTTTTAGGATAGAATCGGGCGCCGGGCTTCTCGTTTCAATCCCTACCTGTGTGAGTCCCGATATTTGTGGGGCGGTTCCCTGTGGGAAATCGGGGCAGCCGGCACGGATTGAGTACGGTCGAGGCCTTTCTTTCGCCTTGCTAAGAGGCGGCGGGCTCGTGTGTTTTTAGCCCGTTGAAAAACGAGCAGTCAGATTCACCATGGGGACGTAAGCGTTCGAGCGAAAAGCGAGAGCCGCAGGAGCGTCGCGACTTCAAGAAAAGCCGTCGTCCGGACGGGCGTGCCGGAGGGCGTTTCAAGGACCGCCCGCAGCGCGGAGGCCGGCCTCCTGCCAAGCGTGACGGGGTCAAGCCGGAGGTGATTCGCACGGCCCAGGGCGAGCAATGGCTGGAACCGGTTTGCGGCGTGCACGCGGTTGGCAGCGTCTTCCACTGCAAGCCGTTCATCGTGGAGCGTCTCTATTTCGACGCGGAGCTGGCTCCGATGTTTGGCGAAATCTGCAAGTTCTTGGCCAAGGAGAAGAAGCCTTACAACCAAGTCGAGTTCGACGAGCTCGCTCGCCAAGCGGGAACGCCGCATCACGGCGGGGTGGTTGCGATCGTCCGGCGTCGCCAGCCAGAGATGGCGACGACCAAGGCGGCGGAGTTTTGGGCGAAGGAAGGCATGCCGCTGTTGATTCTTGATGGCGTGAGCAATCCGGAGAACCTGGGACGCCTGGCCCGCACTTCCGCCTACTTTGGGGTGGAGAAATTTTTGATCGCCGACTCGCGCAAGCAGGCCCGACCGAACGAAGTGGCCTATCGGGCGGCTCGTGGCGGACTGGACATGGTGGACCTGCGTCTGGTGGACAATGTGCCGAGCTTCCTCAAAGGCGTTCGCAAGACGCACTTCGTGATCGGAGTCGATTTGGAAGGGCCCGGCTTGCCCGAGCACCTGGCCATTTGTCCGGAGGAGGAAATCGACAAGCCAGTCGCTATCGTCATCGGCAATGAGGAGTCAGGTTTGCTGGATTCCACCAAGCAGGAGTGTTCGGTTTTGGTTGGCATTCCGGGCAGCGGCGCGATCGACCGGCTGGACGTGGCTACGGAAGCGGCTTTGCTTTTGCAGAAGTATTTGGTGGAAGCGTAGCAGAAATGGGAATACGGTGAGCGGGCGGCGAGGAGAGGGCGGTTTGGGCGAGGCGTTAGCCGAAGTCGACCGCTTTGCCGCGACCATGGACGCGGAGGCCAAACGATATTGGATGCTGCATCGCAAGCGTTTCGAATGGGTCGCGGATTTCGCTTGCCACCATGCTCCGGAGAGCGGCGACTACCGTTTGCTTGACGTGGGGAACTCCTTTCAAACCGTTTTGCTGAAGGCCGCGCTCCCGTATTCACAAGTGGATACATTGGGGTTTTACGATTACCGTTTTTCGGCGGGCGAAGGCTCGCGCCATTTCGAGATGGATCTCAACGACGCGTACTTGGAGGAAAAGTGGCCGCGTTTGGAGAGCGAGGATGCCGCTTACGACTTGATCGTGTTCGCGGAGGTCATCGAGCACCTCTACACCTCGCCAGAGCAGGTGTTCCACTTCCTGAAGACGCTGCTGCGTCCGTCGGGACGAATCTTAGTCCAGACGCCGAACGCGGCTGCCTTGAAGAAGCGCTTGCGGTTGTTGTGTGGAAAAAATCCCTACGAGCTGATTCGCTTGGATCGCGGCAATCCCGGGCATTTTCGGGAGCTCACCGTGGCGGACTTGCGTGGCTACGCGAAGCGCTGCGGCTTGCAGGTGGAGGGCGTTTGGATGGACAGCAAGCTTGTGGACGGCAAGCGATTCGACCGGGTTTGCGACCGGATCTCCCGCTATCTGCCTGCAGGGCTGCGAGGTGGGATCAGCATGAGCCTTCGCTTGGGTTAGGGCGTCCTCGGAGAAGTCCTGCAGGTGAATTACCCTTTCTTTGGCGTCAGCCCCTATTTGCGGCTGACGAGCTTCTCTTTTTTGAGATTCTTTCCGAGAAAGCGGCTGGCGGTTTCGCTTAGGTCGAGCAGCTGGGGTTGGGTTTCTTCGTCCCGCAGATTGTTGTAAAAGGCCAGCACGGCCCATAGCTGGCTGGGGGGCGCATCCCGCTTGTCCTGGTCGAACACCCAAGCAGAGACCTCCAGAGAGATCGGATAAATGGTAGCTGCCAGCGTTTTCTCCTCGGCTTGGATGATCTGGGTTTCCCGATCTTTTTGTTCTCCCAAGTTTATGATTTCTCCGGTGGGACCGAGGATGGACTCCGCGTTGTTTTGTTCGCGGTTCTGTCTGGGATTGGCCAATTTCTTGTAGCGCCCTCCATTTATAATGGCGGCGTAGTTCGTGGCGGAGGGAGAATTCGAATAGTCGATCTGAGGGCGGTTACGGTACTCGATATCGGTCGCGTAGGGTTCGAACTCCTCGAAGGCGACTCTGATGTAGACGGCGGCTTCGGACTCCTTCTCGACCAAGGAGTAGCCCATTTTCTTCAAGGATCTTTCCAGTTTTTCGATCGCTCCCGACTCCCTCAGGGTTTCTAGGCCTTCTCCCTCTGGATAAATGACGATTGCGGGAGCGTTGGTGACGTATCTGTCGGCGGCGATGGCATTGACGACGATCTTGGTTTGAAACCTTTTGGAAACTGGGGCGGCCGCGAGGGTGGCGGCGAGACACAGGATCAAACCGATTAAGGGTATTTGTTTATTCATGGCGTTCCTTTCCGTTAGGTTCTGGAGAGTGTACGTATGAACGCCCTTTTTTCAATCAAACAGCTTGGCGAACGGGAAAAGGCTGGCCCTTAGCTGGTTTGTGGATGGGTGACCATCAGGGAGTAGAAGATGGTGGTGTTCATGACCAGATTGAAGGCTGCGTGGGCGAAGATCGCCGTCCAGATCGAGCTGCCTTTTTGTCTCACGAAACTGAATACGAGACTGGTGGCGAACATCAGGACGAACCAAATCGCCCCGGAAACGGGCATGACCTCGATCCCTTCGAATCCGCGGTAGATTCCGTGGTGGATGAGGTGGGCGAGGGCGAAGAGGGCGGCGGCGAAGCAGGCGGCGGCTCGCGGGCTCATGCGGTCGCGGTTGGCTTGCTCGGTGACGCCGCGAAAGAAGATTTCTTCCCCTACCGGACTGGCCACGATGGCGGGTACGGTGAAGGCGATGTAGGCGATGTGGCGGGGGAGCAGGGCGATTCGTTCGTCGGTCTGGAACGCGTAGGCCACGCTGACGAACCAGTTTTGGTCGCTTTTTCCGTAGAGCAAGAGCCCTAGCAGGTAGCAGAAGCCGGCTGCCGCCGCTCCTAGCAATATGCCGATGGCGTTCCACTTCCAAGATAGCTTGCGGCCGAAGCCGATCTGCTTGCGTCCGTAGCGCGTGAGGAAAACGAGGGGCACGAACCACATGAGCACGAATCCGAGCATGATGGGCGGGCCATGGAGAATGTCGCTGCCGAAGTAGCCGTAGGCCCTTAAGGCGGTGAGAGCGACGAACAACAGGAGGACGAGGACGAGGGGAGAGGGGAAAAGGCGACGCCAGGGTCGGCTCAGTTCGAGCGGCTCTTTCATCGGTTGCAAATTGAGCAAAAAATACGCGGGCCGCAGCCCGCGTATCAAGGAAAGTTAGGATTTGGAGGAAGGCTATTCGCCCGCTTCGCGACGTTGGGTGGCGCGGCGAGTGTTGTTGCGGAAGTTGCGCTCTGGAATGTCGACCGCAATGAAGGCACTGATGCTTTCCGTGCGGCGGTCGGTGACCAGCTCGGTTGGAGCGGTGCGTCCGCTCGCTTGGGCGCGCGCTTCCATTTGAGCGGTGGCTTCGGCGATTGCCGCCTCGCGGGCAGCTTGGATTTCCGCGGCCTTTTGAGCTTCCACGGCCGCGACTTTAGCTTGGGCGGCCTTGACCTTCGCTTCGGCAGCCTTGGCGGCGGCTTCCCGCTCCATGCGGGCCTTGGCGAGTTCGGCCTCGAGCTCAGCCTTGGTTTTAGAGATGGCTTCCGTTTGGGAATTCAGGTTTTCGACGAGTCCGGTCAGACGAGCCTTCTCTGCCTTGTCGCGCTCGACTTGGGCGGCCAGTTCGGCTCGGCGAGCGGCTTCGGCCTCGGCCGCTTTCTCGGCGGCTTGCTTGGCGAGGGCGTTGGCTTCGGCGAGCTCGGCGGCGCGCTTTGCTTCGGCTTCGGCGCGGGCTTGGCTTTCTGCAGCTGCGGCTTTGGCGGCTTCCAATTCCGCGAGCATTTCAGGATCGGGGCCTTTCGAACAGCCGCCGAGCGCCAAAATTCCGGCGATTGAGAGTGTAGCGAGAGTGATACTTAGTTTCATAACCTTGTTACTGGGTGTGATTTAGGTGTGAGTGTGGGGGGAGGATTCAAAAAGTCGATAGCGCTTCTGCATTTAGAAGTGCGACGCTTGGGGGAATGGTTCCCTGAATCGGCGACTTTTGCAAATAGAGGAGGACGCTTCAAGCTTCTGCTTGCAGGGTCACGCTTTTGACGAGGGCGTAAACGGGACGCTGGGGAGCGAGCAGGAGCCTTTGGGCGGAACGGCGGGTGACGAGGGCGTAGAGGGTTCCGCCTTGGCATGAAAGCTGGACCAGAACCTGGCTGGCCGAGTGCTCGTGCACGGATCGCACGGTGGCGGAAATCTGGTTCAGGATGCTGGTCTCAGGGAGGAGCGAGAGGCTAAGGCCGACATCCCTTCCGCGGATGAGGATGCATTTTGGAAGCTCGCGCGGCAGGTTGGCGGCTGATACGAGTAGCGGGCCGATCGCGGTATCAAGCTCGGCCAAACCCTCTTCCGGCAAGTCGCGACGAGAGCGAATCTCTACGATGGAGAAGGGGTCGCTGCCGTCGGCGATCTGGGTAGGTGTGAGGACCTGGCGGGTTACGGCATTGGAGGTGATGCGTCCGTTTTCCAAGCGGAGCGCGTGGCTGCTCAGGCGGGCTGCTTCCACGAGGTTGTGGGTGACGTAGAGGGCGGGGATTTGGAAACTGCGAAAGATGCGTTCCAGCTCGTCGAGCAATTGGGAACGAGCGGTTTCGTCGACGGCGGACAGCGGCTCGTCGAGGAAGAGGATTTGAGGGTTGGAGGCGATGGCCCGAGCGATGGCTACCCGTTGGCGCTCGCCGCCGGAGAGGCTTTGCGGATTGCGTTCCAGCAGGTGCTGGATGCGGGTGACTTGGGCGATTTCCTCGAGCGGGAAGAGTTCTCCGTCGAGGGATCGCTTGCGAGCGTAGTTGAGGTTTTGGGCTACGCTGAGGTGGTGGAAGAGGGCGGCATGCTGAAAAACGTAGCCAATGCGGCGGAAGTGAGGGGCGAGGCTGTGACCCTCCTTGAGCCATGCCTCTTCGCCGACTTGGATGGAGCCGAGGGCCGTCTTCTCCAGACCGGCCAAGCAACGGAGCAAGGTGGATTTGCCGGCTCCCGAGTGTCCCACGATGGCGGTGACCGAGTCGGCAGGGAGGTCGGCCTTGGCAGCGAGGTAGAAGTCCCCTTTTCTCAACTGGAGGTCGAAGCTGATCTTCATCGTTGGAAGAAGCGGTTGCTTCGGTTGAGGGCGTAGATGGGAACGAGCAGGAGGAAGCTGAGGGCCAGTACGGTGCCAGCGAGGAGGTGGGCTTTCCCGTACTCCAGCATTTCCACGCTTTCGTAGATAGCGATGGAGAGGGTTCGGGTTTCGCCGGGGATGCTGCCGCCGATCATGAGCACGACTCCAAATTCTCCGAGGGTGTGGGCGAAGCCGAGGACGGTCGCGGTCAGGATGCCGCCCTTGGCTTGGGGAAGGGCTATGCTGAAAAAGCGGTCCAGCGGTGAGGCTCCGAGGGTGGCTGCGGCCTCTCGCTGCTCGGAACTGAGGGACGCGAAGGCGTTTTGCAGGGGTTGAGCCACGAAGGGAAGGGAGTAGAGTAAGGAACCGATGACGAGGCCGGGAAAGGAGAAGACGAGGGCGGGGCCCCCCAAGGCGGCCGAGAGCTGCCCGATGGGGCCGCTAGGAGCCAGGCAGACCAGCAGGTAGAAGCCCAGCACGCTGGGAGGTAGCACGAGAGGGAGGGCGACGATCGCTTCCAGGAAGGGTTTGAAGCGAGAGCGGGTGTGGGCCAGCCACCATGCAAGCGGGGCGCAGAGTAAAAGCAGCAGAGCGGTGGTGACGGCGGCTAGCTTGAGGGTGAGGGCTAGCGGAATCCAGATTTCGGATACGTTCATGGGGTGCGATAGCCGTCGGCGACAATGATAGCCTGGGCGTGTGGGCTTTGGCAGAATTTCAGAAAGGCCAGGGTTTCCGCTCGCGTGTTCAGGGCAATCGCTTGCTGGGCGATAGGAGCGTGCAAGTCGGGGGCTACGAGGATGTATTCCCTTTCGGCGATCCCAAGCTGTCGTAGTTGGGAGTAGGATACGAAGGCGGAGTCGGCCGCGCCGCTTTGCGCGAAGGTGAAGGCTTGGGCAACGCTGACAGCGGTAACGGTGCGGTGAGGAGGGAAGGGAAGGCGCTCGGTGGCTTCAGCAGCCGCGGCTCCGAAGGGGGCAAGTTGAGCATTGGCTCGGGCGAGGGTCTGGGTTTGGGAGAAGGCGGCTGCTTGGGATCCAGGCTGCCAAAAGGCGAGGACGCCGAGGGCGAAGGTGAAACGGGTTTCAGGAGGGGCGATTTTCAATTCCTCCAACTTTTTGGGGCGTTCGACGTCGGCGGAGAAAAAGGCGTCGAAGGCAGCTCCCTTGGCGATCTGGGCATAGAGCTTGCCGCTAGATCCGGGGATGAGGACGAGCTCGGCCTCGGGGTGCTCGCCTTGGTAGGCAGCGGCGATTTTCGACAGCGTTTGGTGGAAATTTGAGGCGACCGCGATTCGCAGCGACGCTTCTCCGATCAGCGGTGCGCTGATCGCCAGTGCGGCGGCGATGGCGAGAAGGTGGCGGGTCATGCTAGCTAGGCTGTTGTGGGGTAGGGGCTTGGGCAAGTTTAAGATCGAGGCGATTTTTGTTCAGGGAATGCCGAGCTATTGGTGTTGAGCTGGGAGCCCTTCTGGAGCGCCAGTCGCTTCTGTTTTGTCCATCCATCCCCCTGCCTTCAACGAGACCCGTTCCCTGATGTTCTCTTTTTTCCGATCGTGCGGCTGCATCTCGCTCGCCGTTTCCTTTCTCGCTCTTGCATCCCGCGATGCGTTTAGCGCTTTCTCCGACGTGAGCGGACAGATGGGGATTTCGTATTTGCATTCCCGCAAAACCGATCCGGTCAACAATCATGGGGGCGCCGCGGTGGTCGACGTGAATGGGGACGGGCACTCGGACTTGATATTTGCCCGTTATGGCAAGGCTCCGCTTCTCTACGTTAACGACGGGACGGGAAGCTTTTCGGAGGAAGCGGCGGCTCGCGGTCTGGGCGGCGCTCTGGATGCAGCAGGTTTTGGAGCGGGAGATTTCGATAATGACGGGGATCAGGATCTCTACCTTTCGGTGCACCGGGGCAGTCGATTCTTCCTCTATATCAATGACGGAACCGGGAATTTCACCGAAGAAGCAGTCGCTCGCGGAGCCGACCTCGCAGTCAGCGAGAGCGATCACCAGGCTTACAGCGTTGGACTCGTCGACTACGATTTGGACGGTTTTCTTGACCTCTACGTGAGCGAATGGGGAATCGAGGTCGACGGGGAGCGCGCCCTGCACTCTGCCTTGCTGCGGAATCGGGGAACGGAGGCGCCTGGCCATTTCGAAGTCGTCACCGAACAAGCAGGTCTCCTGCAACCTGTGAAGACGACGCGGCAAAACGGTTTTTCTACCGCGTGGTCTGACTTCGACGGGGACGGTTGGCCGGACTTGGCGTTGGTCGCCGACTACGGCAAGAGTCAAATGTATTGGAACGATGGAGACGGAACCTTCACTCAGAGCACGAAGTCTTCGGGAGTGGGCTTCGACGAGAACGGAATGGGCGTTGCGGTGGCGGACTACGATGGGGACGGCTTGCTCGATTTTTATGTGAGCTCCATCTACGACGAGTTTTCCAACGAGAAAAAGGGAAGCCATACGGGGAACAAGCTCTACAAGAACATGGGCGGGCGGAACTTCCAAGAGGTTTCGGTGCCTGCGGGCGTGAGCCGCACGGGTTGGGGCTGGGGAGCGGCGTTTTTCGAATACGATAACGACGGGTGGTTCGATTTGGTGGTGACCAATGGTATGCCGATCGCGGAGGGCGCCGACCGCAACACCACTCCTTACGCGGATGCGGACGACGACCCGACGACCCTGTTTCGCAATCTCGGGGACGGCACTTTTCAGAACGCGACAGTTCCTTCCGGCATTGCGGACAAGCGCTACGGGAAGGCCCTGCTGGTGCTGGATTGGGACTCGGATGGAGACGAGGATTTGGTCGTAGTGAATTCCCACTCCGACCCCGTGTTCTACGAAAGCGACGCCTCCGAAAACGGCAACGACTGGATACGGCTAACCTTGAAAGGACAGGTCTCGAATGCCGACGCGATTGGGGCAACGGTCGTCGTGACGGATGGAGGCATGTCCCGCACCCTTAGCTACAATCCGAGCAATGCCTATATTGGCCAACGCGAAGCGGCATTGCATTTTGGTCTAGGGGCGAGCGACGGGGTGGTCGATTCGATCACGATCAGCTGGCCGACGGGCTTGAGGCAGACGATCGAGAACGTATCCGCTAATCAAGTACTGGAATTGGTGGAGCCGTCGAACGCTCCTTTGCCTCCACGCATTAGTAGTCAGCCGGTAGCGGAGGACAGCTACCGCTTCGGCTCGCCGTTGGACTTGTCAGTGGAGGCTACCGGTTCGCCGACTCCCTTGTTCGTCTGGGAGAAAGACGGGGAAACGATAGAGGGTGAGAGCGCTTCGCGTCTGCGTCTCAAGCGCTTGGCGCCGTTCGATGCGGGGACCTATCGAGTGAAGGCGATCAATGCCGGCGGCAGCGTTTACAGCGCGGAGGTAGAGGTGCGGCTAGATATTGACCTGTCCTCTCACTCGGTTGCCCGCTGGTGGAACGAATTCATGCTGGAAGCGATCCGCAAGGACTTCCCGGATCCGACCAAGCACAGCCGCAACTTGTATCATGTTTCGGCTGCCATGTGGGATGCCTATTGGGCGTACGAGGAAGAGGCCTGGTCGCGAGCGGTGCCGATGTTTCATCAAGAGGACGTGGATCAATCTGAGTGGGGCGCGGATCGATTGTCCGCCCAACGGGAGGCGATCAGCCATGCGGCCTACGCGGTGCTTCGCCATCGCTACCAGAACAGCCCCGGTTCGGAGCGTTCGTTGGCAGGATTTCGTTGGTTGATGGAGCAATACGGGTTCGATCCGGAAGATGATTCGATGGAAGGCATGTCGCCGGCGGCGGTAGGCAATCGGATTGGAGCCGGTGTATTGGAGGGCAACTACGATGATGGCTCCAATGAACTGAATGGTTACGCAGATACGAGTGGATACAAGCCCGTCAACGGATCGCTCGTCTTGGAGCTCTCGGGGACTGACATGAACGATTTGAACCGCTGGCAACCGCTCGCGTTTGACTACGCGGTTTCGCAAAACGGAATTCCGCTCGGAGCCTTGGTACAAACGTTTCTGGGGGTGAACTGGCGAGAGGTGGCAACCTTTGCCATGGGCAAGCCGACTCACAATACCATTGCGTTCGATCCCGGTCCTCCTCCGCTTTGGGGAACGGATACGCACGAGGATTTTGTGGATGCGGCGATCGAGGTGATCCGCTTTTCTTCGTATTTGGATCCTCATGACAGCACGCGAATCGACATCTCCCCTGGGGCGCGCCTGAACAATCCTCTGGCAACGAACGAGGGAGTCGGGCGACCGATCAATCCCGTGACGGGCGAAGCCTACGCTAGCAATTCGGTGAAGCGTGCTGACTACGGTCGTATCTTAGCCGAGTACTGGGCGGATGGACCTGCGTCTGAAACTCCGCCAGGGCATTGGAATACTTTGCACAACGAGATAAGCGACTTTCCTGACTTTGAACGTCGTTACATGGGACAAGGGGAGGAGCTTTCCGCCTTGGAGTGGGACGTGCGGGCTTACCTCGCTCTCAACGGAGGCATGCACGACGCTGCGGTGGGCGCTTGGGGCTTGAAGGCTCAGTACGACTATTCGCGCCCCATTTCCATGATTCGCGGGCTTGCCGGTTTGGGGCAGGCTTCCGATCCAGATGCTCCGCGCTACCATTCGCAAGGGATCAAGCTGGTGCCCGGCTTGATCGAGTTGGTCACTGCTGATACCGCTGCGGCGGACCAGAGGCACGAGCGCCTGGCCGATCATGTGGGAGAGATTGCGATCCTCGCTTGGGCGGGAGAGCCGGAGGATTCCCACAGCGAAGTGGGCGGCGTTGATTGGATTCTGGCAGCAGATTGGTTTCCCTACCAACGCAGCACCTTCGTGACGCCTGCCTTTGCCGCCTACGTATCAGGGCACAGCACCTTTAGCCGCAGCGGAGCGGAAGTGATGACACTCTTGACCGGCAGCCCCTTCTTTCCGGGGGGGATCGGCGAGTTTCATTTCCCGCAGGGCGAGTTCTTGGAATTTGAATACGGGCCCAGTGAAGATGTGACTTTGCAGTGGGCGACTTATTACGACGCTGCTGATCAAGCGGGCATTTCTAGGTTGTATGGGGGAATCCACGTGCGGGCGGACGATTTCATTGGTCGCACTCTAGGGGCTCGCGTTGGGGTGGAATCCTTTTTGCGGGCCCATGAGCAGAGGAACGCGAATCAGAAGGCAACGGGGCTGATTAAAGAAATTCACCACGTCGGAAAGCTCGGTCTAGGAGAGACAAGTCCTTTGGTGCGTATCGACTCTGAGGGTACGCGTTTGCCTCAGAGGTCAGTGTTCAGCTTGAGCGACCAGAGCTTTCGGGATCGAGACGGAATCTACTTTAGGTTTTCCGGCGACCCAGGAGCAGAAGGCTTCGAAGCGGGCACGATGGCGATCTCTGGAATTGGCCCCTTGAAAGGCGCGGATTTCGAGGCTCAGCTAAAAGAAGGGGAGAGCCTTGCAGTGGACGTGGAGATCGAAGCTCTTGAACCGGAATTGGTGTTGGCCTACGCTGAAGGAGCCGGCTTGGGTGCTGGAATATTGGATACCCGCGTCACCGTGTTCTCTATCGCTGCCGATGGTGTCGCTACGAAAGTCGCATCGAATGATAATTGGAGATTTAATGATACATCATCGCAGGCGGAGGTGCTGTTGCTCAGGGAGTCTTCGGATAAGGGACTACACGAAAAGGATGCGGCGACTTCAGTTGCTCTGGAGGCGGGATTATATCGGTTTGTGCTGGAGGCCGTTTCGGGCGAAGGAACCGTTGTATTAGGGGTGCGGGGCCAAGCTTGGCGTCATCCGTTTTGAGAATATTTCCCCGACTTTTTACCGGTAGAGATTAGATGAAAAAAATGTGAAGGGGGAAATGGGGGAGTGGGGTCCTCCTCTGTCGAACCCTCACTATTGCCCTCCCAGTACGGCTGTTCGAAGCCGTTCTTGTTTCTATTCAACTTTGCAGACTGAATCACTTATCAACGCCCCTGTGACTTTCTCCGAGCCCAGCGATTGGCTCTTGTAATATACCCCACGGCGATCGATTGCCCAGTCGAACGCTTTTTGACGAACCCAACCGGAACGATCGCCGTAGCGATTGCCCGGATACAAAACGACAAAGCATCGGACTTTGAAACTTTGTAGGCCCCTGTTTGGGGCCAACGAACAAAACCCAAATCGTGAATTGGTATTCACGCTACCCAATGAATAAATCGATCAAACTAATAAGCAGATATGCATGCCCTAGATCCGCATCTGGAGCCCTCGCTCTCGGTGCTGCGCTTCTAGTTGCCCCTCTCGGATTCGCCCAGGATGCCGAGGACGAAGACGTCTATGAGCTCTCTCCCTTCACGGTCGAGGGCGAGACGAATTCTGGCTACCGCGCGACCTCGACCTTGGCCGGTACTCGCATCCGTACTGACCTCAAGGACGTCGGCTCGGCCATCTCCGTTGTTACGGAAGAGTTCCTTCGCGACACGGGAGCCACCGACAACGAATCGCTCCTCGTCTACACCCCTAGCACGGAAGTAGCGGGCGTAGGTGGTAACTTCGCCGGCGGCGGTGATGGTGGCCGTGTCGATTCCGATTCGCAACGTCTTCGTCCTAACGCTTCCACACGCGTGCGTGGCTTGGCGGCGGCGGACAACACTCGCAACTTCTTCGTGACGGATATCCCTTGGGATTCCTACAACGTCAACCGCATCGACATTCAGCGCGGTCCGAACTCCATTCTATTTGGTCTTGGATCTCCGGCCGGTGTCATCGAAGCGACCACGAATTCAGCCAACTACGAAGACGGCGGTCGCGCTGAGATTCGAATCGACGAGTACGATAGCCTTCGCCTCTCGGTCGATTACAACAAGGTGATTTTGGAAGACGAGTTGGCGGTTCGCGTATCCGCTCTCAACGACAGCCAAAACTTTAAGCAAGACGGGGCGTTCGAAGACGATGAACGTTACTTCTTCGCCCTCAAGTACCAGCCCAAGGGCCTGCAGACCGAAAGCTCGAATACCACATTCGAAGCGAGCTACGAGTCTGGCGACATCGAAGCTAATCGTCCTCGCATCATCCCTCCCATCGACCGCATTACGCCTTGGTTCGACGAGATGGGCAAGGCGGGCTACGACGCGATCACCCTGCAGGACACGGCTCTCACCGTAGGATCCGGCAGCTACTCGCCCTGGATCACGCCGGCGCTTGGCCGTATCTTCGACGGACCGGTCGCTGTGTTCGACAACGTGAACCACCAGACGCAGTCTTACTACTTCATGCCCTCAGGTACGCTTACCACAGGCGCGTACCAGGGGGTAACGTCTTACGACGCGTATGCGAAGCGAGCGAACGACGGAGCAGGCCTTCCCGCGTCAGGAATCGGTGTCTACAAGACGACTACGATCGAAGATCCGACCATTTTCGACTTCTACGGCAAGTTGATCGACGGGCCGAACAAGAGCGAATGGCAAAAGTGGGATGCTTACAATGTATCCATTTCCCACAACATGTTCGACAACAAGCTCGGCTTCAAAGTGGACCTCGACAAGCAGGACTACGAAGACGGACAGACCAACGTTCTGGACAACGCTGGCCAGTCGATCACCGTGGATATCATGCAGACCCTGCCGAATGGCACGGATGTTGGCCAGCCCAACCCGAACTTCGGACGCCCCTTCATCGGAGGAGATGCTCAGAACAACAACCAGCACTTCCGCGAGCGCGAAAACTTTCGCGTGACCGCGTACTACAGCCATGACTTCAAGGAGTCCGGCAACGAGCAGTTGGGGAATATCTTGGGCCAGCACAACTTCACCGCGGTGTTCAGCGATTCCAAGTACACGCAACGCTCCGCTAGCTGGATACGGGCAGCTTCCGAGAACATCAACAGCGGCTCTTCCATTACCCAGGCGAACCGTTACATCGCGAACCTCGTCTACATCGGGCCAAGCTTGCTCAACGCCAGCTCCGCGTCCGGCGCGAACTTGAATGCCTTGCAGACGGAATTGATTCCGACCGATGGCGAGTTCGACCTGAACGACGGCAATACTCCTGTTCGCGTTTGGAGCGTACCCGGTGGCGACATCGACAACCTCTACCGAAATGGTAACCTCGCTCGCAACAAGACCGAATCCAAGGCGGTTGTCTGGCAAGGCAAGATGTTCGACGGTGTCGTTGTTCCAATGTTTGGATACCGCGAAGACACGGACGTCGCTACGAATGCGGGGAACGTGCCAGCCCATCCATCCATCTCTGGAGCTCGCCTACCCTTCGACTCCAGCTGGCAGTTGCCTAGCAGCCCAAGCGATGCGGATCCTGCCAACAACAAGACCTACACCACCGCATCCGGTATCAACCGTACTGAAGGTTTGGTCATCCACTCGCCGCAAGCCGTCAAGGATGCCCTCGGGGGATGGAACGTTAGCCTGACGTACTCGGACTCGGAAAACTTCCGCCCCGACGCGAGTCGCCGCGACTTGATCGGCGATCCGATCGCCCCTACCACGGGTGAGACAACCGAAAAGGGTATCGTGATCAGCAGCCCTGACGATCGCTTTATCTTCAAGGTCAATAAGTTCGATACCAAGGTCTACCAAGACACCCTCAGCGGTTCGTCGATCGGCAACTCCTACATGATTGGGGCCGGTGAAGGTTGGGCTTACCTCTTCGGTCACATGGCCCAGGCGGGAATCGAAGATTTCCGCTTCAACTACGCTCTGGTAGATCCGGAGGATCCGGACAGCGCCCGCATCGATCCAAACATCGGCGACTTGCGCTACCAGCCCAAGGAAGGCCAGTCCATAGCTGACGCCTTGGCTGAGCAGGAAGCAGCGCTTTCCGCTCTCTTCAATACCGCCAACAACCTTGACGATCCGAAGTTTCAGCAGTTCCTCAACTTCTGGAACCAAGACTGGGATGCGGTTGCGGCGACTCCAGGCTGGGCCGGCGGCGGCGCTGCTTGGGCAGGCGAGCCAGGTCAGTTCGCAGTTACGGGTGATACCGTGTCAGAGGGATATGAATACGAACTATTCTTCCAGCCCACCGACAACTGGAACATCACGGTCAACGCCTCCAAGACCGAAGCCAAGCGACTCAATATCGCAGACTCCTACGCGTCCTTCGTAGAGGACCGCAAGGTTCTCTACGATACAGCGTACGGCGACGTTCGCCTCTGGGGTCCAAGCAACAGCACGGAAACCCTTCGCGGCAAGTGGAACTCGGAGTTCTTCTCCAACTACACGCTTTTCCGTCTGCTCAACAACTCCAACGTAGCTGAGCTTCGCCCCTGGCGCTGGAACGTCGTATCCAACTACCAATTCCGCGATGGCAAGCTCGCTGGCTTGAATATTGGCGGAGCGTGGCGTTGGCAGGACGAAGTGGTTGTCGGTTACCCCGTGCTGGCCGACAACAGCAACCAATACGGTTATACCTTCGATGTGGCGAATCCTTACAAGGGTGGTTCCGAGTCGAACATCGACCTGTGGGCTGGTTACACTAAGGAGCTTAACGACAACGTGACCTGGCGTATCCAAGTTAACGTACGGAACGCCTTCGAGGATGAACGTTTGATTGGAATCACGACGCAGCCTAACGGCGACGCGGCGACATCGCGTATCGCGGAAGGTCAAGTTTGGTCAATATCGAACTCCTTCATGTTCTAGCGTAATCTAGATTTGATTACCGGATTCTCAACGTCCCCGATTCGCGTCGGGGGCGTTTTTTTGTTCGTTGCCAATGTCATAGAATGAGGGCTGTTGTTCGATGGAAGGCGAGTAGTGGATCGAATATCCTGCAGCGCGGACAGGGTGGAAGCCGTCCCTCCGTAAATCGGGAGTATCGAAGGGCTTTGATACAGAGCTTGGAGATCCCTCATACTTGTTGAGAATTACGCTCGAAAGCCGGGTCGCTTCCTCTATGTTTCCAGCCACCCACGACTTTTTCGATTCCATGTCCTTCCTTTCTCGATACCAATGCCTCTTAGCGCTCGCCGCAGCGCTCGGGTTGTTCGCTCTCGAGAGTCTGCAGAATGTGAAGCGCATCGAGGCGCTCAGTTCCCGAGAGGGAGGTTTCAGCTTCGTGACCCCCGATAAAAGTTCAAGAACTGGATACGCTCACGGTGTTCGCAACCTGATCGGATCCGACCGCAATGACGACCTGCATTGGGTGATAAATTCCCAACAGGCTGCAGAACGAAACGACTTTCGATTGCGAGAGGTAGACTATGACAATGCTCCGGATGGGCGGGAGTCGCACTGGTCATCTGTATATTCTTGGTGGATACGGCTACTTGCCTGGGGAGAGCCGTCTCGCATGGAGTGGAGCATGCTCGTTGCCAACGCCTTGCTCGGGGCGCTGGCTCTCGTGGTTGTGGCGCTGCTTTTTCAACGGAATTTTGGAGGGAGTTCAGGAGTTGTGGTTTGCCTTTGTTTCTCTGGGTTCATTCCTCTGCGTGACGTTTTCAAGGTGGGAATGGGAGATCATCATGCTGCCGCAATCTTCGCGGTTATGCTCATGGTATCCTTTCTGCTCGTGGGGCTGACGAGGGCAGTGGAGGGGCGTGACGCTCGTTTGCTTGCGGGCGCCTCAGCTGCTTTCGGAGCCTTGGCGATGTGGATCAATGTGGTGAGCGTACTGCCTGTGTTTCTGGGGATCGGAGTCGCTGCTATTTGTATCAGGATTTGGGTACGTTCAAGTGACAGTGTAGGTCTGGGGAATTACTTTCGGCTTTGGTGCCGCTGCACAGCGGGGCTTTCGCTGCTTGCTTATTTAATCGAATACGCCCCTTCGAAGTTTGCGTGGCGGCTAGAGGTGAATCACCCTTTGTACAGTTTGGCGTTGCTTGGAACGGGCGAGTTGCTGGGACTGCTCTTCGCTTCGAAGCCAAAAACGCGGAGGCGATGGATTCGAGGGGCGTTCGCGTGCGTGCTAGCGCTGCAGCTGCCGCTGGCGATTGTCTTGTTTCGCGGTACGGTCTTTCAAGTGGCTGATCCATTTTTGATGGCGGTGCATGAGCGCTACATCATGGAGTTTCAGGGGCTCTGGGCAAACGTCCTAGTCATGGGGTCGAAGTTGCGCCTGCTCGCAATGGTGTTGCCGCTCTTGCTGCTGCCGGCTCTGACTTGGCTTCTCTTTAGGATGAAGCGCGCTTCGCCCGAATTTGCAGGAATGCTACTAGCGATGGGGCCAGCTTGTATCCTTTTCGTCCTTACCTTGTTTCAAGCTCGATGGTGGTCCGCTCTGGCAGCTTTGACGATGCTTCCCTTGGCCTTGGCTTTTGCGGGGGGAGCGAAGCGTTACACGAATCGTTCGATTCAACTCTTTGCGGGAGCGTGTCTGTTGCCGGGGCTGATCGTTTTTGGCATGGGAGCGTTTACCTACGGGACACCCACGCCGCGAGAGGATGCTCGCGTTTACGAGAGAAGCATTGCCCACTATTTGAGGGCGCGGGCAGCAGACGAGGAGATCGTTGCTCTCGCCTCGCCCGATGCCACCACCAACTTGATCTACTATGGGGGAGCCAAGGGGATCGGTACGTTTTACTGGGAGAACAACGAGGGCTTGAAGCGGGCTGCGTCCATGTTTGCGGCTCCCAGTTTGGAGATCGCGAGGGAGCGCTTGTCGGCGGCTGGCGTGACACACTTGCTTGTCTATTCTTGGGGTGGATTCGAGAAGGAGTATCTCGATCTCCATCGAGACTTCTCCGAGGAAGCTGTGGACGGGAAAGCTTTTTTGATGAGGCTAATGGAGGACCAAGAGATCCCGCAATGGTTGCGGCCCATACCGTTTCAGTTGCCCAAAGAGGCGAAAGGAATGGCGGTGATCTATCAAGTTGTGCCCGAGATGTCGCCGGGGCAGTTAGCGTCGCGTCGCTTCGAGTACTTGCTGGAGATGGGGCTGGGGAGGGCGGCCCACGCCCTCGAAGCAAGCTTGAAAGACCAGGATGATCTCTCGGCTCAAGTTTCCCTCTGCAGGCTCTTGGCCCTGCAGCAGCGAGGGAACGAGTTCAGGGTGCGCTTAGACAAGCTGCGTGAAGCGGTTGTTCAGCCGGAGGCGGACTTGCTGTTGGAGGATGAAATTCGCTTGGCGGGAGTGCTGTTGATCGCGTCTCGAGCGGCTGAGGCAAAGAGGCACCTAGAGCATGCCTTATCGCGCCTCGATCGTGAGGCTTTGCGGGAGCTCAATGCGGAGACAATCCGCCACTTGTGGGATTTGGCCGATGCTTTGGAACTGGACGCTTACGAGGCAGATTTGAGGACTTATTCGATCGCTTTGCTGCCCAGCCGCCTTCGCCAAGCGGGAAAATAGGCCTACTCTTATATAATTGTAGCCGTTTTTCGAATACTGTCAGCGAAGCTGTCTTGCCTTGCAGCTCTTGCTCTGAGAGGGTGCGCGGGAATTTCAGCGGGACGATAGCCCCTTTTCTCTCTGTCTCTAACCCAAAACTTACCCTACTTAGAGTACGCAGCCCTTGGCGGCTGCGACTGCTTTTGATACCACTATGAGCTCGAACGAAACTGCTGCCGACAAGGCAGGAACGGTGCATGTCCCTGACAAGATCATCACCATGAAGGAGAACTTTGCCTACGCGGCGGGGGACATGGCGTCGGTTTTCTACTTCAAGGTGTTTTCCTCGTTCCTGATGTTCTTTTACACGGACATCATCGGAATCGAGGCGGCGATCATCGGGACCATGCTTTGGGTCACCCGCGTGTTTGACGCCTTCACCGATCCCATGATGGGGGTCATTTGCGACCGCACGGATACGCCGGAGGGCAAGTTCCGCCCCTGGCTGCGCTGGATGATCCTGCCTTTTGCGGTGAGTGGGGTACTGATTTTCACGGTTCCGGAGTTGGACGACACTTGGACCATCGTTTACGTCTATGCGACTTACTCGCTTGCGATGCTGGCCTACACGGCGATCAACATTCCCTATGGTGCTTTGATGGGTGTGATGACGCCTCACTCGGCGGAACGCACAGTGCTTTCCTCCTTCCGTTTCTATGGATCGTTTTCGGCAAACTTGGTGGTGCAAGCCACGATCCTCTACATGGTTGCCGGGCTCGGGGGCGCCGAAGACGGTTCCTACACGCAGCAAGGATATATCTTGACCATGAGCATCTATGGAATCTGCGCGGGGTTCCTGTTCTTGGGTACTTTTTACGGAACCAAGGAGCGCGTGCAGCCTCCGAAGGGGCAGGAAATGAACGTCAAGAAGGACTTGGCTCAGCTGTTCAAGAACAAGCCTTGGGTTTCGCTCATTTTTGTGGGCATCGGCACGGTGATGTGGATCGCCATGCGCGACGCGGCCCAGCTGTATTACTTCAAGTACTACGTGGTGGCGGACATGGAAAGCGCTGCTCGTTTCACCAAGTTGATGACGTGGTACAACGTGCTGGGGTCGCTGGGAACGATCGCAGGTGTTTATTTCACGAAGCACTTCACGGACTTGTTCCGAGGCAAGAAGAACGCCTTTTTCTCGTTGACGGTTTTGAGCGCGATTTTAGGCACGGGCTTCTTCCTTTGCGGCCCTGGAGACATCTTGCTGATGTTCACGATTGGCATAGGCCTCTCGATTATCACGGGTCCCTTGATGCCCCTGTTCTGGTCAATGATTGCGGATACGGCTGACTACTCCGAGTGGAAGTTCGGTCGCCGCTTCACGGGGCTGACCTTTTCGGCCGGCACCTTCTCCATGAAGCTAGGTTGGGCAGTGGGACCAGCTTTGGCCGCGTATTCGCTAAGCTACTACGGCTACGAGGACAATGTCCTGCAGTCGGCGCGTACCATCGAAGGCCTCCGCTTGATGATGTCGTTCTTCCCGGCTGCTCTGGCGGCAATCGCCGCAGTCGTGGTGCTCAGCTACGGCATCAATCGGAAGATGGAAGTCCAGATGGAAGAAGAGCTGCTCGCCCGTAAGGAAGCGGAAGGAACGGTGGAGAGCTAGGAGAGCTCATTGGGGATATTTCAAAGGCGTTCGCATCGTGCGGACGCCTTTTTGATGTGCGGATCCGATCGAGCGAGGCATTCGCTAGCGAAGAGCTCTCTCCTGTACTGCGGACCGGGTGGAACCGGTCCCTCCAGAACAATCGTATTGGAGGGACGACCTCCGCGCCGTCAGCGCTGCAGGAGCCTTTTCGAAGAATGCCCCCGGAATCCCTCTGGATTTGCGGATGAAGCTTTTTGTTTAGGAGGCCCCGTGCTGCAGTGAATATCGCTGCGATTGGATTTTTGGATACAAAAAGACCCTCTCGCCTTAGGAGAGGGCCCTTAAAATTTGCTCAAAGAGTCGCTGCTGTCTGTTCGCTTACGGGCAGGTGGAAGCGAGCTTCTCCTCGTCGTCTCTTTGCTTCGCAATCGCGGCTTCCATCTCGAGTTCCGTTTTGCTGTCGATGCGATAGAGGAAGACGGCAGCGGCAGCTAGTACGCCGACGCCGGCTGGGATCAAGCTCATGAGCAGTCTCATGCCTTCGATGGTTGCGGGCGTTTGAGCTTGGTTGGCCACGAATCCGAAAGTGTACTCGAGCATCCAGAACGCGATGGCGGGGCCGAGGGACCAGCCGATCTTCATGGAGGAAGTGCCGGTGGAGAGAAGAAGGCCAGTGGCGCGGTGGCCGAGCTTCCACTGTCCGTAGTCAGCGGTGTCGGCGAGCATGGACCAGAAGAGAGCCATCAGCGGAGCCGTGAGGAAGGAGCTGATGATTTGGTGTACCAGCAAAATGGTCAGGTTGTCGTAGGGCAGCCAATAGAAGACTACAAGCAAGGCGACGTTGATAGCGGTGAGGGCGAAGTAGGCGTTCTTTTTTCCGCCGAAAATTTGGGTGATTTGCTTGGTCAGCAACACGCCGCCGGCCTGGATGGCTCCGCCGACGCCGAGGTAGGTACCGGCCCACAGTTCGTTGCCGGAAACGTATTTGAAGAAGTGAGCAGTGGTTCCCGAGCGGATGGAAATCCAGAGTATGGTGAGAATGCTGATGAAGATGATCGCTCTCCAGGGCCCGTTCTTGGCGGCCATGGCCAGGTCTTTGCCGATATCTGTCTTCTGGCCCTTAGGTGGCTCGATGCGTTCCTTGGTGGTGAAAAAGGTGGTGAGGAAGAGGCCGGCGGAAATGACGCCGAAGAGTCCCATGGTCATGGCGTAGCCGGTCTGGTCGTTGCCGTTGCCGAAGAATTTGACCAAATACAGCATGCTGAAGCTGACTGTAGTGGTGCCGAGGAAAGCCCCGAGAAAGCGGAAGGAATTGAGGAGCGTTCTCTGGTCGGAACGCGGCGTCATGACACCCATCAAGGCAGAGTACGGAACGTTGATGGCGGTGTAGGCCATCATGAGGAAGGTGTAGGTGACGTAGGCGTAGATCAGCTTGTGCGATTCGCCGAGGTCGAAGGTGGTGAAGGTCAGGACGCCTAGCACGACCCAGAAGGGAAGAATCCAGATGAGCCAGGGGCGGAATTTGCCGAACTTGCTTTTGGTGCGGTCGGCCACGATTCCCATGATCGGGTCGTTGATCCAGTCCCAGGTGCGGGTGACCAAAATCATGAAAGCGAGGGCGCCGGCCGATATGCCGAATACGTCGGTATAGAAAATGGCGAGGTAGTTCATGAACACGCCGAAATAGAGACAGGAAGCCAAGTCTCCGGCGGCGTAGCCCAGTTTCTCCGACATCTTCAGGGGCGGAGTCGCGTGTTTCGTTTCAGGGGTGGTCTGCATAGTCTTTTGTCGTAAGGGATGGGGAAGGGGAAAGGGGCTTGGTGCGTCGCTGTGAGCTTCTAGGTTTAAGGTTAAACTTCAACGGGAAAGTGCGTGGCGCCGGGGTGGGACGGTAAAAGTTGAGCGTATCGTGCTAGCTGTGGGGGTTCTTTGGAAAATAGTATTCGAAAAGTCATGACAGCTACGCGGGAATTCTCGCTGATTAAGCGGACTCTGCGACGCGTGTAAGCTTAAAACGGGGCGTTTGCCGCTAATTGCCATAACTTGGCTGAAGATCATGGTGAGGTCATGAACGGCGATAAAGAGGGGAATCGTTGAAAGTTTTGTTCCATGGTGCAGGAGGGCGCGGAAGTGGCTAGGCGAGATCCGCCGTGGGTCGCCGCGCTAGGAGAACAAGCCTGCGGCGGGTATCCCTTCAAAAAAGGAGTCCTTGCCTTGGGAGAGCCGAAACGGGTGAGCGTCCGCCAACTGCGGACGCTTACTCGTCAGAGTAATCCGGTTCCGCCCTACTTGACGCGGAGGGAGTTAATGCGGTCGATCAGCGGTCCCTGAGTCTTAGCCATGTAGGCGAGGTTCTTGTCGATGAGCTCGTTGCGCTGGGCAACGCACTTGGCGCTGAAAAGCGGGTCTGCGGGCGTGTGGGTGACGTAGTCGACGAGTTTTTCGATGGTGGAGGTGGCTACGTGCAACCGTGTATCGCTGGAGGCATAGTAGATAAACACTTCTCCGGACTCGGTCACGATGGTGCCGTTGGTGAAGGCAACGTTCATGACGTCGCCCACCAGCTCGTCGCCTTCCGGGGCGATGAGGAAGCCGCCAGGTGAGTGGGTAAGCTTGCTGGGGTCTTCCAGCGAGGTCATGAAGGCGTAGATGACGTAGCGCAGGCCGCTGGCGCAGCCGCGCACTCCATGGGCGATGTGCAGCCAGCCTTGAGGCGTTTTGATGGGGGCGTCGCCTTGGCCGTTTTTGACCTCCTTGATGGTGTGGTAAGCGCGGGAATCGATGATGGACTCCTTCTCGACGACCGCGTTTGTCATGTCGTCGCACAAGCCCCAGCCGATGCCGCCGCCGGATCCGGCGTCGATGAAGCCGTCTTGGGGTCGGGTGTAGAGGGCGTATTTTCCGCCTACGAATTCAGGATGCAGCACGACGTTTCGTTGCTGGGCGGAGGGGGTCTTGAGGTCCGGTAGGCGCTCCCAAGTCTTAAGGTCCTTGGTGCGGGCGATGCCGCATTGGGCGACGGCGGATGAGAGGTCGAAGGGTTTGGCGTTGGGGTCCTTGCGTTCGGTGCAGAAGAGGCCGTAGATCCAGCCGTCTTCGTGCTGGGTGAGGCGCATGTCGTAGACGTTGGTGTCGGGCACTTCCGTCTCTGGCATGGTGACGGGGTGGTCCCAGAAGCGGAAGTTATCGACTCCGTTGGGGCTTTCGGCGATGGCGAAGAAGGACTTGCGGTCGTTGCCTTCGACGCGGGCGACGACGTAGAATTTGCCGTCGAGCTGGATGGCTCCAGCGTTGAAGGCGCAGTGTACGCCGATGCGCTCCATCAAGTGGGGATTGCTCTCTGGATCGAGGTCGTAGGACCAGAAGAGCGGAGCATGCTTCTCGGTGAGGACCGGATTTTGGTAGCGATGGAAGATGCCGTTGCCCGGCTCGACTGGAGCGTTTGGCTGGGCGAGGAGAGCTTCCTGGGCTTCTATGAGTTGAGTGAGGCGGGTTTCGTATGTGCTCATGGTTAAGTGTAGAGGGGAGAATTTGAAAAAGGGACGCTTAGCCTAGGCCGGTTCGCAAGGTGCGGCAGCGCGCTTCCTATTTAACCCGTTGAATCCGCTCCATTAGCTCGAAACAGGCCCGAGCATTGTGGTAAGAGGATTTCCAAGGACCCGCTTTTTCGTTGTTCATGGGGCGACCGTCGGCATGGCGGCCCCAGAGCCACTCGCCGTTCACTCGGTCGATCAGATTGCCTTTGATGTAGTCCCAAATCTTTTGGCTAGCCTCGAGGTAGCGGACGTCTCCGGAAAGTTGATACGCGTTGAAGAAGCCGACCATCCCTTCGGCTTGAGGCCACCAGCACTTGGTGTCTGCGTAGCCTTGCCCCTCGTGAAACTCGTCGCGGACTGCATGATCGTCAGGGTCGATCCCTGTCTGCAAAACGCAATCTGCCATGTCGAGGGCTCGTTGTTTGAACTCCTTTTCCAGCTCCGAGTCGCCTAGGATCTCGGCCGCTTCGAAGAGAAGCCAGCTTCCTTCGATGTCGTGTCCAGGGGAGATGACCGAATCGAGAAGCTTCCAATCCATGTCGTAGAAGAGTCCGAAGCGTGCAGTATCCGGAAGGATGATACGATCGGCGGTAAGCCTGAGCACGCTCCGGAGGGCGGCCTCGACCTCGGGCGAGGGCGAAATCTTTTGCAGGTTGGCGAAGGCTTCGATGATGTGCAGGTGGTTGTTCATCGTCTTGGGCGCTTCCAAGTCGCCGTCGCCCAGCCGCATCTTCTGCATGGGCGTCCAGTCGGGCTCGAAGGTTTCGAGGTAGCCGCCTTCCTTGCTGTCCCAAGCTTTGGTCTCGAGCAGGGCAAAGAGCGAGCGAGCTCGATCGAGACTGTCCACGTCGCCGGTGGCCGCGAAGTGTTCGGAGAAAGCGTAGATGCAGAAGGCTTGTCCGTAGCATTGCTTTTTGCTCTCCCAGGGCTGTCCGTCGTGCTGGAGGCTCCAGTAGTAACCGCCGTTTTCCGTATCGCAGAAGCGCATGCGAAGCACGTGCTTGGCGTGGTCGGCGAGCTCCCGATACTGCCTTTTTCCGTGCAGCGAGTAGGCTCGGCTGTAGGTCCAGAGCAGGCGGGAGACCATGATCAGGCCAAGTGGCGTTTCAGGCATCGGCTGGTTGGCGGAATCGAGGGCGGAAATGAAACTGTGGGTCGTGCGCAGGCGGTCCCAGTAGGGAAGTATGTTTTCGAACAATTCTGTCTTCAGCTCCTGGCGGAAGGTTCTGAGCGGCGGCAGGGATTGGGTTTTCACGTGGGGAGAGTGGGGTTCTGAGCTGATAAATGTGGCGATTCGGAGAAATGGAGTGAATCCGTCTCATGGTTATAGCCGTAATTAATCTAAATTGTAATGAGAAATAGAGTAAAATTCCTTTGCTCAATTCACCCATTTATGGAATAGGGGTGCTCTGTAACAAACTGAACCTGCTGTAACTATGATCGACCGTCCCCGTGTGGCTATCGTTTTAAGGGGTTGGCTGGAGGAAAACCTCAACCTTCTGCACAGCCTCGCCAAATTCAAACGCTTCAACGCGAATTGGCACGTCTTCGTGGACGATCTGGCCCGTGGAGCGGAGGATCCCGACTGGTTGCTGGACCAAGGCTGGGACGGCATCATCTGCAAGGAGAATTCGGACGAGCTCTTTCGCAAGGCCCGCGAGCGTGGCATCGCTTGCGTGGACCTGTCCGACTCGGGCGTCTTGCGAGCGGACTGCCCCAAGTTTCGTCCCAACAATGTGGCGGCTGGGCATCTCGGAGCGGAGCACTTCGTGGAGAAAGGCTTTCGGCACTTCGCCTTTTGCGGCTTCAAGGGGGACCTTTGGTCTGAAGAGCGGCGCGACGGTTTCGTGGAAGGCTTGGCCTTAGCGGGCAAGAAGTGCACCACTTTCGAGACGGTTTACCCTGGAGTGAGCCAACCTGCCTGGGAATTCGCGGAAGAGGACGAGATGGCCCGCTGGCTGAAAACCTTGCCGAAGCCAGTGGCGGTTTTTGCCTGCAACGACCTGCGCGCGGTGCATGTGGTGAACGCTTGCCAGCAAGCGGACTTTCGCGTGCCGGAGGAAGTGGCGATTTTGGGCGTCAACAATGACAGCGCCCGTTGTGAGCTCAGCGCTCCGTCTGTGTCCAGCATTCCGGTGGACGTTTCCGAATACGCCCGAGCGGCCGGGGCCACTTTGGAGGCTCTCATGAAGGGTGCGGAGCCAAAAGACTTCAAGGAACTCACCTTGATCGATCCGTTGGAGGTGGTGACGCGCCGTTCCACCAGCATCATGGCGGTGGAGGACCAGGCGGTGGCCCAAGCCTTGAACTTGATTCGGGAGCGGGCTTGCAAGGGGATCACCGTTGAGGAGGTGGCGAAGGCGGTTCACATTTCGCGCAGCTTGTTGGAAAAACGCTTTCGCCAGTACGTGGGCCGTTCTCCGCAGGTGGAGATTCGCCAAGCTCAGGTGATCCAGATCAAGCAGATGCTGGTGGAGACTGAATACTCGCTGGCCCATATCGCCGAGATGGCAGGGTTCGAACATCCCGAGTACATGAGCGTCGTATTCAAAAGGCTGACACACACGACGCCGAGCGCCTACCGAAGGAAGAGCAAGGAGCTGGCCTCAGTGGGGCTGTGAACTATCGGGTTGAATCGAATTTTTAGGGGATCGGTATTTTCGCCGTCTTTGCTATCAGCAATGCTAAGTCGACTCTACGCCCGTAAACGCGAAGTTTTGGGCTTGTACGTGTTGTTGCGAGTCCTATGCAGAGGGGGTTACCCTTATGATTAAGCTACTATCGATTGCGGCGAGCATTTTGAGTTTGGGCTTGCTGGCCTCTTGCGAAAGCACGCTTCCTTCGTTCTATCGACTCGAGATGAATGCGGAGTCGAAATTGCCGCACAGTGCTGGTTCTTTTCGGGTGGAGCCGATTAAAGGGAGCTATGCGGAGGCGGATCCTGACTGGGAAGAGTACAAGCGTTATCTGGCCTATATGCTATCGGACAAGGGCTTGTATCTCGCCGAGCGAGGGGAGCGAGCCGACTATGTAATCCAGATGGGGTACGATGCGGGGCCATTAAAGAAGCACCACGAGAGCATCGAGCAGAGAGTCGCTGGGGAATTTCAACCGGTGTTTGACCCAGTAACGGGCGAGCAAATTGGCGGGAAAGTGATGGATCGCAACGTTCAGCTGGACTGGGAACTGCGTTATTACGTCGTGAGACTTCGTGTGGTGGCTTTCGGAAGTGAAGAATGGGAGGCACAGGCTCAGGTGATGCCGGTCTGGTCAGCTGGGATTACAAGCCATGTGCCGAATGAAAGGCTAGACAGGGTGATTCCGGTTTTGATCGCCTCGCTCAAGGGATATCTGGCAGTGGAGGACGCTGAGAAGGCGACGCTGCCTTACCAGCCAAAGCGGCCTGAGGTGACGAGGATGAAGCGGCGTTCGTGACCGCCGGGAGAACGACTGCTACCTTGATGCCTAATCGCGTGACAAGCACAGCGCTGCGGTTGAGCCAGATTCTACTTCTCGCGCAGGGTGCCGCGTGTTACGCCGAGTTGATTGATGAGCTTGAGCTCTCGCCAGAGGGATTGGCCGCTTAGCTTGCCGGCGAGGAGTCGTTCATAGCGGTCGAGGGTATCGCGAACTTCCTCCGGGCTTTCGTTGAGAAATTCGACGCGGAAGTGGCGGACGCCGAAATTCAGGAGGTCTTGAGCGAACTCGGCGCCGGTTTGGGCTTTGGCGTTGAATACCGTGTTGCGGCATCCGGCGTCGGCTTTCAGTGGATGCAGCATTCCTGTGCGGTCCTTTATGGATACGGAGTGCTTGTCGCAGGGCCGTCCGCAATCGCGGAAATCTTTCCCGTCGGAGAGGAAGGCGCAAAAGACGCAGTGCTCCATGTGAAACATGGGCATGTGCTGGTGCAGCGTAATTTCGAACCAGTTGGCGGGCGCGTTTTCCAAGAGGGCTGCCAGTTGGGTGGCGTTCAGGTCGTAGGACGCGGTGAGCCGCTGGAGCTGGTAGCGCTCCATGAGGTATTCGGCGGTGAGGTGGTTGGCTACGTTGAGGGAAAAGTCGCCGCGTAGTGGAAATTTGGATAAGGACTTTAGGTGTTCGTGGTTGCGGGCGAGGAATCCGTCTGCGCCGCATTCGGTGAGCTGCTTGACGACCCAGTCTTCGCCCGTTTTGAACATGCGCGGCGGGGCGACCCAAATCTTCTTGTCGCCGGGTGCGGCATGCACGAGCTCGACGGCTTTCTTGTAGTGTTTCGGGTTTTCTAGTTCGAGGTAGAGTTCTCGATAAGGGAGCGTGAGGGCGGCCTCGAGTTGCTCGAAGGAGCGGAGGTAGGGAATGATGGTGGATGCTTTGGAGTCGAGGGTGGACGATGGGTACGCAGATGAAGAAGTAGAAGCAGATGAAGATGAAGAAGTAGATGAAGATGAGCGAGGATGATTGAGGGTCCAGCGGAGCGGCTCGCGGCGGAGAGCGGTGAGCGTATCCACGGCGTCGCGACGAAGCTGGTTGATTTGGGAAACGGGGAAGTGACAGTTGCCGACGAGTCGATTGTCGAGCGAGGCCAGGTGAAAAGGGGTCGCTCCGAGGCGGGACAGTTGCTTGGTCAGGGTCTCGTCGTCGAGAGCTCGTTTCGCAGCTTCTTGCAGCGGTTCCGTGGATTCGGAGCGGGCGACGCGGCCTACTTCGTCGCGGAGCTCGAGCGTTAAGAGCTTGCCCGGTTCGCCATGCACGGTGGCGGTGATGGGCCGCGTGTAGTTTGGTTGCTCGACTTCGTAGGATTGGCGAAGCGCCTTGTCGAGGGCGGGGTCGGAGGTTTTGAACAGCGTATCGCCCACGTTTACGCGTTTCCAGTTTATGGAATCGTTTAGAAAGCGAACGAAACTGTCGCGTCCTCTTGTATCGACGGAAGTGATACGTCCTCCTTCCTCCTGCTCGTCGGGACGCCCGCGATCGAAGACTACGCCGTCGCCGGCTTTGAGAGGGGCTTCAAGCTCGAGGAGGACTCCGTCTTTCTCGATGGATTTGACGATTCCAAGGCGCAGTCCCCGCTTTTTTCCGAAGCGGGCATGCACAAGTTTTTGGTTGTCTATGCCGTTTAGCCAACCGTCGGAGAGGCCGCGGCTGAAAGTCATTTCCAGCTGGTATTTGGGGTCTGGATGCGTGGCGGACGAGGTGGAACTCGTCCCTCCAACAGAGGAGGATTGGGCAGTCGCGTCCGAAGTCGCTCCTACATATTCGTTCCAGGCGTCGTCGAGAGCTTTGCGGTAGACTTGAGTGACGGCGGCGACGTATTCGGGAGCTTTGAGGCGGCCTTCTATCTTGAGGGTAGCGACCCCGTTTTTGATGATCTCAGGCATAGCGTCGAGCCCGGAAAGGTCTTGGGGGCTGAGCAGGTAGCGTCGGTCGCCGAGGTCGACTTGCTTGCCGTTGGAATAGAGCTCGTAGGGAAGGCGACAGGCTTGGGCGCATTCGCCGCGGTTGGCGGAGCGGCCGCCGAGGGACTCGGAGGTGAGGCATTGGCCGGAGTAGGCGACGCAGAGGGCTCCGTGCACGAAGAGCTCGATGGGGACTTCGGTACCGGCGGCGATGGTTTTTTCGCGGATGGCGCCGACTTCCTTGAGGGAAGTTTCGCGGGCGAGCACGACGACGGAGGACCCGAGTTCGCGGGCGAACTCGATTCCCGCCTCGGAGGTAACGGACATTTGAGTGGAGGCGTGGATGGGGAAGTCCGGCGAGATGCGGCGAATGAGGCGGCAGATGCCGACGTCCTGCACGATGGCGGCGTCGACTCCAGCGGCGATTATGGAGCGGAGGAAGTCTTCGGCGTCCGCCATCTCGTCGGAGAAGACGAGGATGTTGAAGGTGACGTAGCCTTTTACTCCGCGGCTGTGGAGGTAGGCCATCAGTTCTGGCAGGTCGGCGACGGTGAAGTTTTTGCCGCGCATGCGAGCGTTGAAGCGTTCGAGGCCGAAGAAGATGGCATCGGCTCCGTTTTCCACGGCGGCGCGGGCGCAGTCCCAAGTCCCTGCAGGGGAGAGCAGTTCGGGTTTGGCGACTTGGCGGGTGTTTTCCTCGTGGGAAGATAGGCGCTTGGGAATGAGTTTCGGCATGGTTCGGAGCGGCAATTACGCGTCAAAGGCTCTGAATGGCAAGCGTTGGCGGCGAGAGGGAATTGCGGAGCGTCGCGAGCGCTGGTCCTACGTGGGGTGGTGGGATCCTGCAGCGCTGTCGCTGGCTGAAGCTCAGCGCTACGTTAGGTGCTGGCGCTGGGAATGCGGGTTTGCCCTGTTCAAAAGTGGTCGGGGCGAGAGGATTGGTTCTCGTTTCACTCGAAGTCCGTTGGACCCATGCTGCGCATGTCCATTCTACGCTTCGCTCCGTCGAACCCCCTTCGGTTCTCGTTCTCTCGCACGTGGCGTGAGCGCGCGGGAATCGGTGTTCGTCATGTTCGGTTATTTCCCTGTTCAAAAGTGGTCGGGGCGAGAGGATTCGAACCTCCGGTCTCTACGTCCCGAACGTAGCGCTTTACCAGACTAAGCTACGCCCCGACTTGAGTGGACTTACTCGGATTGAATCTACTTTTTTACGTCGGAATCAATCGAAATTTCCACGGAATCTGAATTCGGGTGGCGAAAGGGCGTGATGCGTTTTGCATTGGCGGGACGGGCGTTTTGCCTGTCCTGGGAAGGCGACCGTTTATCTCGGCCCGAACTTTTTCTGAGGGGGCGGTCGTTTTCTAGGAGTTTTTCAGCTGAACCCAGTCAATTGGTTCAGGATTTGCGAAGGGGCGCGGCATGTATGCGGAACGCTCCAGTCAACCAGGCTCCTGCCTTGGCTCTCCTTCTAGCGGGAACATTTCAGGCTCGATCCGGTTATTGGGGGCGTAGTATTTTCCATTCCTTGATCCAACTCATTCCTTCCTCGAAGACCTTTTCTATCATGGTTTTACCTGACTATTTAGGACGTACTCCTCTGGTCGCAGCGATGGCTGTCCTCCTATCCGGTTGCGCTTCCCTCGATGCTATGCGGCGAGTCGAAGTGGATTTCACCTACGTGGCGGACTTGGCTGCGGATTTGGCGGAAGAGGAGTACGAAGCTCCCGCTCCGCTTCCCAAGGTTTTGGCGGAGCTGGACTACGACGCGTATCGAAAGATTCGTTACAATGCGGACAAGTACATGTGGAAGACGGAGGGCTTGCCCTTCAGCCTCGGATTTTTTCATCCGGGATTCTTGCACAAGGATCGGATGAAGGTGCATGAATTCACCCCCACCCACGAGCAGCACATTCGCTATCTAAACGAGTTTTTCGAGTTTGAGGACCAGAGCTTGAAGGAGGCCATTCCATCTTCGCTCGATTATGCGGGAATACGCCTGTCCTATGCGGTGGATGGAAAAAACGATTACCGCGAGGTAACCTCTTTTCTCGGCGCCAGCTACTTTCGTGGTACTGGTTTGGATACACGCTACGGGACTTCAGCAAGAGGGATCGCCATCGATTCCGGCCTCGGGCAGCCGGAGGAGTTTCCCAAGTTCACGGAGGTTTGGCTGGGCAAGCCAAAGTTGGATTCGGATGCGGTCGTGATGTATGCCTTGCTTGACGGTCCGAGCGTGACGGGCGCTTACGAGTTTGTGATCCGCCCCGGCGAGAGCACGGTGATGGACGTGAAGGCGAAGCTCTTCTTCAGGGATACGGTGGATAGCTTGGGCATCGCTCCTTTAACCAGCATGTATTGGCGAGGCGAGAACCGTAGCGGAAGCGAGCGGGACTATCGGCCTGAGGTGCATGATGCGGATGGGTTGATCGTTGTGGAGAAGGAGAACGAGCCGATCTGGCGCGCTTTGGATCTGGCGGACAAGACGCGGCTTTCCTATTTTAGCGTGAATCAGGTCGAAGGCTTTGGCTTGATGCAGCGCGACCGTAACTTTTCGAGCTACCAGGATTTGGAAGCTGAATACCATAAACGTCCTTCCGTTTGGGTGGAGCCTCGCGGCGATTGGGGCAAAGGCTTCATCAAGTTGGTGGAGCTGCCAACCAAGACGGAATTCGAGGACAACGTTATCGCGTTCTGGGAACCGGCTGTACTTCCAGAGAAGGGAGCCGTATTGGACTTCGAATACACGATTCACTGGACACCGAATGGGGTGCCTGCTCGCTACCCGAGTTCGGTTGTCACCGCTACGCGAACCGGGGAAGACCCTTCCTACCCGGGAACCGAGGTCTTCGTCGTTGACTTCTCCGGAATAGAGGGCGCGGAGCTACCGGAACTTGTTGCGGTGGTGGAGGGCGCTGCTCGCATGGTGGACAAGCAAGTGGTTTGGAATCCGTATTCAAATTCTTGGCGCGTGCTGATGAGAATGGAAGGATTGGGAGAGGGCGGTACCGCCGAGGCTCGCTGCCAGCTACTCTTTCCGGACGGCAGCAATTCCGAAGTCTGGGCGTATCAATGGACTCGTTGAAGAAGATCGTTCCGCGCGGCGAAACCTTCGTCGATTGGAGCGAAGCGTACGAGCGCGTGGAAAGCTACTTTTGCGCCCTGCAGATCCGTGACCGCTTGTTGTTGAGTCAACTGGTCGCGCAGATCTTGTCCCGCGCTTCCGAGCGTTTCGAGGGAAGCTCGAAATCGGCTTCGGAGCTGGCGATGGAGGAAGCGAAGGAAGTGGTGGGGACTTGGTTTGCTCAAGTCCTAGATGCTGCGGGAGTGGACCACGGGAAGCTAGGACCTCAAGGACGCCTCGCCTTGTTCTTGGCGGACATGCCTGCGCGTTGGCAGGGGGAGTTTTTGCATCCTGGCCCTTGGCCTGCGGAATTTTTGGAAGCGATGAAAGCGACCTACTTGAGCACCGGACCGGAGTTCAGCAAGGCACGCATGACGCCTCGCGAGATCGACCTAGGACCCGTTTCAGCCGTGGCGGACGAGACTTGGCGGGTGATCGACCGCTGGCCTATTCTCGGAGCCCTCTTCGTGTGGACGCTCTATTTGGGTGGCGTCGGCTTACTCGTGTATTTGCTGCATTGATATGAAACGCGGAATCGTAAGCATCGGGCAGTTTTTTGACTGGCAACGGTTGTTTTTCTTTGTGACGGCCTTGCTGTTCACCGTGTTTCCTACGGTATTGTTTGGAAACTTGCTCTGGCGGGTAGGGATTGAAGAGGGCTTATGGCCAGTCAGCTTGCTGTTCGCCATCCTAACCTGGAATATTTCTTGGGGAGCCACCCACTCCTTGGTCGGTTTCTTCAAACGCCGTCGTCCGTTGAGACGTCCGGTTGACGTTTCGCTGGAGCAAGAGCACCCCGGCAGCGTGGCGGTGGTGCTGCCGGTTTACAACGAGGATCCGCGCCGCGTGTTCGCGGGCCTCAAGGCGATGTACGAGTCGCTGCAAAAGCAAGAAGGGGCGGAGGTTTTCGACTTCTACATCCTCAGCGACTCTACGAAGCCGGAGCGCTGGTTGGAGGAGGAGCAGAGCTGGGCGACCTTGTGTCGCGATCTCAAGGCGTTTGGGCGAATCAACTACCGTCGCCGTTCCGTGAATACGGACAAGAAGGCGGGCAACTTGCTGGAGTTCTGCGAAAGTTGGGGGATGCGTTATCGCTACATGGTGACGCTCGATGCGGACAGCGTGATGAGTGGCGAGACATTGATGACACTCTACCGCAGGATGGAGGCGGACACGCGTATCGGGATTTTGCAGACAGCCCCGAAGATCGTTTATTCCGAGAGCTTCTGGGGCCGCTTGCAGCAATTTTCGAATCATTTCTACGGTCCGGTATTCATCGCGGGATTGAACTTCTGGCAAGGTGGGCAAGGGAACTATTGGGGCCACAACGCGATCATCCGAATGGCACCTTTTATGGAACACTGCGCTCTTCCGGACTTGCCGGGACGGGAACCTTTTGGCGGAAAGATTTTGAGTCACGACTTCGTGGAAGCAGCTTTGATGCAGCGGGCTGGATTCGAAGTGCGCTTGGCGGAGGATTTGGAGCAAAGCTACGAAGAGTGCCCTCAGGACATGGTCGAGCACGCCAAGCGCGATCGCCGTTGGTGTCAGGGAAATATGCAGCATTTCTGGCTATTGTTTTCCCGTGGACTGACCTTTGCGAGCCGCTTGCATCTAGCCAACGGCATCATGGGATACGCGTCATCGCTTTTGTGGGCGCTCTTCCTCGTTTTGAGTGGAATCCTCATGTACAACCGAGTGCGCAGCAACTTGTCGTTGTTGCCGACTTCGGGGGTGGGGGACTGGTTTCAGATCCCGCTTTCGGACCATGGGCTGCTGGTGGCGGGCGTCACTTTCAGCCTTCTCTTCCTGCCGAAGCTGCTTGCCCTTCTCGATGCATTCTTGAGCGAAGGGAGAACGCGTGTATTCGGAGGTGGAATACGTTGCACCCTAAGCGTATTGTTCGAAATCGTAAGCTCCGCTTTGGTCGCTCCCATAATGATGCTCTACCATGGGCAATTTGTCGTCTTCACGGCGCTGGGTAAAGGGGTTGGCTGGAGCACGCAAAATCGTTTGGCGGGAGATGGCTTGAGCCTCTACGATGCTTTCGTGTCTCACCGCGGACATGCGATAGTCGGCGTGGCTTTCACCTTGCTCGCCCGCCAAGTCAGCGAATCGTTCCTTTACTGGACGCTGCCGGTGAGCGGGGCGATGGTGCTGGCGCCATTCGTTTCCTGGATTTTAAGCAAGCCCTCGATTGGAGGGTGGTTGAAGCGTATCGGGATTTTGGTGACTCCTGTAGAGCACAAGGTCGAGGAGGAGTTGGTCGCGGTCCGTGAAAACGAGTCTGAGTGGAAGCGCAAGAACTGGATCTTTGAAGACACGGACTCCGTCGCTGGATTGATGAATGCGGTGGTCGACCCCTATCTTAATGCGATCCGAGTGACGCTGGCGGGCGAATCGAAGTCGAGCTTAGATGCTGGGAGCGCCGAGCGCATGGGCAAGGCCTTGCTTTATCGGGGCGTGAATGGGCTGAGTTCTTCCGAATGCAAGCTGGTGCTGGGCGATGCGGAATTGATGAGCTCTTTGCATCGCCAAGTCTGGACCTTAGACCCCGAGGATTTGCATCCGTCTTGGGGGCCGTTGTTTCGCCGCTACAGCTGGGTGCAGCTGCAGCGGGTTGGCTGAGCTGCGAGTCTACTTGCCAGTGATGTAGGCTTCGTGGGATGCCCCGAGCTGGAGCTTTAGGTGGTAGACTCTGCTGGTTTGGAAGGCCTCGGTTGCGAAGGTCTCCGGCGCTATTTTGAGAGTCAGCTCTTTGCGGTCGGGGGAGATCTCGGCAGCGAGGATGCTGTGCTGGATGGTATCCAATTCGGGGGAGCCGTAGTCGGGCGCATCGCGGTACGTCCAGGATGCGAGGCGTGCAATGGTCTTGAGTTGCTCTGCCCTCAGGTCGTTCGGAAGTGGCTGGGTGAGGCTGACGACTAGGCTTCGATCGGTTTCCAGTCGAGCGGAGTGAATGGCTTGCTCCTCTGTTTTGCCATCCCAGACGATGCGTTGCAGGCTCGCGAGTTTCCCGCCATGGGCTTGCCAGCCGCGACCGGTTTGGCCGAGCAGCAAGCTGCCGTCCGCGAGGAAAACGGGACGCATGATCCCTGACTGCAGTTTCTCGCCGAAGGGAATAACGGCAGCTCGCGTCTCACCTTGTATGCTATATGTGGATACGCGAAGGAGCTTGGACTGGGTTTGGTCGCCGATGAACATTTGTCCACTGTAGGGGCCGAAGGCGCCTCCCGTAGTATCCCAGGTCATGTGCCCGGGGGAGTTCGCAACCTTGTTATGAGGGAAGAGGGCGACGGCGGTTTCGCGGTTGGCGCCGGCGGCGGGCCACTTCAGTTCTGGATTTTCGGGGCTAACGCCCGGTAGGTCGACGAGGCCTGAAGGGTGTCCGTAGTATTTGTTTTCTTCGAGGATGAAGAGTTTGGAGGTGCTGACGTATTCGCCTTGATTGTCGGCGTACCACAAGGTGCCTTGTGGATCGATTCCCAGGCTGGCGGGGCTGCGGAGACCGTAGGCCCAAGGGGTGAAGCCGCCCTCGGGCGGGACTTTTATGGTCCAGCCGCTGAAGCCGCCGGAGGTGCCCATGTAGAGGCCCTCGCCTTTGAAGATGGCCTTGTCTGTGTGCAGCAAGTTTAGGTTGTAGTAGTAGTTGCCCTCTTTGTCGCGTACCGGACCGTGTAGGTAGGAGTGGTAGTTGCTGTGGAAGCTGAATTGGTCGGAAAGGGTTTGGAAGGAGTCGGCGATGCCGTCTCCGTCGGTGTCAGAGATACGGGTGAGCTCCGGCTTTTGGCCGGCGACGATGCGAAGGCCCTTTTCGTCTTCCACAACGAGGCCGAGGCAATCGAAAAGCCCCTCGGCAAAGAGCTTCCACTCTCCGTCGACGATGCGCCAGATGCCGGAGGTTCGCGTGCCGACCACGATAGTGCCGTCCGAAGCCACGTCGATGGCTGTGGCTTCGAAGAGCAGGTCTCGTCCGAAGTTGTCGTGAGGTGGCAGGTATTGTTCGGAGCGATAACCCGCCGGAAGCACAGCCTCAGTCGCTTGCTTTTCGAGCGGTTGTTGCAAATAGGGCGTATCCGTAGGTTCGGGACGCCAAACGTTTGCGGCGAGGCCGAGTTGTCCGGTCAGGGTCGCATTTAAGTCTTTGGTCGCAGGTAGATTCCAGTGTCCGGAGGCGTCGAGCGAGCCGTAGTCGACGGCAGCCGATTTGAGCGCCCCAGTATCAAGGGTAAACGCTTGTTGGGTACTGAGCGATCCGGTGATCTTGATTTGAGTGGTCCCGTCGGCTGCGATTGCAGTGTGAACTGAAATCTCGTTTTCTCCGACGCGGTAGTGGAAGATTGGAGACGCGTCTTGAGGGGAGGACGCGAGAGTGTAGCCGAGGAACTGAGCGTCGACTTCGTCGAGCATCTCGAGATGATCTTTTTCGCTGTGGAGTGAGGCGTTGATGGTATCGAATTCGCGAAAAATCGCCTCCTTGAACGAAAAGTCGATACCTTCTCCCTTGGCGTCAAGAGGCGCTAACAGTCCGCCGCCCGCGAGTTTGATTTCCTTGTTGTCATATCCAGGGGCGAAGCCGTTGCCGCCGCGGTTTTCCCACTCGCCGGCAGCGTTTATGAAGCCGCCTTGCCAAATCTTTTCGATGGCGAGGGTTCTCGGGTCAAAGCTGTAGTTGAGACCAATGGGGAGTCCAACGTGTATAGAACGTCCGGATACGCCTTTCATCGAACCGCGTTGAACGCGGGTACGATCGCTAACGAGGATCTCGTTTTTGTCCTGTAGAGGATCGTATTCGGTGGGGCCGTTCTTGGTGACCAGTACCTCGATGGGACCGCGTTGCGGGTGGTCGTTGAGGGTGGCGAGATAGCGGTAGATGGCGTCTACTTTGGCGTTGGGCAGGATTTCCTCGCTGTAGGGAACCATCACGGGCAGGTATGCTTGGCCAGCGGTGGGGCCGGAAGTCGCGATGGCCAACTCGGCTGCTGGGTTGCGGATGGCTCGCTTGGCGTAGGAGAGGTCGGCTTCTATGGAGAAGCGCGCGTCGGAGGCGGGCTCAAAGATCTCGTGCTGCTTGGGAACGCGTTGAAAGAGCCCGTACAAGTTGGGGCCAGTCTTGAAGGAGGTGTCGCCTTTCTTGGTGGTATGGCACTCGATGCAACCGAGGGCGGTGAAGGTCTCTTTGCCGAGGGCGACTTGGTCTACGAGCTCGGCGGCGTCGGTTTTTTGTCCAGGAGCAGGCACGTTGACGCCATCGTAGTCGGCGTGGTCGATCTGGAAGTTGCGTATGGCGATGGGGCCGTTGGCAGCTCGGAAGGCAAGTGGGCCGTCGTACTGTTCCCACTGCTTTATGGAGCCGGGAGTGAAGTAGAGGATCTGGGCGTCGCTCTGTACCGTTTCGCCGTTCAGGGTGATTTCCAGGAAGGTGGAGTTGGCGAGCTTGTTGAAGGTCTCGTCCCGCCGGAAGGTGCGGAAGCGGATGGAGACTTGATTCCATTCGCCGGCGGGCTTGCTGGCGTTGGCGAGCGGTGGGGTTGCGGGGAAGCTGTCTCCGCTTTCAGCGTTGTAGCCGCCGGCGAGCGTGCCAGCGGAGTCGGAACCGAGCTTCACCTCGTACCGCCCCTGCAGGTAGACGCCAGCTTGGGAAGCTGGCGGCACCAAGTATTCGAAGGAGACGATTTGGTCGGAGTAGTTCGTCCGGGTCAGCAGGTAGCCGTCGCCGTTTTCGCTGCCGTTGGTGTAGAGGATTTGGCCGTCGGCGGCAGGGCTGGCCTCGAGTCGGTCTGGGGCGTTGGAGAGGCTTACGGAATCGGCTCGTTGCCAAGCGTCCGAGGGATTGAAGAAGGTATCCAGCGGTTGAGAAATGAGAGGGCTCAGGGCTGCGGTTAAGCAGGCTGCCATCAGGAGAGGGAAGCGATAGCGATTCATTGGTGTGTGTAGTGAATTATGGGGTACGTTGTTGGGGCGGGCGAATTCTTCAAATGCAAGTAGCGAGGCGGCAGGGTGAAAAAAGGACATTCATAAGAGTATCCGAAATACGTTGCGCCGGCTGGGGTCTGTCCGAGTATGGGGGGATGGCGGATAGAATAGAAATCAACGTACCAGACGGTTTTAGGAATTTAAAGGGCCAGTTTGGAGGTATCTTCGGTCTCGTGATCATCGTGGTGTTGATCTGGGCTGGCTTCTCCAGCGTGTACACAGTGCCTGCGGAATCGCAGGGCGTGGTTTTGCGCTTTGGCAAGTACAAGGACACGGTGGACCCAGGGCTGCAGTTCAAGTTTCCTTTCAACATAGACCAGGTCGAGATCGTTGCGGTGCAGCGCCAAATGAAGCAGGAGTTTGGCTTCGGCACCTCCGGTGCGACGAACCGTACCCAGTACTCGGCTAATCGAGCCGAGCAGATGGCGGAACGTAGCATGGTGACAGGCGATCTGAACGCTGCCTCGGTCGAATGGAATTTGCAGTACCGTATCGAGGAACCGAAGCTCTTCCTGTTCAAGGTGCGGGATCCCGAGGAGACGTTGCGCGACATCTCGGAGTCAGTGATGCGTACGGTAGTGGGGGATCGCACGGTGGATGAAGTGATCACCATCGGTCGTCAGGAGATCTCGGTTGTCGCGCTGGAGCAGATGCAAGCACTGGTCGACAAGTACGAGCTCGGCCTTCGGATCGATTTGGTGGAGCTGCAAAACGTAAATCCGCCCGAGCAGGTGCGACCTTCCTTCAACGAGGTCAACCAGGCTCAGCAGGAGCGTGAAAGCATGATCAATGTCGCCAACGGCGAATACAACAAGGTGATCCCGCGCGCTCGGGGATTGGCGAATCAGTCCATCCAAGAAGCCGAAGGCTATGCCCTCAAGCGCGTGAACGAGGCGGAAGGTGACGTGGCTCGCTTCGAGGCAATGCTCACGGAGTACGTCAAGGCGCCCGAGGTGACCAAGCGACGCATCTATTTGGAAACCATGCAGCAAGTGGTCTCCCAAATCGACAAGAAGATCGTGCTGGACGACGAAGCCAGCTCCGTGCTGCCGCTCTTGCAGCTGAACCAAAACTAAACCCAGACACGGAGACTATTAGCATGAAGCAGATAGCGCAGTTTTTCTCGATTATCCTAGTGTTGGCTCTCGTCATCGTGGGCTACAATTCCATCTACACCGTTCGCGAGACCGAGCAGGTGATATTGACCCAATTTGGTGAGGTGGTGGGCGACCCCGTGCTGGAGTCCGGCTTGCACTTCAAGATGCCTTTTGTGCAAAAGCCAAATTACATGGAGAAGCGAATTCTGGACTGGGATGGTCGCACGACAGAAATGACCACCAAGGATAAGACTTTCATCGAGGTGGATACCTTTGGTCGTTGGCGGATCGTCGATCCGAAGCAGTTTTTCCTTCGTCTCCGTGACGAGCGTAGCGCGATTTCCCGACTGGACGGCATTCTTGGTTCCGCAACGAAGGAAGCGATCGCCAAGCACGAGTTGGTGGAGGTCGTACGGTCCACAAAGGGCCGCGAGCCACAGGTGGATGCCAGCTTGAACGCGGAGTCGAGCAGCCTTGGCGTTTTGCCAGATATCGTGAAGGGCCGTGTAGCGGTCGAAGAGGAGATTTTCCAGGAGGCAGCCAAAAAGCTGACGGAGCTGGGAATCGAGCTTTTGGATGTGCGATTCAAGCGGGTGAACTACCACGACAGCGTCGAACGAAGCATCTACCAGCGCATGATTTCAGAGCGCCAGCAGATCGCGGAGCGATTCCGTTCCGAGGGCGCGGGGGAGGCGGCCAAGATCAATGGTAAGCGGGGACGCGACCTACAGGAGATCGAGTCGGTGGCCTATCGCCGGGTGCTGGAAATCCGGGGTGATGCGGATGCAAAGGCGACGCAAATCTACGCGGATGCCTACAACCAATCTCAGGAAGCTATCAAATTCTACGAGTTCATCAAGTCGCTCGAAGCTTACGAGTCGGTCCTCAAAGGAGATACTACCTTGATCCTTACTACCGAGAGCGAACTGTTCAAGTACCTGAAGAATATTGACTAGTCGGTAATCGGATAACGGATACTGAAGTTTACTGGAGCTCGCTGTAAGGCGGGCTCCTTTTTTTGTTTGTCGTGCTGGGATTTAGCAGCGGCCGCGGAAAACGGATCTTGCAACGCGGACGGGGTGGCACCCGTCCTTCCAGAATAATGCTACTTTCCTTTGAGGCGCCAATAGCCGGCCAAGGCGCTGCCGATGACGGAGTGCATGACAGCTGAGATAGCGCCGGGCACAGCGGTAAGCGGTGTCGCTGCGAAGTGTTTCGTGGCAAGAGCGGTGGCGAGTCCCGAGTTTTGCATGCCGACTTCGATTGAAATCGTCCGGCGAACCAGTGTATCGTATCCGAGGATACGAGCGAAAAAGTAGCCTGAGGCAAACGCTGCGGAATGCAGCAGGATGACTGCTCCGAGGAGTGAAAGTCCTGACTCCATCACCGCTTCGGCTCGGGCTCCAAGGATCGCAGCGCAAATGAGAGCGATGACGATAACGGATACGAGGGGGCCGACGGGCAGCACTGCTTTGGCCAGCTTGGGGAAAGCGTGATGCAGCAGGACTCCGATCGCGACGGGGGCGAGCACGATCTTGACCATGCTAATGAAGAGGCCAGCTGCATCAACCGGTACGTATTGGCCTGCCAAATACGAAGTGAAAAGAGGGGTTAAGCCAATAGCGACGGCGGTCGAGCACATCGTCATGAGCACGGACAGGGCGACGTTCGCCCGAGCGATGAACACGACCACGTTGGACGCGGTGCCTCCCGGACAGCAGGCGACGAGGATCAGTCCGACTGCGAAGTCGGTGGGCAGGTTTAAGGCTTTGCCGATAGCCCAGCCCCAGAAAGGCATCAAGACGAACTGGGCGACAACCCCTGCAGCAACGGCCTTGGGCATGGTAGCGACTCGCTTGAAGTCTTCCACGCTGAGCGTGATTCCCATGCCCAGCATGATGACGGAGAGGCCGGGAATGATGTAGGGAATGAACCAAGTGAAGGTTTGGGGGGCGAGCAAGGACCAGACGCAAGCGGCCGCGACCCATAGGGGGAAGAGATTGGAAAGGATATTGAAGAAACGGGACATGGAGGGGAGGGGTTGCAGGAGGTTTTCCCATTCGCCAGCAAAAGGGCAAGGCTAATGCGGGCCTCGCTTGCAGGAGGCGCTTAGAGTCGAGAGTTCATGGGTCATGAGGTGATTAACTCGACTTCTGGGGTATGGCTTAAGAAAGGGCCTTTCAGAGGCGTAGCTATTCCTTGCGACTCTCATTACTTTTATGCGTCAGATGTTGTAAAGGCGGAGGCGCGTAGCTGATTAGTATTGATTTCAGCAATGACGAAGCCGCGGCACTCGTGCCGCGGCTTTTATGTGTCCAAAAGTTTGGATACGGAGGTTGCTTGATTCAGGAGTTTGGAAGACGCCCGCGGAGCAGCCGTCCCACCCGACGGACTAATACTCTAGAATTCCAGGTAGTACTTTTGCTGCCAGCCCAGGAGTTCTTTGGCTCGGGAGCTGTCCATGAGGCTGGTGCGGCCTGGCAGTTCCTTCTTGAATTCGGTCACTCCGGGAAGAAAGCGTTTGGCCAGCTGCATGGCATCGAGGTTCGAGGAGACGTCGTCAGCGGCGAGGTTGATTGCCTCGCACCCGAGGCCGTCTTTTTCGATGGCCAACTGGCAGGCGATGGCGATGTCGCGGGAGTCGATGTAGGACCAGAGAATCCGTTGGCGGTCTTCGGGATGGTCGAAGCGGGCGATCGTGGGAGCATGGTCTTCCGGGCAGAGCACGTTGCCGAGTCGCAGAGAGATAATTTGCATCCCCGTTCTCCGATGGAAGGTGTCCGCGCAGGCTTCGTTTACGATTTTGGACAATCCGTAGGAATCTTCCGGGAGTTGCGGGTGCGCTTCGTCTACCGGAAGGTACTGCGGCTCGAAGAAGTCGGTCGCGAAGCAGATGCCGTAGGAGGATTCGGAAGATGCGATCACCACTTTTTGGATACCGAGCAAGGAACAGGCTTCCAGCACGTTGTAAGTGGAGAGCGTGTTGACGCGGAAGACTTCTTCGTTGGGAAACTCGTGGGCGCGGGGAATGGCAGCCATGTGGATGACTCCGACGTAGGGATTTCGGGAACCCGTATTGTAGGGCGAGAAGGCGTTGACCACTTGGCCGAGGTCGGTGAGGTCGGCGTTGATTGTGTGGCAGAGCGCTGCGGCTGGAGCTCTCGTGTCGACGTTCACGACGTCGTATCCCTCTTCGAGGAGGTGCTTAACGATCCAGTGTCCGGCTTTACCGGATCCTCCGGTGACGATGATTCTTTTTTTGGGCATGCAGTCACTAATGCCCTCGCTGAGGGTGGATTCAAGCGGACTGCTTACTTTGTGGCGCTCTTACAATGTAGCCTGAGCTTGGTTCAGGTTAGGTAGCTGTGATGGACCTTCCAGCCAACCCAGACTCCAAGCAGGGAAAAGGTGCCACTTACGAGGAATGCCGTCATGAACTCGCCGACTAGGCTTCCCAAGTACCAACCGAGGTAGCTGAAGAGAGTCATGGAAACGAAAATGCAGAGCTTTTGCATTGCTCTGCATTCGTCCTCGCTCCGCGGCGAGTAAAGTTTTTTGAGGTGATGCGTCCGGTGGGGGGCAGCGGACGCTACTCACCGGCCGTTCTAGATACGTCCTTCTTCGATGTCGTATACGTCGAACCAGACGCGTACGATCTTGTTGCTGGGCAAGTATTCGGGAATGTAGCCTTCGAGGAATTCCTGGAGTTCGATCGGCATGTCGACCGGTCGCATGTAGCGCATCTTGTTGTTCCAGGCGATAATCTCGCGCTTTTCCTTAACCTGAGAGTTTTCCTGTATCCACTTTCCTACGGCTTCGTCATCCGCTCCGGTGGCGACGAAGTCTTTGAAGGCGTCGCCTGAGATTCCGACAAAGTCGAAGAAGGTGTTGTCGAGCGGACAGTTGAAGTGGTACTCGCCATTGGTTCCTGCCAGCACGGCGCGACACTTGTCGAGGGCGCGGGCGGCGACGACGAAGCCACCGAGGGTCTCCCGGGGGCTGCGTGGAAACTCGGTTTCCAAGTTTTTGGCTGAAAGTTGCAGGGTGTTGCTTTGCTTGCTCATGGTATGAGGGTACGAAAAGGGAAGGCTTCTGATTGAGGCGCGGCGTAAAGTTACGTGATGACAGGCGCGGGTGTTCGCTGCACCGATGCACTTGGCTTGGAGTTGCCGCGTGCTAGCCTGAAGGGTGGGCAAGCGGTGGGACTGGATTTTGTTGTTTGACCTCCCTGCGGAGGCTTGGCTGTTTGCGAAACCATGGCGACACCAAGCGAGAAGAATTTCGAAGACTACAAGCGTGCAGAGGCGAAGGCGCTGCAGATCGTGAAGGACATGCAGGCGACCTCGGCCAAGAAGACGGATATCGAGCTGGCCCTTTTGGTTGCCCTCTTCGAGCTGCACAAACGGGAGCTGGCTCCGGCTCACATCGCCAAGATCGTTCAAGGGCATCTCAACGAGCTCGTCCCTTTTTACTCCCGCGGGCCGGAGTCGAACTGAATCATTTAGCTCCTCGGTTCGAAGCAGCTTCCTTTGAGGTCCTCCAGCTTGGCCCGGAAGTAGGCATCGGCGTCGTCGACGCCTTGGTTGTAGGCGTGGGGACCGATTTCCTTGAGCAAGAATTCTATGAGGAAGCGTGCCTTGAGTTCGCCGATTTCCAGGTCGAACTCGTCTTCCATGTATTGCTGGGTGGCGAGAATGGCTTCGGTCAGTTGCTCTTTGCTTAGGGTAATGGGCATAGGCTCGGGGGATGTTGAAGGCTCAGGCTCGCGTTTTCTTGAAAGGAGCCGGGCGAGGAAGGCCTAGCTGCTGGCCATGCGGTCGAGGGAACGAAACTGGATGGCTTCCATGAGGTGAGGCATTTGGATCTCTTCTGAGTCTGCGAGGTCCGCGATGGTGCGGCTCACTTTAAGGATGCGATCGTAGGCGCGGGCCGAAAGGGAGAGCCGCTCCATGGCTTGTTGGAGGAGGTCTCCCAGCTCGGATGCGATGGCGCAGTGTTCTTGGATGGACTTGTGTCCCATGTCGGCGTTCGAGCGAATAGCGGTATTCTTAAAACGACTACGCTGCACCTTTCGGGCTTTTTCGACCCGTTCGCGTATGGCTTGGGAGCTTTCTCCCGGCTTCGCCTGGCGGAGTTGCCCGATCGAGAGGGCGGGGGCTTCCACGTGCAGATCGATACGGTCGAGCAAGGGACCGCTGATGCGTTGGCGGTACTTTTGCACTTGATGGGGCGAGCAGATGCACTCCTTTTGCTGGGAGCCGAGGTATCCGCAAGGGCAGGGGTTCATCGCCGCCACCAGCATGAAGTTGCAGGGTAGCGTAACCTTGCCTGCGGAGCGGGAGATGGTGACCTGGGCGTCCTCCAAGGGCTGACGCATGACCTCCAAGGCGGAGCGCTTGAACTCTGGAAATTCGTCCATGAAAAGCACGCCGTTGTGGGCGAGGGAAATTTCGCCAGGACCCGGAACGCTGCCGCCTCCGATGAGGCCGACGTCCGAGATGGTATGATGGGGCGCCCGAAAGGGACGGTGTTTGGCTATTTGTTTGGTGCGGGTGATGCCAGCGGCGGACTCGATTTGCAAGATTTCCAGAAACTCTTCGAGGCTCGGCTCGGGCATGACGCTCGGAACACGCTTGGCGATCATGGACTTTCCGGAGCCAGGTGGGCCGAGCAAAAGTATGTTATGGGCGCCGCTAACGGCGATCTCGATGGCCCGCTTGACGGTGGCTTGGCCTTTGACCTCTGCGAAATCGAGGTCGCTGTCTTGTAGTTGAGGGTCGAATACGGTTTTGCCGGAGAGGTTGGACAGCTCCAGTTCGCCTTCGATGAAGCGGCGGGCTTGGCTGAGCGACTCCACTCCGTAGACTTCGATGCCCTCGACCAAGGCGGCTTCGCGGGCGGAGGCGAGGGGCAGGATGACGCCTCGCTTTTCGGTGGCCTTTGCCAGGAGGGCGAAGGCCAATCCACCACGGATCGGGCGAGTCGCGCCGGAGAGGGATAGCTCGCCGCCGATGAGGAAGTCCTTGAGGCGTTGCTCCCCGGAGAGCTGGTTGGTGGCGGCTAGGATCCCGAGGGCGATGGGCAGGTCGTACATGGGGCCTTCTTTGCGGAGGTCGCCCGGTGCCAGGTTGATGGTGGTGCGGGTTTGCGGCTTGCGGAAGCCAGAGTTGGCAAGGGCGGAGAAGACGCGGTCGTCGGATTCCTTCACGGCGGCATCGGGCAAGCCGACCAAAACGAGGCGCGGGTCGCCGCTCTCGCCGGAGTTGACTTCCACGAGTACGGGCACGGCCTGGATTCCTTGCAGGGCCGCGCTAGAAACGATGGCTAGCATAGAGTTGGGAAGAGGGGTTAAGAGTTTGGGTAACAGTGAAAGAGGCCAGCTTGCTGCGAGGAGCGGCAAGGGCAAGTGACAATTGGAGGCTGGAAGCGATCCCGTGGGGGAAGAAATGGGCCTTTCTCCGGATTGCCGAAGGTCAGGCGTATTTCGGAACTTCGAACCCTTTGCGGTCCTCGCGCTTGATCAATTTGTTGGCAGGGCCTGAACCGGAACCGACGAAACGTTCCTTGGCTGTATCTATCTTGAGTGGGCGGCCAATGGTCCAGCGGTCGGTGCTGCGATCGATTTTCCAAGCGTCGAGCTGTTCGGAGAAGCGGTCGTAGGCTTCTTTGAGCTGGCTATCGCGGGACATGGCCTGGGTTGTCTTGCGCGTAGCCGCTTCCTTGCCCACCTGTATCGAGATATTCCCGAAGTGAGACAAGCAAGCCGACTTGTATCCAGTTTCGAGCGTACAAGCGAGATCCGACTCCTTTCGACTGTTTATGGCGCGAATGAAAGAGGGGAAGTGATCGAACCCGCCCTTTCCTTGGAAGCGTTCGCCCTTCTTGTTGCCTTCGTGATAGACAATGCCTCCACCCCGGCCACCGCGGAACTCTCCACCTTCGCAGGTCACGACGACGCCGACACGGTATCCCTTGAAATTAGGAGCCGCGTTGGTCTCCGGTGTCACCCAAAGGTTACGCACCTCGAAATAGGCCGGAACGGTACCCCAGTCTAGCTTTGTTATCTGCATGTTGGGAGTCTCTCCTCCGTCGCCCCAAGCGAATCGCCCGCCGTAGCTTTCGATGGCCTTAGGGTGATCAGGGTCGTCAAGAATCCAGCGCATAAGGTCCAACTCGTGTGGGCCTTGGTTGCCGAAATCGCCGTTTCCGGTGTTCCATACCCAGTGCCAGTCGTAGTGAACCCGTTCGCGGAACATGGGGAGGTCCGCAGCGGGACCGAGCCACTCGTCGTAATCGAGCGTCGAGGGAGGTTTGATTGGTGTATCGGATTTACCGATACTGGCACGATTTCGGTAGCAGAGGCCCCGAACTTGTTTTATCTTTCCGATATTGCCTTGCTTGATCCATGCGAAAGCCTCCTTAAGGCCAACGTCGGAGCGGTTTTGAAGACCGGGCTGTACGATCCGATTGTACTCTCGAGCGGCGGCGACCATCTGCTGGCCTTCCCAAACGTTGTGGCAAACGGGCTTTTCTACATAGACGTCTTTCCCGGCTTGGCATGCCCAGATGGTTTGGATCGCGTGCAAATGGTTTGGGGTGGCAAGTACGACGGCGTCGATGTCGGGGCGTTCCAGCAGCTTGCGGTAGTTCGATACCTTCTCGGGAGCGACGCCGAGCTCCGATTCTATCTCGGCTGCTCGTCTTTCCAAAATCGCCGTATCAGCGTCGCAGATGGCGACGATAACGCAGCCTTTGGTCCTGTGCGCGTCCCTGGCTAGCTGCATCCCGCGAGACCGTATGCCCACAATAGCGAGTCTGACATCGCCGTTTGGACTCTGTCCAAGGGCGGAGCCGATTGCGAAGGCCCCAGCGAGCAGCGCTGAGCTTTGAATGAACGTTCTGCGAGAATAGGGGGCTGGGGTATGCATTCCTCTACTATGAATCTTATCGCTCCTTGCTTCGAGGTCTTTTTTTCGAACGACCGGTTTGGCTGCCGCGTTTCGAAATGTCATCGGGTCGATTGTTTCTTGTGAGTGTGGCGCCTCGGAAACTGCGAGTTAATCGAATTGTGACAGATAAACCATGTCGGTGAATGCCAGATGCAAGTAGACGAAAGCCAGATACAGAACGATAGCTCCCACAAAAAGGAAAAGTCCCTTGAAGCCTCTTGCCTCGTAGAGGTAGGCGGGAAAGCCGATCCAGAAAACGAGCAGGGCGATGTCGGCGGGGAAGTAGATCTTTCGGCGATAGGAATCTCTGGAGAGCCAGCAGACCGCGATGTAGCCGACCACTGAATTGAAAGCGTAAAAGCCGGGGGTGTAGGGAGAGCCGGTTGTCGAAACGAGGATGAGATCGAATAAGAGTCCGATGGCGGCCAGGCCGAATAGCCAAGCGACCGGATTGAGGAGAGCATGTCGGGGTACCGGGTTCACTGAGAGGAGGATGGAAAGGACCTTGTTCGAATAGGCGTGGGGGGCAACGTCTTTTCGTGGAGGCGTCTTGCGATGCGGACGGCGTGGGATTGGACCTGCTCATCCTTGAGCAAGAAGCTGTCCCTCCTGCGATCTTGGTTTTGACGAGCGGGGAGGCGTCGCTCAACGTTCGGGGATGGACGATCAGGCGAGTTTGTTTGGGGCGGAGGAAGAGGTGGCGCTGCGTGAAGACCGGGAGGCTCCAGCGGGCAAGCGTCAGCCTTTAGCGGCGCGTTTGCGCCCCCGCTCCTTGAAGGAGGTCGTCGGGCAGGAGCATATCTTGGCTCCGGGCAAGCTGCTGCCGCGCCTGGTGGAGTCGAACACTTTTGGCAGCTTGCTGTTTTATGGTCCGCCGGGCTGCGGGAAGACGAGCATGGCGGAGGCGATCGCGGGGGAGACGAAGAGCCGTTTCGTGCGTATCAACGCGGTGATGTCCAACGTAGCGGAACTGCGCGAGATTTTGTCCATCGCTCGCCGTATGGAGGATAAGGATACGGTGCTTTTCATCGACGAGATCCATCGCTTCAACAAGTCGCAGCAGGACTTGCTTTTGCCTGACGTAGAGGCGGGTAATATCCGTTTGATCGGGGCCACCACTCACAATCCGGGCTTTTACGTGAATGCTCCGCTGTTGAGCCGCAGCCATTTGTTTCGACTGAATCCCCATACTGTGGATACGGTCGCGGCGACTTTGTCTCGGGCTTTGGCGGACGAGGAACGGGGCTTGGGGGAACGCAAGCACGTGGCGGAGGAGAGTGTGTTGCGTGGGTTGGCCAAGTTGTGCGACGGTGACTTGAGGCGGGCCTTGAACGCCTTGGAAGTGATTGCCATGGGCTTGGACGAGGGGGGAGCGATCACGGAGGAAGCGGTGAGCGTGTTCGCTGCGGAGCGCCAGATCCGCTACGACGCGGACGAGGACGAGCATTACGACACGATTTCCGCCTTCATCAAGAGCATGCGGGGAGGGAATCCCGACGCGGCGCTTTACTGGCTGGCCAAGATGCTGGCGGGGGGCGAAGACCCGCGGTTTATTGCCCGGCGTCTGGTCATTTTCGCTTCGGAGGACGTGGGCTTGGCCGATTCGCAGGCGTTGCCTCTAGCGGTGGCGACTCAGCAAGCGTGCGAGTTTGTGGGGATGCCGGAGTGTCGCATCAATCTCGGACATTGCGTCAGCTACATGGCCGCGGCGCCCAAGAGCAATTCGGCTTACGCGGCGATCAATGCGGCTCTGGCGTCGATCAAGCAAGGGCCGCTGCAGGAGGTGCCGCTATGGCTGCGAGACAGCGGAGGGAAGGCTTCCAAGCAGCTGGGCAATTCCCAGGACTACGAATACAGTCACAGCTTTCCGGAGAACATTTCCGGGCAGGAGTTCATGGAGAAGCCATTGCGCTTCTTGGAGTTCAAGCATGTGGGAGCGGAGACGGAGATCGCCAAGCGGCTGGCTCGTTGGGAGAAGCTGAAGGCGGAGCGGCAGAAGAAGGGGGAGTAATCGTCGAACGAGTAACAGCCGATGTTGTTCTTTTTTGCCCACGAAGGACACGAAGATTCACCAAGTGGTTTTTTTTGTTTAATTGTGAGAGGGGTCGAGATTGGGGGTTGGGGGAATCGCGTGACAAGCACGTTCCCACAAAAGAGGTGTTTGATCGCGGCACAAGGCCGCTTCCCACAATGAAGGTTGCGCGAGATTTCGGGATTGGAATTTGGGCGGGGATGGGAGAGCTTGTGCGGCCATGATCGTAGACCACATTCAGAATTGGAATCAGTACTCGTTGGGTGAAGCTTGGGAAAAGGCTTTCCGTTTTTTGCAGGACCTAAGTCCTGAGGCGGAGGAAAAGGAGTATCCAATTGATGGTGACGCGATTTTTGCTCGCGTGATGAGCTACCAGACGGAGCGGGAAACCAAGCCGGGCAAGATCTTGGAAGCACATCGGAAGTATGCGGATATCCAGATGGCCTTGATCGATTCCGAACGGATCGCGGTTTATCCCACCCATTCGTTGGCAAGCAAAGGTCCGTATGCGGAGGATCGTGACGTGGAGTTTTTCGAATACAAGGCCCCGGCTAAGCTGCAGCTGTCGATGACGCCGGGAACCTTCGCTTTGCTTTTGCCGCAGGATGCCCACATGCCGGGCCTGTTCACTGAAGCGGAGGGGGCGAAGGTGAAAAAGGTCGTGGTGAAGATCTTGCTGGAGCGTTTGAAGCTGTAGCTGATACATCGCGGCACAAGGCCGCTTCCCACCTTTAGTTCACTCCGAAGTCGGAGTAGCGGAAGAGGTGAAGGTGGGACCGCGCGTCGTGCTTGCTGGAGCAGATCTTTTGGTAGTAGTGCGGCAGGCCGGGCAAGTTGACGTTGGTCGATTGGGTGCGTACGAGCAGGAAGGTGGGTTTGTAGCGATCGAAGTCCATGCCATCGAGAGCTCGGTCCTCGTAGCCGGTGAGGTTAAAGATGATCAGCTCGAATTCCTTGTCGAAGTTGGCCCGGTCAAGGATTCCAGCGATGGAGTTGGTGCTGACGTACTGCACTCTTTTCGGCTTGGCTTGTCCGGGGATGGGCGGTTCGATGGGGCGTCCTTGAATGCGGGCTTGCGCCTCCTCGATCAGCTTTCTGCGTACGGAAGTGGCGGGCGGTTTGCCGACGATCTCGATGTAGGAGTCTCGCAGCAGCGATTCGGAGGCTGCCACATTTAGGGTGACGGAGCTTTTGCGGTTCTTGCGGCAACGCTGGAAGAGGTGCGGCCAAGGTTCGATGAGCAGGCCTTTCCAACCGAGCGCTTTCTCGAGGTAGGGCGTGAGCGAGCCTTTTAAGCCGTCCCGAGCTCCGACCTCGACAAATTTGCCGCCGGGCGAGTCGAGGTGAGGCAGGATGCTGTGGGCGTGAGGACGCAGGGCTCCCAAAGTGAACGCCTTGTGATAGGCGCGGGCGAGAAATCCTTTTTTCTGAGTCTGTTGCTGAGTTGCCACGGTTGAGTTGTACGCTTGATTGGTCATTCGACTGAATGCAGCATTGGTTAAGCCGGATTCGAGGAAAAGCGCCTATCGGGAGGTTTTTTCGCTAGGATCTGCGCTCTAGGGGAATGGAGCAGGGGTGGATCGCGTTTACGCCCGATTTACAGGGAGGCCCGATTGCGCTAATCTTCGCGGCACAGTGACGCAGGACTTCGTCGCTGTTCTTTCGAAGAAGAAAATTTCTCCAAGCAACAGTGGGACCCGCAGCCGAGAGGCTGCGGGTTCTTTGCGTTTTTGGGGGGACGCGGGCATGGCAGCGGGTCCGAACATTGTAAAAAACTGTGTAAGCGGCCATCTTAAGGCTGGCTTAAGGTTGGCTTTGCTAGGGTAGGGCTACTCCAAATCGGACCTTAAAAATTCTCTTTTGTAACTGACTTATGAATACGAAATTTTCAGCTCCTATGCCGTTCGCGGCTCACCTCAGGCTTCCAGGGTCTCCGTTGAGTTTTTTCCCTCGTTCCGAGCAATCCCATTTGACGGATATCGCATGCGGGCGAGTGGACTTGTCGGGGCGCATGTCATTGGAGTGGACTAAAGGCCCGAGCGGGTAATCCAGGCGAGCCAAGCGCGTCGCAAGATGAACGACGCGGAGGCGCGTACCTTGTTCTTTTCCGAGCGTCCTGAGGAATTGCCTGCTACCAGCGGATTGTGTAGGTGGCGGTGATGGAGCGTCCGGGGTTGGGGGCTCCTCCGGGCAGGATTGATTGGCTGGCGGTGTAGTAGGTCTTGTCGAAGGCGTTGTGCGCTTTGAGGCTGATCGTATCGCTGTTGCGGATACGATAGCTGAATGTGGCGTTGACGGTGGCGTATCCGGGCAGCTTCTCGTGTTGGCCTGCGACTGGGCTGGGGTTGCGTTGGCTGGAGTGGTAGACGGCTCCGAGGTTGATGTTCCAGTTTTCGGCGCTTCGGTTGTAGGAAAGGGACGCCAGGTTTCGGGAATCGCGGAAGCTGCTTTGGGGAAGGTCGAAGAAGTGGGTGGCGCTCAGGCGGAGGGTGGAGTGTTCGCCGAGCTGAAGAAAGGTCTCTGCCTCGATCCCGCTGCTGCCTTCCTGGTGGGCGTTGCGAAAGGTGCGGATGTCGTCGACGAAGGTTTGCACGATGGCGTCCCGAAAGGTGTTTTCAAAGAGGCTGACGCTCGCGTAAGCGTTTCTCCAGTTGCCGCCGAGGATGAGCTCGGTGGTGGTGACGGTCTCGGGCTTGAGGGCGCTGTTTCCGGTTTGCACGTTGTTGGTCGACTCCACTCGTTCCGAAAGTTTTGGGGTTCGGTAGGCTTCGCCCCAAACGAGCTTCAGGAAGGCGCTGTCGAGGAAGGGATGGACGTATGCGACGCGGGGGCTGAGTCGGGCGGAGGCGTAGGAGAAGTCGTCGTAGCGAAATCCGAGGGTGAGGGTGTTGGAGTTGGCGAAGGTGTTCTCGAACTGGAAGTAAGTGCCGAAGATGTCGTCGCTGCGCTTGTCGCTATCGGAGATGGAGAGGAACTCCCCTTGGTAGTAGTCGACCGGGAAATCGGATTGGGAGAGGGCGGCGATGTCGTAGTTCCCGAGGATGCCGTTGGGTTCCAGCTGAGGGTTTCGGTACTCGATTCCGAATACGATGCTTTGGTTCGAGTTTGAAGCGTAGCTGCCGTCGAGCCGGAACCAGGGTTCGTACTCCTCGACTTTGGCCTTCAGTATGACGGGTTGATCGCTGCTGGGCTGGCTAATCGAGGCGAGGGCGCCGAAGGGAGTGGTCTGGGTTTGGGTGAAGGTTTCTTGTGCCTTTAAGCCGGCCGAGAGCTTGAGGGAGTCGAAGAGCTCGCTGGCGAGGGCGTGCTCGAAGGAGAGCATGGAAAAGTCTCGACTGTTGCGGTTGATCTCAGGGCTGAGGTTTCCGGCGATGAGGAAGGAGTCGTTTTTACGCTCGGCGTGCAGCAGGGAGAGGGAGGTGGCCCCCAGGGAGAAGTGCAGGTCTACGTCGACTGTCTGGTGGGGAGTCCGCGCGAGCTGCTGCTGGCCGGTGAAGTTGTTGAAGAGGCGGAAGGATTCGCCGTCGCTGTCGGACAGGTTGGCGTGCAAGCTGACGGTGAGCCCTTGGGCGTTGCTTTGGGAAAAGTTAGCTTGGGCGCTGACGGTCCGGTGAGAGCCGATGGAAACGCTGAGATCGTTCCGCTCGCGGCTGCTGGTCAGGTTGATGACTCCGAGGAAGGCGTTGGAGCCGTAGAGGGAGGAGGCAGGGCCACGCAGGAATTCGACTGTCTCGATATTGGCGAGGGAGAGGCCGGGGATGCTGCTAGACTGGCCGCCAGAGGTTGCGTTGTCGATGCGGCGCCCGTCGAGCAGGACGATGACCTCGGAGGTGGAGGTGCCGATGGCGCGTCCTCGGGCCGAGTAGGGGGTGGCGAGGGAGCTGTCTCCGCGCTTGGCGGATTGGTAGCCGGGGGCGAAGTTGAGCAACTCCTCGAGGGTGCTCAGGCCCATGTTGTTGATTTCTTGGGAGTTGAAGATGGTGACGGAAGCAGGGACGGTATTCAGTTTCTTGGGCGAAATCGTAGCGGAGACGACTTCCATGTCCAAGAGCTCCTCCAAGGAGAGCTCCATGAGGTCGGTCGATTCCTCGCCCTGGCTCGCGGCGGGGGAGAGTGATAAAAGCGCTAGGATTAGAAAGCGTTTCAGCACAGGCGTTTGTGAGTTTAGGCGAAAGCAAGGCAAAGGGGTAACGTCTCTCGGAAAAGAATACGTACGCTGTTGATTATTTCAATGCCCGGAGTGAAGTGTTGCTGCGGGGCGGCTAGAAGCTATGTCTGCTGGCCAGCGAGAGTTTCAGTCGGAAGAAGCGAATTCCTTCGTCGCGTGGGAGCTGGATGCTCTCCCAGCGGTGCAGGTCGGTTTCGCTCGTGATCCTTTTGCGCAGCGGTAGGTCGAACCAGTGTTGCATGTCGGCAGAGCCTTGGAGAACGGTCTCGATGCCGGTGGAATATTTGAAGACCGCTCGCTCTATAGTGTGGGTCTCGATTCCGTCGAGGAGTCTCGTGGAGGGGGTGGCAAGGAGGGTAAAGTCCGGTGAGTAGGGGTTGATTCCGTGGACGTAGCAGAGAAGGTTGGAAATTTGGGCGCCGTTGAGTGAACTGCTAGGCTCCCCTTCGATGCTGGACAAAAGGGCAGAGGTCGTACCGGTGACGCGGATTTCCGCGCTCATTTGGGGCTCGGGGGGAGGCGGTGAGGAGGAGGCCGTTTGGTTGGCGAGGAAGCTGGAGATCCATTCCTCGTAGCTGATGAGGACAGGCAACTCGAATCGCGAGGTGTTGGTGTAGCCCGAAACGCCGAAAGCGTTATAGGCTTGGACGCGGTAGCGGTATTCCACTCCCGAGACGGTATCCGTGTCCTTGAAGGAGGTGGTATCGCGGGGGAGCGATGCGATACGGCGGAATGGAGATCCGTTTTCCGAACGTTCGATGTGGAAGCCATCCTCGTTGTCCGAGTTGTCTTTCCAACTCAAGCTGGCGCTGGCCCAGCTCGGAGTGGTGATAGCGGTTAGAGCTCCCAGGAGGAGCAACAGCATCACGATGTCTTTGCCGCAGCGAATGCGGCAGGGACTTGAGGATATCGTCTTTATCGGCGATCTGGTAAACTGGAGGATCTAGTAACGTAGTGGAATGCCTGAGGTTGCAGGCTGGAGGAGGGGTATTGCTACGGCTGCTCAGGTCCATCTCAAAGTGTCCAGATTCGCGGATTATTTGTAATTTATTTTTAACTACGTGTAGGGCCCTAGGAGATTTTGACAGCAGCGGTTTTACTATCCAGAGCGAGAGGTTTCTGTAGTTATTTTTTTGGGAACTTTTTTCGTTGAGCTGAGTCGCGGCGCTGTAATTGGAGAATGGGTACGAAGCTGCCTCTTCTCGCTTCCCGCTCGAAAGGCTCAGGATCGGTTTCAAGGATTTGTATCCGGATTTTGGTGCTTCAGCGCTTTGACCGCTGCATCCAATCGGAGTCTGCGAGTCGGAGGAGCCGTTCGCCAGCAGCGATGAGGGTTTCCTCCTTTTTGGCGAAGTGGAAGCGTATGAAGCGATGTTCAGGCTCCCGAAAAAAGCTGGAACCGGGAACTCCGGCTACGCCTAGCTCTCTTGCGAACCACTTTGCAGCTTCTGTGTCGTTAGGAAAACCGAGAGAAGAGATATCGACCATGACGTAGTAGGCTCCTTGTGGCTCGGTAAAGGGAAGGCCGGTTCTTCGGAGGTAGCTGAGGAAAAGCTCTTTCTTGCGAGCGTAGAGGGCTTGGAGCTCCTCGTAGTAGGAGTCGGGCAACTCGAGTCCAGCAACGGCTGCTTCCTGTAGGGGCGCGGCCGCTCCAACGGTTAGGAAGTCGTGCACTTTTCTCGCTTGGGCGATGACCTCCGGGGAGGCTAGCACGTAGCCGAGCCGCCAGCCGGTGATGGAGTAGGTCTTGGATAGGGAGTTGCAAGTGATGACGCGTTCGAAGGCTCCGGGCAGCGAGCAGGCGTAGGTGTGGACGTGAGGTTCGTAGACGATGTGCTCGTAAGGTTCGTCGGTGATGACGTAGGCGTCGTGCTGGGTGGCGAGGTCGAGGATTTCGGAGAGTTCTTCGCGGGTGAAGACTTTGCCGGTGGGGTTGGATGGGTTGCAGACGATGATGGCCTTGGGTTTTTGCTCGAAGGCTGCGACAAGTTCGTCGCGAAGGTATCCAAAATCCGGAGCATTCAGGGTGACGTAGATCGGCTCCGCCCCGGAGAGGATCGCGTCGGCGGCGTAGTTTTCGTAGAAGGGAGAAAAGACGATGACCTTGTCGCCCGGGTTGCAGGCGGTCATCATGGCGACCATCATGGCCTCGGTGCTGCCGCAGGTGACGACCAAATGCTGGTCGGGATCTACCTCAAGGCCCGTGTTGCGGGTGATCTTTTGAGCAAGCGCTTGCCGGAATCGTGGAGCGCCCCAGGTGACGGCGTATTGGTGGTAGGGCCCGCGGGTGGCTTGCTCGAGGGCGCAGAGCACTTCCTCGGGTGGGTCGAAATCGGGAAAGCCTTGTGAGAGATTGATGGCGCCGCAGCTGTTGGCGAGGCGGGTCATTCCGCGGATGACGGATTCGGAAAACTGGGAGAGGCGGTCGGCGGGAGATGGCATGAAGGAGGGATATAGGGAGTCGCTCCTTTCGAGGGAAGGGATAAGTTTCCTCTTTCGGGAGGACAGGCTAGCCCGAGGTCATCCGCGTTCCTGGACGCTTGCCGCGTCCACCCCCTGGGCGATAGCGAGGAGTTCCTCGAGGCTCCACTGGTCGTAGGCGTGGGTACCGTACTTGGCGGCAAGGAGGATTCCCGAGCGGTCGATCAGGAAGTCGGCCGGCAATCCAAGGGGGCCGTTTCGCAATGAAAAGCCGAGTCCTTGACGGAGAACGCCGCGAATCCCTTGGAGCATGGCTTGGGGGTGGAGCACGCTGAGAAGTGAGCTCTCCACGCCGAAGTCGCGGTAGCGTTTCTTGCTGGGGTCGGCGATTACGGGAAAGGGTAGCTGGGAATTGAATTTTAGGAGGGATTCTACGCTCGAGTGGAAGAAGACGATTTCCTGGATGCCTGATCGTTGCAGGCGATCGTTCGCTGAGGCGAAGCTTTGGAGATGGAGGTTGCAGATAGGGCAGCCTGCGAAACGTCGGAACTGCAAGTGGGTGAAGCGATGGTGCGGCGAGGGAACGTGGGTTGTTGCGCCGTCAATGGTTTCGAGTTGCAGGTTTTTGAGTTGGGTACCGGGGGCAAACTTGGGCATGCCTGCGAGAGCAGACCGGTATCCCTTTTATTCCCTTTGGGTTTAATACTTCGAATCTTGCTTCGACTTTTGAGGTGGATCGGCTTTGGGCGCTTCGCTTTGTCGGCAAGCCTCGGTACCGAAGACGATTTAGCGTTGGCGTCTTCGGGGAAGCCGCGCCACCTGTTTTTAAACACCTCGCAGCCGCTCCGGCAGTCGACGAAGTCGAGAGCTTGCTCCGACGATCTTCATTCCAAAAAAAAGTCTCCTCCGGCCCGAGCCATTGCTGCGGACCGGAGGCGGATATCGGTTGGTACTAAGCTGCTTCGGCCTCCTTTTTGCGGAGGCGACGGGCGGCAATCATGCAGAGGCCGATAGCGAGACCGCCGACCGCTGCGGCGGAGGTGTCGGGAACCGCATTGGCTACCTGACCGCGGACGGCGCCAGCGGGGTATTCTTGGGTGTGGATATTCAGGTAATAGTCTTGCGGGGCCGCTAGGATGTTGGCAGCCACGGGATCGATGGCGCTGCCCCAGAGCATGCCGTCGAAGTTGAATACGACGGGGCCGTTTTGGCCGGCGGGCGCGTTGTGGATGTGGAAGCCGATGATGGGCACCAGAATGTTGTCGGCCCAGAAGCTCCAGACGATCTCGTTGGTGGCTTGGTCTATCTTCAAGGTGCCCCAGGCGGTGCCGTCTGGGTCGCCCGGGCTTCCAACTTCGCTGGCTCCATCGAGCTCCACGTAGAATTCGGTGTAGTGTAGGGCGCTTGCGGTTTGGGCAACAGTGAAAGCTGCCAGGGCGAGAAGGGTTGTGATGTACTTTTTCATGTCTGCGTTGGTTGTCGTTGTCGTTTATGCCACTTGGGCGACTTACAGGGACCTTCGCACGAGCAAGGGAAGTGGATCCCAGCTTTTCAGAATCTTTTTACCTCCAGGAGCTCTGGTTCCGCCTTTATTCGCATGACTGATGGGATCTGTGTGTTTCTATGAATAATATTCATTGGATGCCCCTTTTAGCGCTCAAAGATGAGCAGATTAGAATCTGTAAAGTGCACTATCTTAAGCAGTTAGCGTTCAAATTTACACAATCGTGGAAAACCATGAAAAACGCTTAAAGCTGCCTATTCGTCTGACGTAGCTTTCAGGCGTAGTTATGGATTCTTACAAAATCGCAGAAAGCCATTCTTTGGATACAGTTGGTCCCGCCCATGGGCTGTCTCCAGACCAGAACGACTCGGACATGAGTTTGGACCGTATTTCGGACCTCGCCCGAGACTTGAACAGCAGCATCGGCCAGGCGATCGATTTGATCACCAACGTGAACGTGCAAACGCGTCTGCTGTCCTTTAACGCTCAGATAGAAGCGGCTCGAGCAGGAGGTTCCTCGGGAGCTGCTTTCGCTGTAGTTGCCCAAGCAATACAAGAGCTCTCCGACCGTACATCCAAAGTCGCGAAGGACATGAACGAGGAGACGCAGGGCACTATCAAGGAAGTGGATCATATTTCGGAAGTGATGGCTTACCGGATGTTGGGTACTCGCCTGCGGGACTTGGCTCTCAACAACATAGACTTGATCGACCGCAACCTATACGAGCGTACCTGCGACGTGCGTTGGTGGGCCACTGACTCTTCTCTGGTGGACGCTCTTAGCCATCGGAGTCGAGAGGGCATGGACTTCGCCTCGCGGCGTATGGGAATCATCCTTTCTGCCTACACTGTCTACTACGATCTCGTTCTCACTGATTTGGACGGGAAGGTGGTAGCCAACGGAAGGCCAGATCGCTACCGAAGCGTCGGGGCTGACGTGTCCGAGAGCCAATGGTTCCGCTCGGCCAGAGCGACGTCCAACGGGGACGAATACGGCTTCGAGACCTGTCACCGCTCTTCCCTTGTCAACGGCGAGCGAGTCCTGGCCTACTCGTGCGTGGTGCGTGAGGGAGGAGAATCGACCGGGCGACCCTTGGGCGTATTGGGAATATTGTTCAATTGGGACGAGCTGGCTCAGGTCATCGTGGAGCGTACGCCGCTTCCGCAAGAGGAGTGGAGCCGTTCCCGCGTTTGCATCGTTGATCAAAGCGGTAAGGTTCTTGCGGATACGAAGAACTCGAATGGTAACGAAACATTGGATACGGAAATAACTTCTCTGTTTTCCGAAGAGCGAAACTACTCGATGATCAATACCAGCGGAAAAGCTTCGGTTGTGGCCCATGCTGCGGCCCCCGGTTACGAGACCTATAGCACCGGGTGGCACTCGATCATTATCCAGGAGCGGCCGGAGCGAAACAACGCAAAGTCCAAGACAAGCACTCGTTCCCGTTCCAGCCGCTCGGCGTTTACGGGCGAGCTCTCCAGCCTCGTGCAGCTGGCTTAAGGGCGCATTTGCGAAAGGCCTTAGCCGAGAGGGTTGGAGCGCTTCATCGAGGAGACGCTGAGGTTGGAATCGATCCGGCTGCAGCCTGCATTTGTTAGGCGACGCGGCTCGTTCGCCTTTTCCGATGTCCTCGAAAAAACGGAGCCTCCTCGTTGTCTTGGGCGATCAGCTCTCTGATCGCTTGAAAGCCTTCTCATCCTTCGACGCCATATGGATGGCTGAGGTCACGGCTGAGTCCACCCATGTCTGGTCCTCCAAGATTCGCATCGCCCTGTTCTTATCGGCCATGCGCCACTTCGCAGAAGACCTGAGGAAGCGGAAGGTGGAGCTCCACTATCGTCGCCTCGACGACGAGCCGCGCTGCGAAACCCTGGGGGAAGCCTTGCAGGCTTTTCTCGAAGAGAGCGACTTTGAGTCGGTCCGCGTGACGCAACCGGGGGATTGGCGGGTGCTGGAAGAGCTGAAGGCGGCATGCGAGGCGGCGGGGCGAGACTTGGAGGTGGTTGAGGACGATTCCTTCTACGCGACTCTCGAGGAATTTTCCCAGCATGCGGAGGGCCGCAAGCAGTTGCGCATGGAGTACTTCTATCGCGAGATGCGAAAGACGCATGGGGTGTTGATGGAGGATGGAGAGCCGGTTGGAGGAAAGTGGAATTTCGATGCCAGCAATCGCAAGGCCTTTGGAAAGGAGGGACCGGAGCGACTTTTTCCGCGGCAGCGTTTCGAGCCAGGCGAGATCACGCGCGAGGTGATCCAAATGGTGGATACGAAATTTTCCGAGCATCCCGGAGATCTTGAACACTTCGACTGGCCGGTGACGCGAGCTGACGCCCTGCGGGCACTCGAGAGCTTCATCCAGGGCGAGTTGGCTCAGTTTGGGGCTCACCAAGACGCGATGTGGATGGGAGAGCCTTACTTGAACCACTCTTTGCTGTCTTCGTCGATCAACCTGAAGCTGCTCGACCCCAAGGAAGTGGTAGCGGCGGCCGAGCAAGCCTATCGAGACGGCAAGGTTCCGATCGAGTCGGCGGAGGGATTCATCCGACAAATACTCGGCTGGAGGGAGTACGTGCGCGGAATCTACTGGGAGTACATGCCAGGCTATTTGCAGCGCAACGAGCTGGAGGCCCAGGAGCCTTTGCCGGAGTTTTATTGGAGCGGAGACACGGAGATGTCATGTATCCGGGACGTGGTTACGCAAACGATGAAGCACGGATATGCTCACCACATCCAGCGGCTGATGGTCACGGGCCTTTATGGATTGCTGCTCGGAGTGGATCCCAAGGCAATGCATGATTGGTACCTTTCCGTTTATGTGGACGCGGTTGAATGGGTGGAGTTGCCGAACACCCTAGGAATGTCGCAGTACGCGGATGGCGGGGTGATGGGGTCCAAGCCATACGTGGCGTCGGGAAAGTACATCAAAAGGATGAGCAACTACTGCGAAAAGTGTCGCTTCGATCCGGACAAGCGGAGCGGGGAAGGTGCTTGCCCGTTTACGGTCTTGTATTGGGACTTTCTCGCTCGCCATGAAGAAAGCTTGAGCGGCAATCCGCGCATGAGCATGCAGCTTCGCAACTTGAAGCGTTTGTCGACCGATGATGTAAACGAGATTCGCAAGGCCGCCAAGGGTATCAGGGAGGCGAACCGGGCTGCGGGCGGAAGTTGAGGGCTCGGTTTAGGGGTCGCACGCATTTCCCGTTTCTTGTTCGCAATCGTACGCGGATGCGACCGTTCTCAAGGTAGAGCCAATTCAAACCATTGTTCTGCTTTTTTATGAAACTTGCACCTGTCTTCCTTGCCGTCTTTTTCGCTATGACTGCCCATTTGTATGCCGCTCCTTCGATTTACGATATTCCCTTGGTCGACATCGACGGGAACGAGACCACGCTGGCGAAGTATAAGGGGAAGACGCTGTTAATCGTGAATGTCGCCTCCAAATGTGGTTACACCAAGCAGTACAAGGGGCTGGAGGCGCTCAACGCCAAATACGCAGACAAAGGTTTGGTGGTGCTCGGCTTTCCTTGCAACCAGTTCGGCGGGCAGGAGCCGGGAACGGAAGAGGACATCAAGGAGTTTTGCTCGCTGACCTACGGGGTCAGTTTTCCCATGTTTTCCAAGATCGAGGTGAATGGGCCCGACCGTCACCCGCTCTACGAAAAGCTGGCAGGGGAGACGTCGCCATTTCCAGGTCGCATCGGTTGGAACTTCAGCAAGTTTCTCGTGAACGGCGAAGGGGAGATCATCAATCGATTCAGCTCCGCTGTTGCTCCCAAGTCAGACAAGCTGGTTGCGGCCATCGAGAAGTCGCTGGCGGAGTCGGAAGGCTAGTGACATGTCATGTGTCAAACGTAGCGCCGAGATTCAGCCGGCGACCGCATAGAAGGATCTACTCTCTGCGGCCCCTGGCTGAATCACAGCGCTACGTTGCAGGCGACATTCGATCCGTGACAGGACACTCGAGCGTTTTTCGTATGATTTGAAGCGGAAAATCGCGTGACAAGCATGCTCCCACATGAGCTTGTTGTGACGAGTATGCGACGGGATAAGCGAAAAATTCACTAGGCCCGCCTTTCGTTCAGCTTTCGCTTTGTTGGAATCCTGGGTGAGCAGAACCCGGGATTTTGCCTTGCATGAGCGCTTCGTTCCGTTGCTCGGGATTGAGTTCGTCCCAGTGGATGTAGAATCCATCGCCTTGGGCAGGGGGATGGGAAAGCTCGAAGCTCTGACCGCTATGGCTCGAGAGGAGTCCGCTTGCGCTGCCATCTTCGTACGCGACCCAGACGCTGAGGCGGGTGTAGCTGTGAGGCGTATCTCGGCTTTTGCTTTCTTGGCAAAAGAACCAGTTGTCGGCTTGGGTGATGGAAACGATCTTCTTGCTCATGAGTTGGATAGTTGGATGACGAGGCGGATAGGAGACTGAGATTGTATCGGAGGTTGTGGGAGCCTGCTTGTCACGCGAAAAAGGAGGCGCGAAGTTGCTTCGCCCTCGTGTGACAAGCGCTCTCCCACTGCTGATGTTCGCATGGAGATCGCAGCGATTGCGACAGTCTTGCCGAGGCAGGGCTAGGGGGTCTTGACCTTGATGCGTTCCGTACGTGGATTGCGGATACGGACCCGGCCATCTGGCATGAAGGTGACGCCTTCCATGTCGGCGGCGTATTGGGAGAGGATGTGGTCGACGGCAGCGGCTTGTTCCTGGCTAGCTTGGGTGCCGAGGCTGTCGAGGTTGCGTTTAAGTCCGATCAAGGCGCGTCGCCGATCCTTTTGCTCCTCGAGCGCTCCGATGGCTTGGGCGTAGGGATCGAGGCTGCCGCCCTCTTGCATGCGGCTGCGGGAAAGGGTTGAGATCATGGAGGCCTGAGCGGTTGGGTCCCCTTGGCTAAAGGCGAAGGTTTCCGCTCCATCGAGGTCATTGCGGCTCCAGTAGTGGATGGCCTTGGAGAAGGTGCGTTGGCGAAGGGAGGAATCTTCCATTTCTTGCACCATGGCCATGGTGGTCTCTGGATCAGCGGCGATCAGGTCGGCGGTGAGGTCGAAGAGGGTCTTGTCTCTTTCAGGAGCGTAGGCCAAGGCATCGAAGACTTCGTCGACTTCGAAAGCTGAAGACGAGCGTAACCAACTTCTGGCGACGCTGGTAAGGGAGCCTTCTACGTTGGGGTCGCCTTGGTTTTCGAGAGCATAGGCGAAGGCTTCGGCTCCGTCTCGTTGGGCCCAGCTGCGCAGCAGGCCGTGCATGGAGCTTTTGGCGAGACTGGGATCGGGTAGGGTGTTGATGGCGTCGAGCGAGCTGTTGAAGTCGAAGTCGGACCAGGCGTCGAAGAGGGAAGCCATGCTGCGTTCGCGGAACGTGTCGTCGGGAATCTGCAGCGACATTTCCAGCATGGCTTGGAAGGCTTCGGTGGACTGCTGGCTGTTGGCAAGGCTGCGGAATTCCCGGTCGCGGCGGTTGCCTTGCAGGTCGTTGATCATGTCAAGGGCGCTTCCGAGATCGGTTTGGGAAACCTCGGCGATGACGGAGCGGAGGTCGATGCCACGGATGGCTCCCTTGTTGGAAGCTGCGAGCAGGGCGGCCCAGGCGGCGTCGGGTTCGTTCCTGGCCCAGCCGGCGGCGAGAGGGCCGAGGCTTCGCAAGGCATTGGGACCTTCGTCGGAGAGCAGGGCGATGAAGCCAGCTTCTCCGTGGTATTCTCCGAAGGCCTTGAGGAAGGTCTCGCGTTGTTCCCGCTTGGCTGGTCCATCGGGCAGGGCTTCGATTTCGGTCCAAAGCAGCAAGGCTTGGTCGATTGGAGTGGAGGGAGCGAACTGGGCGATCTTGCGGTCGATTGCTAGCGACTCCGGAGACCTGTCTGGGGTTGGCGTAGGCTGAGACGCCGAGGTGTTGCGCTCGGGGTGCGGGATGCTGAGGTCGGCAAAGCTGTCGGGAGCGGAAGACCCTGCGAGAGGCTTTTCTTCGTGTGGCAGTGACGCTTGCGCGCTCTCCGCTCCAGCGGCAAAGCCACGCTTGTAAACGTAGGGCAAGGCGCTGAGGAGGCCGATGATAAGGACGGCAGCGAGGTAACCAAAAGTGGATTTCATTGGGGGGATTCCGGTGGATGTTGATCACTCTTGCTCGAGCGAGTTCTGGACGGGCAGACTATGGCAACGCTTCGAAGCTACGAGGGTCGAGATTCTGGGAGCAGGCTAGGTGCTCCTGAGAATGGGTCAAGAGGCTCGTTGATGGTTGAACCGCTGCGTGTGGGCTACTTCTTAGCGCGGAGGTAGGCATCGAATTCAAGGAGCTTCTTCGTGGCGAAAAGCACGGCCACGAGCCAGAGGAAGCCGAAGCCCACTCGCCCGGTGGTGACGAGATTATAGATGAACAGGACGCAAAAGAGTCCAATGGCGACAAGTCCGGTCTTGGTGGCGTTTCGCTTTTCTAGGACAATCATCACGGATACGGCAACGAAGAGAATAACGAGGGCGCCTAACATGAACCTGATGAAGATGTCCATGGGGGCGTATTGACTGGAAACTGCGAATAGCAGGGCGACGCCAAAGAAGATCCCTGCCGCGAACCCCTTGGAGTCGAAGGCGGAAGACTTGCTTTCGCTGTGCAGCTTGCCCAGTCGTCTCCGCTGATTTTTGTCGGTGAGTCTGCCCATGGGTAGTGGAATCTGTTGGAAACGGATATGCTATTTCTGTGCCACCAGGGCCTGCGCTTTTACTTCACCCTTGTTTCGTGTTGGATGCTGCCGTCGATGGGGGATTTGAAGGAGTAGCGTTCGTCGGTGATTTCGGTGATCTCGCAGGTGACGTCGGGCTGCTCTTCCGGGATGCTGGGGTGTCCGATGACTTTTCCTTTATAGGTCATTTGCCGGCCTTCCAACTTCCAGGTGCCCTCGATCCTGATGCTGTCGATCGCCTCTCCGTCGTAGAAGATGGTGGAATTGTCGGAGAAGGTGCCGTCCTCTCGGTAGATGGTATAGCCTTCGTAAGTCCTGCCGTCGGGAAGTTCGTAGGCGTGGTACCATTCCCCGTGGAGCTTGGAGGGATCGAGGATTCCGCCTTGGGTGAAGGTGACGGCGAGGAGGGCGATTGCGAGAAGGGTGGAGGGCATGGGTTGTAGGTGAGATTGAGTGAGAAGAGGTTTGGCGTTCGTGTTGTTGGTTCCACTTGAAGCGACTTCGGAGAAGCCGCGCCGCCTGGGAGCTAGATTTCCGTTTCCAGCAGAAGGTGGCTGAGGAGGGTGTCGCCCGTTTGCCAAGCGGATTCCCATTCGCTCTGGGGAGCTTCGAAGATGTAGTACCAGAGGGTACCGGTTTCGTCGTTGGCGATGAAGAGGTTGTGCACGACGACGTCAGGGACGTTTGGCTGGCTATCTAGGAACCTGAGGGTGAAGGCTTTGAAGGCACCGGCGTTGCGGGAATCGGCGAGCAGCACCTTTTTGCTCTTTTGCATCTGCTCGATCATGGCCAGGGAGTACTTGCTGGGGGCGAGTCCGGTGCTCTGCTTGACCTGCTTGATGACGTTCAAGGAAAGGCCGGTGTCGAACTTGCCCTCTGCTTCAATGTTTTCTTTGGATACGAAGAATCCGTCTGTGTTCTTCCCGTGTTGGGATTTGAAATGCCATCCGATGGGGACGAGGAGGGCGGATTGCTCGTCGAGAATTTGTTTCCACCTGTATCCATCGGGTGGATTCGGAAGTTCAATTCCTTGGGCGATGGGGATTGCGAGGAATGCGAGGATGAGGAGGATCCGAGGCATGGCTTTTTTAGGGGATATTGGTTGGAGGAGGGAAGCTGTACTGTTTTTCGCTTTGATGAAAAGCTACCGTATTATTTGCGGGGTCGGTCCGGTGCAGCCCTGCCAGTATATTTTAAGAAGGCTTCTTCGTAGGTTTTTTGCTCCCTGAAGTCCAGATGACGATAGAGTGGGACGTTCCAGTGAAATGGCTTCCTTCGGCGGCTTCGTATTGGGCCTCTCGCCAAGCCAAAACTTCGTAGTCGCCCTCTTTGGCTATTTGAGCAACCAGCGCTTCGCAGAGTAGCTTCGCGTCCCTGTCGTCAGAGGTGTTTGTTGAGCGTGAATCGACCTCGATGTGGTAGACTCCTGTTTCAAGTTGGCTGTATCCTGTCCGGGGTGGCGGTACTTTGAATTGAGGGGTGGTGGGAGCAGCTCTGCTGGTGGTTGCAGAGATTGCGCAGAGCAGCGCTGTCAGCAGGAGTTGGATTTTCATGGGGTGTGGGTTGCTTTGCCGTCGTATGATACGTGAGGCCTCCCTATTTTGGTTTCCTAGGAAATTCGTTCAGAAGACGGTCAGGCCAAGATTGCTGAGATAGGAGTAAAGGGCTTTTGACTGGTAGAGGTTTATCATCGCGGGAAACGATTTTCCATTTCGCATCTCGAAGCGGAGGGTGACATGCCGCCCAGGGGTTGCATCGCGGCTGACGCCTACTATATCTTGGCTTGCGTATTCAACTTTTGGAGCGAATCGGTAGCTTATGCGAATTGTTTGGCCATTGAAGTGGATGGTGCTCGGATAGCTTAGTAGGCTTTTCGTGAATACGAAAAGGTATGCTGTGAGCAAACCGAGCAGGATGGCTCCGAAGACGATGCCCTTGAAGGCTGCACCGTTGGCAAGCTGGGCGTAGGGGCTGAGCTGGAGGAAGACGATGGAAGCGAGGAAAAAAGGGATGGAGAGAGCAAGGCCGGGGATGATGGCCTTGGTCGCGGAAGTCCCGAGGAATCCGGTAATAGGGTTATGGAGGGTCATTGGGAGAGTATTTGGATCCTTTGAGCTGAAGGTTAGGAAAGCGGTGGGAGTTGGCAAGTGAGTCTTTCTTCTTAGGGTTTAGCCCTCCTTTGTTAGATGATCGGAACGGTTTAAAGGCCAGGGGCGGCGCTTGTTGCCGTCCGCGTCGGGTTGAGCCTTGTTCTGCGGCGCACGGGAGAGGCGTCTTCGGAGAACCCGCGCCACCTTTTGCGACTCGCTAAAAAGGCCTTGGACGGCGGATGTCCGAGGGGGTGGTGTAGCTTGGGTGGGTGACGGTCGAAGCGGGCGAGGTAAGTTTTTTTGAGGGGCAAATTCTTGGGGATGAAGAGCCTAGGAATTTGGCGGATTCGCAGGCCTTTGGCGGCGTTGACGCGGCTGCGGGAATGCAGTGGAATGATGGCATGGCGACCGCTCGTGCAGATGCTGAGTCGGCCAGTCTGGAGCAAGCCTTTGATGGGCTGGGAGTTGAGCGCGTGGCGCCGGCTGAATCGGAAACTCTAGGGACTGGTGTCGACTCGTTGGACGAAGCCCTGGAAGGGGGCTTGCGCTCGGGGCTGCTCACGGAGCTGGCGGAGAGCGGGGCCAGCTCGGGCGGGCAGGTGCTCTTGCTGCACTTGTTGGCGGCCATGCGGCGGGCTCAGCGTTTTGTGGCTTTGGTGGATGGGGCGGATGGCTTCGATCCGCAGTCGTCGCCGCCGGAGTTGCTGGAGCATTTGCTGTGGGCTCGCTGTCGCAGCGCGGGGGAGACCATGAAGGTGGCGGACGCTTTGCTGCGGGACGAGAACCTAGGTATGGTGCTGGTGGACCTGCGGGGCTGCGGGGAGCGGGAGCTGCGACGGGTGAAGGCGGCGGACTGGTACCGCCTGCAGCGCCTAGCGGAACGGTCGGGGGCCTTCGTATGCGTGTTTACGCCGCAGGCGATGATCCCGAGCGCTCAGGTTCGGGTGCGTTTGGATGGGCGGTTGTGTATCGGAAATATGGATATGAGTGTGCGGGAGCTGGGTTGTGAGTTGGAGTTCGAGGTTTTGCGCAAGCGGACGCGGGAACGGGGCGGGTTTGCTCAGTTGGTGAGAAGGGCTGTGGGATGAAGCTTTTCTATTTGTGTGTTTTGAATTTGGATACGAGGAGGATGCAAGGTGTTCGCTGTATTGCAGATTCCTAGGCTGGCCTTGCAATCGGTTTTGAGAGGGGACGTGGATCGGGTTGCTGGGAGTCGCGGCGCGAGGCCGCTTCCTACGGATCGGGTTGTGGGATCGCGACCAAGGTCGCTCCTACCTGTTGTGGTGGTGGATGCGGAGGCGCGGAAGCCGGTAGTGCTAGAGGCGACGGCGGAGGCGGAGCGGGAGGGCGTGCATGCGGGGCTTTCGGTGCCGCAGGCTTTGGCCCGTTGTCCGGAGCTGGTGGTGCGGCATCGCTCGCGGCAGGCGGAAGCCTCGCTGGAGGAGCTGTTGTTTGCCTTGGCCTATTCTTTGTCGCCGCGGGTGGAACGGGATGGCGCGGGGGAAGTGCTGGTGGACCTGAAGGGGGCAAAGCTGGAGGAGGCGCTGCAGCGTTGCGGGCAGATCGTGGCGGAGCTGTCGGCAATGGGCATTTGCGTGGGGATTGGCGTGGCGGAGAGTTGCGTGGTGGCGGCGTTGGCGGCGAAGTCCTTCGACTGGGCTCAGGATGCCCTTGCGGGCAGAGTGTTGTTGGTGGGAGGGGAGAATCGCGTGACGAGCACGCTCCTACAGAAAGACAAATCGCCCGCGGAGCGGCCGATCCACTATGTGGGCTTGGCGGAGTTTGTGGAGGGTTTGCCGATTGGGGATGTGCCGTTTGGAGCGGATCCCGCGTCGCGGGCTCGATTGTTGGATGTATTGAGCAAGTGGGGGGTGCGTACGGTGTCGGCTTTTGCGAAGTTGAAGCGGGCGGCGGTGGGGGCGCGGCTGGGCGTGGAGGGGCTGCGGCTTTGGGATCGGGTGACGGGCAAGGAACAGCGGGTGGTGGCGGTGGCGGAGCTGCCGGCGGAGTTTGAGGAGTCGTGGGAATTTGAATACGACGTGGATTCGGTGGATCCGCTTTTGTTTTTGCTGAGGCGCTTTTTGGACACGCTGTGCCTGCGGATGCGGGTGGCTCACAAGGTGGCGGCCTTTGCTCGGGTGGAGCTGGGCTTGGCGTATGGGGAGCCGCTCGTGGTGGAGCAGAAGTTGCCGGAGGCCACGGCGGACGAGGGGGCTTTGTTTTCGCTGCTGGCGGCTCGGCTGGAGGAGGTGGAGACGGATTCGCCGGTGGCGAGGATTTCTCTTTGGCTGGAGGTTGTTGACTTCAAGCAGCGGCAGTTGGGCTTGTTCGAGAGTAGCTTGAAGAATCCGTATCGCTTCACGCAGACCTTGTCTCGGGTGGCGGGGATCGTGGGTGAGGATCGAGTGGGGCGTCCGGTGTTGGAAGAGGATGGACGTCCGGATGGGGTGAGGATGGAGGAGCTGCCGGCTGCGGTGCCGCCGGTGGGCGAGCTGGATTTGGGGCGGATGTTTGGCATGCCGCTGCGGCGGTATCGGCCGGGCTTGGCGGCGTCGGTGGAGTTCCAGGGGCGTCAGCCGATTTGGATACAGTGCGAAACGGTTTCCGGCTTCGTGAAGGCGGTGCGTGGCCCGTGGCTGAATTCGGGGCATTGGTGGGAAGAAACGGGGAGCTGGAACTGCGTGGAGTGGGATGTGGAGCTGAATAAGGGGGGCGTGTATCGGATTTGCAAGGACGCGGATGGGTGGAAGGTGGAGGGGAATTATTAAAACTCTTCTTCTGCTTCTTCATCTTAATCTCCTTCTAAAATGGAACGGAAGAGATGGGAAGCGAGTAGGAGAGGGTTGTGGAGATGAAGATTAAGATGAAGAAGGAGAAGAAGATTGGGTAGTTATGTTGAGTTGCATGGGCGGTCGGCGTTTTCGTTTTTGCGGGGGGCGTCGCAGCCGGACGAGTTGGCGGAGGCTTGCGCGGATCGGGGCGTGGGGGCGATGGCTCTTTGCGATCGGGGCGGCGTTTATGGTTCGGCTCGCTTTCATACGGCGTGCCGCGAGTTGGGACTGAAGGGGATCGTGGGCTGCGAGCTGCCGATGGCGGATGGTACGGCGCTGCCGGTTATCGTTAAGTCGCGGGTGGGGTATCAGAATCTTTGTCGTTTGCTGACGGATACGCACTTGGGTTTGGGGGATGATCGGGGTGGTGGTTTCGCGACCAAGGTCGCTCCTACGGATCGGGTTGGACTATCGCGGCACAAGGCCGCTTCCCACAAGGAGTTGAAGAAGGGGGAGGGGCGTGTGGCTTGGGAGGACTTGGCGGGGCGGGTCGAGGGGCTGTTGGCTTTGACGGGGGACGAGGAGGGGGTGTTGCGTCCGTATTGGGAGCGTGGTGACAAGGATGGGATGCGGGAGCGGGTGAGTTCTTTGCGGGATGTGTTTGGCGAGGGAAATGTTTTTGTGGAGTTGCAGCGGCGGCATGAGAGGGGCGAGGAGCGACTGGTGTCGGGGCTACGTGACTTGGCGGCGGCGGAGGGCTTGCCGCTGGTGGCGACGAATGGGGTGAGCTATGCGCGGCCGCAGGGACGGGCTTTGATGGATGTGTTTACCTGTTTGCGGGAGAAGGTGAAGTTGGACGAGGCAGGGGGCTTGTTGAGCCGGAACGGGCAGCGGTTCGTGAAGGCTCCGGAGGCGATGCGTTATCTGTTTCGCGATATTCCGGAGGCGGTGGAGAATACCTTGCGCATTGCGGAGCGGGTGGAATTTGGCTTGGAGAATTTGGGCTATCAGTTTCCGAGCTATGAGGTGCCGCGTGGTGAGTCGATGGATACGTTTTTGCGCAAGGTGGTGTTTGCGGGGGCGCGGAAGCGGTTTCGCGGGGAGCCGAACGAGAAGACGCGGCGGCAGATGGAGCATGAGTTGGCGGTGATCGCGAAGCTGGGGTTTTCGGGCTATTTTTTGATCGTTTGGGATTTGGTGAACTTTTGTCGGGACAATGGCATCATGGCTCAGGGGCGGGGCAGTGCGGCGAATAGCGTGGTGTGCTTTTGCTTGGAGATCACGCCGGTGGATCCGGTGGGGGCGGGCTTGTTGTTTGAGCGTTTTTTGAATGAGGAACGGCGGAGCTGGCCGGATATTGATATCGACTTGCCGAGCGGGGAGCGGCGCGAACAGGTGATCCAGGAGGTGTATCGGAGGTATGGGCGCCATGGGGCGGCGATGACGGCGAACGTGATCACGTATCGGCGCAAGAGCGCGACGCGTGAGGTGGGCAAGGTGTTGGGCTTCGAGGAGGAGTTTTTGGGGCGGTTTTCGTCGCTTTTTGGCAGCCACAACTACGAGCATGGGGTGGGTTTCGAGGAGCAGCTGGAGAAGTCGGGTATCGCGAAGGAGCATCCGCGAGCGAAGGCATTGTCGGCCTTGTGCGTGCAGGTGCTGGGCTTGCCGCGGCACTTGGGGCAGCATTCCGGCGGGATGGTGATTTGTCAGGGGGCTTTGGATACGGTGGTGCCTTTGGAGCCGGCGTCGATGCCGGGGCGTTCCGTGTGCCAGTGGGACAAGAATGACTGCGAGGATTTGGGAATCGTGAAGGTGGACTTGCTGGGTTTGGGGATGATGGCGGTGATGCAGGACACGATTGAGACGCTGAATCGTAAGGGCGTGGATATCGATATGGCTCGTATCCCGAAGGATGATACGGCGACGTTCGAGATGATGCAGCGGGCGGACACGGTGGGTGTCTTCCAGATCGAGAGCCGGGCTCAGATTGCGACTTTGCCGCGCATGAAGCCGAAGTGTTTTTATGACGTGGTGGTGGAAGTGGGGATTATTCGGCCGGGGCCGATCCAGGGTAAGATGGTGCATCCGTATCTGGAGCGGCGGGAGGATCCGAGCAAGATTGAGTATATTGACGAGCGCTTGGTGGAGGTGCTGGAGCGGACGCTGGGGGTGGCTTTGTTTCAGGAGCAGATCTTGAAGGTGGCCATGGTGATGGCGGACTTTAGCGGCGGGGAAGCGGAGGAGCTGCGGCGGGCGGTTAGCACCTTTAGTACCAACGAGAAGCGGATGAACAAGGTGCTGGGCAAGCTGGTGAAGGCGATGCGGGATCGGGGCGTAGAAGAGGAGAAGGTGAAGAGCGTGGTGCAGTCGGTCTCGAGTTTTGCGCATTACGGCTTTCCGGAGAGCCATGCGATCTCGTTTGGCTTGTTGGCTTATGTGAGCACGTATTTGAAGTGTCACTACCCGGAGGAGTTTTTTGTGGGGCTGCTGAACAATCAGCCGATGGGCTTTTATTCGCCGGCGACTTTGATCCAGGACGCGAAGCGGCGGGGGATCCGGGTGAGAGCGGTTTGCGTGATGGAGTCGCGGTGGGAGTGTGTTGCGCAGTGGAAGGGTGAAGGTGTAAGGGTTGAGAGTGAGGGGAACCACGGATGGACGCGGATGGGCGCGGATGGGGATCGGGATGCTCGGGGAGATCGCGTGACAAGCACGCTCCCACAGGATCGGGATGTGGAAGAGATCGCGGCACAAGGCCGCTTCCCACGGGGTCGGGATGATGCGGCGTGGCGCGAGCGCCAGCCCTACGGGGATGGGGTTGGTGCTTTGGTTGAGGGATCGCGACCAAGGTCGCTCCTACCTGGGGAGATTCGTTTGGGTTTGGTGATGGTGAAGGGGCTTTCGCGGGAGAAGGGGAAGGCGATGGTGGCGGAGCGGGATCGCTTGACGTTTCGTTCGTTGAAGGATTTTCGCTTTCGCACGCGGTTCAATAAGGAGGAGCTGCGGCAGCTGGCTTCGATCGGGGCCTTGAATTGCTTTTGCGGGGATCGGCGCAGGGCGCTTTGGGAGGTGGAGTCGCTGTTGGACGAGGATGACTTGTTTGCTCGGGTGGAGGAGCCGGAGGGGGAGGGCTTGAGCCCCTTGGAGGTGATGACACACCTGGAGCGTTTGCAGGCGGACTACGCGGGGGTGGGCGTGACGGTGGGCACGCATCCGATGGCGTCGCTGCGAAGCGAGTTAGGAGGCGTTTGGCGCGCGTGCGATTTGGATACGACGCCGAATGGGGCTCGGGTGAAGATTGCGGGGCAGGTGATTTGCCGTCAGCGGCCGGGCACGGCGAAGGGCTTTGTGTTCATCTCGATGGAGGACGAGACGGGAATTTCCAATACGATTGTTTTGCCGCAGCTTTTCGAGAAGTGTCGGCTGACGATTACGCAGGAGAAGTTTCTAGTGATCTCTGGCGTGCTACAGCGTCAGAAGGGGGTGACGCATGTGAAGGCGGATCGTATCGAGGCCTTGGTGACGGGGGGCGTGCCGGCGGCGCGGAGTTATGATTTTCACTGAGGGGACGAAGAGATGAAGGTGGATCCGGTTGCTTATCGCGTGACAAGCACGCTCCCACGGGTGGGATTGCGTTTATCGCGGCATAAGGCCGCTTCCCACGTGATCGCGACCAAGGTCGCTCCTACAATGTGCTACTTGGTGGCTTGGTAGAGGAGGTAGGCGGCGCGTTTGGCTCCTTCGTGGACTTTGGCGGGGATGGCTTTGACTTGGAAACCGGCTTGCTTGAGGCGGGCGGCGAATTTTTCGTCGGGACCGGCGGACCAGAAGATGGCGCAGCCACCGGGCTTGAGCACGGACTTGATGGTGCGGACTCCGGATTTTGAATACAGGTTGGCATTGCCTTTTTGCACCATGGCGACGGGGCCGTTGTCGATGTCGAGCAGGAGGCAGTCGTAGCTTTCGGGTTCGGCTTTGCGGATAACGGCGGTGGCGTCGGCGACTTGGAGTTGCACGCGGGGGTCGTCGAGGCATTTGCCGTTGAGCTCTCGTAGGTGCTCGCGGTTCCAGTCGATGACTTCGGGGGCGAGCTCGAGGACTTCGATGCTGGCGTCGGGGCCTGCGGCTTCGAGGGCGGTGGCGAGGGTGAAGCCGAGTCCGAGTCCGCCGATGAGCAGGCGGCTGGGCTGGTCTTTGGGGAGCGATTCGCCGCCGAGCTTGCCGAGCAGCTTTTCGGAAGCGGCGGCCTTGGAGTGCATGAGCTCTTGGCCGCTGAAGTTGATGGAATAGGCTCCGTCTTGCTCGTAAAGGGCGAGCACGCCTCCGGTGGCGGGACGGGTTTCGGCGAGTTTGATGCGTGGTTTCAAGGAGAAGCTTGGTTAGGTGCTAGCTGTTTAGGCTGTAGGTTTGAAACCGGGATGGACGCAGATGAGGGGGGATTTGGCGAGGGTTTGTTTTGGGGATGATGGGGGGCGCACAAGGTGGCGAGGTCGCGACGCCAGCCCTAGTGGCGGTTGTTCGGTCCGCTGGGACAGCGGACCCTACCTGGGGGCGGACCGGATTCCGGTGGGTGGTGTTGTGCGGACGGGGTGGAACCCGTCCCTCCTGTTTATAGGGTGACGGGGTGGCCGTCTTGGCGGGCGGAGGTGTAGATGGCCTCTATCAGGGCGATGGCGCGGCGGGATTCGGGGCCGTCGAGGGTGGGTTCGCGTCCCTCTGTGAGGGCTGTGGTGAACTCTTGGAAATTTCTGAGGTGTTGGCGGTAGTCGATGGAGCCGGGGTCGGCGGCGCCGGCTCCGCCTTTGGGGGCGTTGGCTCCGTATTTGGCGAGGATCGCTTGGTCTTCGGGTTGTTCTGTTTGGAAGTCCCAGACGGAGAGGGTTTCGTCGGTGAGGAAGATGGATCCGGTGGAGCCGCAGAGCTGCACTTGGGCGGGGTGTCCGGTTTTTGAATACGCGGTGGTTGTGCCTTCGATGGTACCGAGGGCTCCGTTCTTGAATTTGAGGGTGGCGACGGCGAGGTCTTCGACTTCGATGCCTTCATGGGTGGCGGTCTTCATGTAGGCGGAGACGGATTCGACGTCGCCGGCGAAATGGAGCAGCATGTCGATGGTGTGGATCGACTGGTTCATGAGGGCGCCGCCGCCGGAGAGGGACCAGATGCGTCGCCAGATGTCGGCGTCGTAATACTCTTGGGTACGGAACCATTTGATGTAGGCGGAGGCGAGGGTGAGCTGGCCGAGGCGTCCGGCGTCGACGGCTTTTTTGGTTTCTTCAACTGCCGGCGTGAAGCGGCGGGGGAAGATGCCGCAGATCTTGACGCCGTGCTTTTGGCAGGCGGCGAGGGCGGCGTCGGTGCGAGCGACGGTGGCCTCGATGGGTTTCTCGCAGAGGATGTGCTTGCCGGCGGCAGCGGCGGCTTCGATGGGTTCGAGGTGGTAGCCGCTGGGGGTGGCGATGGCGACGATGTCGAGCTCGGGGTCGGCGAGAAAGTCGTTGTAATCTGAATACGCCTTGCAGGGGTGCTGGGAGGCGAATTTGTCGGCTTTTTCTTGGGAGCGGCTGTAGCAGGCGACGAGTTTGGCGTCGGCCATGTCGGCGATGGCTTTGGCGTGGAACTGGGCGATCATGCCGAGTCCGACGATTCCTATTCCGTAGGGTTTGGATGCGTTTTGCTTGGCCACGGGTTGCTCGGGTTTTGAGGTTTTGATCGGGTTGTGTGGTCGCTGGCTGAAGCTCAGCGCTACGGGATCTGGTTGTGATTTGGTTGATGCGGCGTGGCGCGAGCGCCAGCCCTACGGATCGGGTTGTGGTGTCCGCTGGGACAGCGGACGCTACCTTTCGAGTTTGGCGTTTTTGCTTTTTAGGTAGAAGTGGCCGATGACGATGGCGATGCCGAAGGTGATGAGGAAGGTTTTGCCGATGGCGAAGTCGCCGATGGTTTTGCTCCAGGCGGTGGCCACGGAGGCGGCGCCGGTGATGAGGAGGCTGGTGCCCATGAGGACGTTCCAGATGACGCGGGCGCGGCCGGTGGGACGGGCGTCGCCGAGCAGCTTCTTGGAGTTCATCATGAGGAAGAAGGCAAGGAAGGCGACGGGGAGCAGGGTGTATCCAAAGACTGAGGTCGGCACCGCGAGGTAGGCTTTTGAGGAGCCGCTCCAGAGGAAGGGCCAGAGGATGCCGACGGCGCCGGCGAGGGTGCCGAGCTTGTGGTGGATGCCGCCGTGGGGGAACTTGAACATCTCGCAGATCACGAAGCCGGAGATGAGCATGAGGATGGAGATGGTGGAGAGGGCCATGGCGAAGACGCCGAAGCCGAAGACGATGTGGGCCATGGTGGGGCCGACGAGGGGCTCGAGGGAGGTGGCGAATTGCATGTTGCTGCGGTTGAGCAGCATGGCGGCGACTTGCAGCTCGCCGTTTTCGACGGGGGCGGCGGCGAGCTCTCCGGTGGAGCGGGCGGCGAGCATGCCTTGGATCTGGCCGGCTTGGGCGGAGAGGGACGCGTCTTGGGTGATGGCGAGCTGGCCGTTTTCTTCGACGAGCACGCCGTCGTAGGGTTGAGCGTGGAAGAGGTAGCCGGAGGCGATGACGATACAGGCGGTGGCGATGAGGAAGGGGACCACCATGCCGGTGGAGAGGTCGAAGATGGCGAGGCCACGGTGGGTCTTGCCCCAGCCCTTGGCTCGCATGGAGAAGGGCAGGAGGAAGGTCATGTTGATGCCGACGGCGGCGGAGGCGGCGGCCACGATGACGTCGCGTTGCTTGGAGAGTACGGTGTCGGTCCAGAATTGCTGGGCGGCGGGGTTGTTGATGCTGTCGAGGAATTCGCGGTAGCCGGCGCTGGGCTTGAAGATGAGGGAGGGGTTGGGGATGAAACCGACGAGGATTTCGCCGAAGGGGAGGCCGGAGTCTGTGAGGGCGAGCTTGATGGCGACGCCGATGAAGGAGAAGACGATGACGCCGACGATGATTTTCAGGATGGTCTCGTAGATGCGGATTCCGATGCCTTTTCCGCCGTAGAGGAAGGTGATGCCGACCACGGGTATGAGGATGGCGATGGAGGTGATGAGCTTGGTGCTGGTGGCGTCGGCGTTGCCGATGAGGCCGGGGGCGATGTTTTCGGTGATGGCTCCGTAGGCGAGGGAGAATTGGGGCAGGGCCCAGGTCATGTTGGCGGCGAGGGTGGCGAGGATCCAGCCCCAGGCGAGCACGGGGTTGATCTGGGTGCGCATGCCGTGGAAGACGCTTTCCTTGATGGAGAGGGACACGTAGCTGATGGCGGCGAGCATGATGACGCCCATGAAGAGGGCGCACATTTGCACCCAGAGCATGGAGTAGCCGCCGACGACGCCGAGGAAGAGGGCGCCGGCGAGGGAGCCGCCGCCTAGGGTGATGGCGCTTTGCAGCCAACCCGGGCCGGAGAGGCTGACGTAGGTTTTGAGGGTGGCGGCGGTGCCTTGGGCTTGGGCTTCGGTGATGCGTTGGGCGGTATTGTCAGGATCTAGGGACATGGGGACTCGGTACAGGGGTTCGACCGTTCGCTCAGACTTTGAGGGACGGTCCAGGTCTTGGTGTCAGGTGGGGTTAAAAAAAGGGAATGCTCCAGCGCTTGGCAACTGTTTGTTTAGTTTCTATACTTATTATGTTCAGGAGGTTGGCCTTGCGGGTTCTGGAGTCGCTTGGCGGAGGGGGGCAGGGCTATTGGGGAGTGAGGGATTTGCGGTATTGCTTGGGGGATTGCTCTTCGAGCCGGTTCCAGGCGCGACTGAAGGAGGCCATGGACTGGAAGCCGCACTCGAAGGCGGCCTCGGTGATGGAGAGGTTGGGGTTCCAGAGGAGCTTCTTGCATTCTTGCACGCGCAGGCGAGACAAGTATTCCGCGAATCCGATACCGACGGTTTCCTTGAAGCGCTTGCTGAAGTGAAAGGGGCTGATTCCGGCAGCGTTGGCGACCTCGCTGAGAGTGAGGGGATTGCGGTAATTTTTCGCCAGGTAAGCCTTGGCTTTGCGAATGGAGTTTGGCTCTTGGTTGTCGAGCTCGGTGAGGATGCGCTGGCTGGCGAGGGATAGTTGGCGAGCGTAGGTTTTGAGCAAGGTGGTCATGGCCCGGTATTTGGCGGGCGGCACGATAGGTGTAGCGAAATAGGCTTTTTCCAGGGTTTTCACCTCTTGGTCACTCAGTTTCCTTTCCAGCTTTCCCATGGCGCTGCGGAAGGCGTCGCGCGTGGGTTCCTTCACCATGACTTGTCCGGTCTTGAGGAAAGCGAAGAGCTGTTTGCCCGCTTTCACGGGAACCATGGTCTCGCACAAGCCCGCGAAGCATTCGAAGGTACGTGGGGCGTCGCCGAAGGCGGTATTGACCGCATCGACGCTTTGCGGCGACTTTTCGGTAAAGGTCGTTCCTGCGGCGGCGCTCTGCTCATGGGAGTCGGATTTTTCGATGCCCATTTCCTTTTCGATGCCGCGGTGCAGGGCTTGGCAGGTTTTGCAGCTGTGTCCTGCCTGATTCATGAGCGAGCAAAAGCTGGTGCGGCTCTGATGCTTGGAGCAGAGGGCGAGGGTGAGGCGGCTGGCAGGTTCGAGCGTAAGGGGCAATCCCGTAGCGTCGCGGAAAGCGCTCTCGTACTCCTGATAGTCATCGGTGGCCTGCAGCTTGGCGATCAGGTTGTCGAAGTAGGCTGCTTTGTCGTGGGCGAGGGGCATTCGAGCGAAAGGATTAGGGAAAACGAGGCGTTTCGCAATTAGTGAGAGGGACTTCGCAATGATCGAGGAGAACTTATGTTAGAAAGTTTATATATTAGCAAGCGTTATGAAAACGTCCCCATACCTCATCTTACTTACCTTAGGGCTATTTGCTTCGGCGGGAACCCTTTTCGGCACGAACGGCATGAACATGGAAGGGTATGGCTCGAGAGCCACTGCCTTAGGAGGGGCGGGTACGGCAATCGATACGGGGACCGCGGCTCCGGTGAACAATCCGGCGACTCTGCTGTTGCAGAAGCGAGATGCTCGCATGGATTTTGCATTGGGTAGGCTTGGGCCGGACGTATCGGCGGAAGTGCCCGGCTTCGGATCGGTGGATTCGGCTGCGGATGCGTTCTACATGCCGGCCTTCGGCTATACGCGTCGTAGTGGAAAGCAGGTGTATGGGGTAGCGTTGTTCGGCCAAGGAGGAATGGGGACCGAGTATTCGGGCAACTCGTTCATGGGCTTGGGGCGTGGCTTGGGAAACATGACGGAAGTGTCCGTCGGGCGTCTTATGCTCCCCTACGCCTATCAGCTCAACGAGCATTGGGGCGTTGGAGGCTCGGTGGACTATGTGTGGGGCGGCATGGACCTCTGCATGGCGATGTCGGGCCAGCAGCTGATGGATTTAGCGAACCCGATGAGCCAAGTGTCGGGCAAGGCGTCCGGTTCTTTGCTGCAGGCCTTGGACGGCGCCGTCCCAGAATTTGCCTACTTCGACTTTGCCAACGGAAATCCCTATTTCGGCGAAGCGAAGGGAGAGGGATACGCTGCAAACCTAGGAGTCTTGTACGAGGTGAATCCGGAGCTAAGGTTTGGAGCGGTTTACCACTCCGCGACGAAGTTGAGCGACCTCATGTCGAGCGATGCGAGGGTAACGGTAGGAGCGACGAGTCCCATGGGATACATGGAGATGGGCTTGGTGGGTGACGTCGCGGTCAACGACTTTCAATGGCCAGCTACCTATGCGCTAGGCATGATGTATCGACCGGCTAGCAGTTGGCGAGTGGTTGCCGATGTGAAGCAGGTGGAATGGTCGGAGGTGATGGATTCCTTCCGCATGCGTTTCGTGGCGAGCGATGCCGCAAGCAACGGGTCCATGGGAGGCATGGATTTGCGAGCGGAGTTGTATCAGGATTGGCATGACCAAACGGTTTTCTCCATCGGATTGGAATACGCCCCGAAAGAGTATGGAGCCTACCGGATCGGCTTCAACCATGCGAGCAGCCCGATTCCGACCCGCTACCTTAATCCTCTCTTTCCCGCAACGGTCGAAGACCACTTTACATTTGGCGCTGAGCATAAGGCGGGTCGCAAGGGGACCGTTAGCTGGTCTGCTGCGTTGGGGCTCGAGAATACGGTGCGAAATGAAGCGTTCGGAGTGGAATCGCGGCACAAGCAACTGAACTTTCAAATCATGTACTCGCGGTTTTGGGGCGAGTAGTGAGGCGTTTATCTGAAATTTGAATAGGAGGAGAATTCTAGATGAAAAAGCTTTTAATACTGGGCGCTGGCACAGCGGGCACGATTGTGGCGAACAAGATGATCCGCAAGTTGCCTGCTAGGGATTGGAGTATTCAGATTGTGGATCAAGATCCGCTTCACTACTACCAACCAGGTTTTCTCTTTATGCCTTTTGGGGTCTATGGGGAAAAGGATGTGGTCAAGCCGAAGTCCAGGTTTCTGTCGAAGAGAGTCGACTTGGTGATGGGCGCTATCGACCGAATCGAGCCAGACTCCAAGCGCGTGCTTTTGGAGGACGGAACTAAGCTCGACTACGACTTGCTGGTAGTCGCCACCGGTACCACACCTCGGCCTGAAGAGACGGAAGGCATGGAGGGGGACGATTGGGGGCGTAACGTTCACGAGTTCTACACCTTTGAAGGCGCGGGCAAGCTGGCCCGGCGCTTGAAGGACTGGCAAGGGGGGCGCTTGGTCATCAACGTAGCGGAGATGCCGATCAAGTGTCCAGTGGCTCCCCTCGAGTTCGCATTCCTGGCAGACTGGTGGCTGACGAAGAACGGGTTGAGAGACAAGACGGAGATCCAGTACGTCACGCCTCTGTCTGGAGCATTTACCAAACCTGTCGCCACCGAACGACTACAGCATATGTTGTCAGACCGTCGCATTCACGTGGAAACGGATTTTGCGATTGGTTCCGTCGACAATTCCAAGAAGCAGATCGTCTCTTGGGACGAGCGGACCGTGGACTATGACTTGCTGGTCACGGTCCCCACCAACATGGGAAGCGATGCGATCGAGAGATCAGGGCTCGGCGACGAGCTAAATTTCGTTCCTACCAACAAGGAAACCCTGCAGGCGGACGGGTATGAGAACATCTTCGTGATCGGCGACGCAACCGATGTGCCAGCTTCCAAGGCAGGATCGGTAGCCCATTTTGAAGCGGAAATATTGGAGGAGAACCTGCTTTCCGCGGCCGCAGGCAAAGAGCTCGAAGCCAAGTTCGACGGTCACTCGAACTGTTTTGTGGAGACGGGCTACGGCAAGGGGATGTTAATCGATTTCAACTACGAGACCGAACCGCTTCCCGGCACTTTTCCTTTCGCTAAACTGGGGCCGATGCCGCTGCTCGAGGAGTCGCGCGTGAATCACTGGGGCAAGCTCATGTTCCGCCACGTTTATTGGAATGCGCTGCTCAAGGGATGGCCTTTGGGCATTGGGCCAGCCATGTCGCTGAAAGGAAAGCGAACGGACCTGATAAGGCAGCCCGCTGTGGTTCAGGTCGGATGATTTTTATGTATTTAATATCTAATTACAAACAAGGAATGACAATGAAAGATAGAGAAGTAGCAGGTAAGATCGTCTCCTTCGACGATGAAAACTTCATGGTAAACTACAAGGACTGGGACCTCGATGTGGCGACAGCTTTGGCTCAGGAAGAGGGCTTGCCATCTCTCAACGACAGGCACCTGACCGTTTTGGAGTTCTTGCGCAAGACTTACGAGGAGAAGGGGACCGGCCCGACGATTCGTCGCTTAACCAAGGAAAGTGGCGTTCCGACCAAGGAACTCTATGCCCTCTTCCCGGGAGCTCCCGCGAAGAAGGCAGCTCGTATAGCAGGGATTCCCAAGCCCAAGGGATGCATATAGCGTTAACAAGCAATCGGAGATTAGATTGATGAGCACAGCAATTCTCGAGGAAGAAAAAGTGGAGACCGTCAAGGCTCCAGAGCCAATCAAGCGTGTATCCATAATCGTATCCAAGGGAACGCTCGATGGCGTTTATCCAGGATTGATCATGGCCAATGGCGCCCGCATGGAAGGTATTGAGGCAACCCTCTTTTTCACGTTCTTCGGCATGAACGCCATACTGAAGAAGAAGATGGACAAGCTCAAGGTGGCAACGGTGGGGAACCCGGCAATGGGGATGCCTACCTTGCTGGGAGCGATTCCCGGCATGTCTTCCTTTGCCTCTCACATGATGAAGAAGGAAATGGACAAGCTGGATATCCCGCCCGTCAGTGAATTCCTAGAAATGATCGAGGACGCGGGGGGAGAGATCTATGCCTGCAAGGCAGCCTTCGAAATGTTCCACCTGAAGGAGGAGGACCTTTGCCCGCAGGTAAAGGAGATCATCACGGTGGGAGACTTCTACGAGAAGAGCGCTGGCTCGCAGATCATTTTCACCTGACGTTTTTCAGCTTGTGGCGCTCAGCGCTTTCGTTTGCGCCAGCCCTGCTGCGTTTACCGGTGCACCGGCAGCTCGATGCGCATGGTGGTGCCGGTGGGGCCGGTTTTGGAAACCGAGATGTCGCCGTGGTGGCTGCGCAGGATGCGCTTCACGATAGAGAGGCCGAGTCCGGTGCCTTCGGGTTTGTCGGTCAGGAAGGAGTCGAAGACGCGCTCCACCAGGTTTTCGGGAATTCCAGAGCCGGTGTCCTCGATGTAGAGGACGGCTTGCTTGCCTTTTTCGTTGGTTTCGCAGCGGGTCGAAATGGTGAGCCGTCCGCCGTCCGGCATGGCGTCGGAGGCGTTGATGATGAGATTGAGCAACACTTGCTGGAGCTGGCCTTTGTTGCCGTTTACTTTGAGCCGTTGGTCGGCGTTTTGGTGCTCGAGCTCGATCTTTAGCTGTCGCATCTTGTGGCGGACCAGCAGGCAGGTGTCGGATACGAGCTCGTCGATGTCCCAAATGGTAAAGATGCCCTCGGGGGCTTTGCCGAAGGAGAGCACCTTGGAAACGATCTCCTCGAGCTGGTTGAACTTTTCCTTGATGACCTGCTTGTCTTTGTGGCGCGGATCGCTCTCTGGGTAATCGAGTCCTAGGGAGCCGAAGAGGAGTTTTATCACGGTGAGCGGATTGCGTATCTCGTGGGCGATCTCGGCTGAGAGCAGGCCGAGGGTGGTGAGGCGCTCGGACTTGCGCAGGCGTTCCTCGGAATTGAAGACGCGGGTGTAGAGTTCGGCGTTTTGGGCGGCGACGGCGGCGAGGTCGGCGAAGGCCTGCAAGAGGCGGCGTTCGCTGTTGGGGAAGCGGTGTCGCACTTTTGTGAATACGTTGAGAATGCCTGTTACCTTGCCTTCGTAGATCATGGGAGTGGAAAGGCAGGAGGTGACCTCGGAGTCGACAGGTACGTCCTTGAGGTCGAGGTAGTCAGGTGTCGTAATGTTGGAGAACTCGACCTGTCTTTTGGTACGGATCGCGGAACCTGCGAGGCTTTCGGATAGTGCGAGCTCTCCTACTTGCTGGGTGTATTCGCTGTTGAGGGGGCGGGCGGTGAGTAGCTTGACCTTTTTGGTTTTGGAGTCGAAGAGCTGGAGGGTGCAGAGTCGGGCTCGGGTGAGCTCCATCGCGGCTTCGGTAACGGTTTCCCAGAGCGAATGTGTTTCGAAGTTGGATACGATGTTTTGGCCGACTTCGATGAGGGCCTTTAGTTGCTCCGATTGGTTGGCGAGTTGGCGGCGATGCCAAACGGACTGCAGCACTTCGGAGGATTCGTTGGCGAGCAGGATGAGCTTGTCCAAGTCGGCCTGCTCGAAAGCGTCTTTTTCCTCCCGCGACACGCTCAGCACGCCGATGATATGTCCACCGGATACCATGGGAGCGATTATTTGGGAACGCACGCCTTCGATAAGCTTGACGTAGCGGGGGTCGGCTTCCACGTCGTTGGACAGAAGGGGTTCGCCGTTGAAGGCGACTCGGCCAACGAGCCCTTTGCCTGGGTGGATCGAGAGGTCTTTGGTTTCGGTGGGGTAGCCAAGCGAGTATTCGATTTCCAGCAGCGACGTGTTGGGATTGATGAGGCTAATGGCTGCAGCTCGTGGAGCGTAAAGACGTTGTAGTTCTCCGATCACTACGATATAAGCGTCGCGTGGCGAATCGGCCGAGCTAGCTGCCTGGCTGATGCGGTAGAGGGAAAGGAGGGTTTCGGGTTGTTCGGTAAGCGGTGTCACGGCGGCTGGAGACGATTAAATGGTGAAAGAGATCGGCACTGGGAATAGGAATATGGGATTCGCGAGCAAGCTCGCTCCTACCAGGTGATTGGGTCGAGGTGGTAGTAGTTCTTGAGGATCTTGTAGATTTCGGGACGCTTGCGTTTGAGTTGCTTGGGTTTTTCGAAGAAGGCTTCGGTAGAGACGGCGAAGAACTCGGCGTAGTTGGTCGCTCCGTAATGATCGAGCACGCTGCGGTGTCCCTTGGTGGCTTTCTTTACTTGGATCTCGTACTCTTTTGTGAATACGGCCGCCCAGGCGGCGAACGCAGATTGGGTTTCGAAGATGGGTACGCCGTCGCCAACTCCGTCTTCTTGGTCGAGCTGATGGGCGAATTCGTGCAGGGCTACGTTTTGGCCGTCGTGCATGTTGAGGGCCCCGCGTCGAGTGGAGTCCCAGGCGAGGATGACGGTGCCGGTGGTCCAGGACTCGCCGAGACGATAGATGGGCTTTTCGGAATTGTAGTGGGGCGAGCGCTGGGAGTCGGTGAAGGCGCTGGGGTAGATGATGACGTTTTTCAGGCGTGGGTATCGTTTGTTCTCGCGACCCACGGTGAGCAGGCAGGCTTGGGCGGCTACGGTGACGCGGATTTCGTCGGTGACTTGAACGCCGCCTTGTCCTTCGAAGCCCACTTCCGCTATGAAGAGCTTGATATTGGTTTCGAGCCGCTCGCGGAAGCGCGCCGGAAGTTTGGATACGAGGGGAACGTTCTTGAGAAGGATAGCGTTCCAAGCTTCGGGGAAGTCGGCGGAAATGACCTTTTGTTTCTTGGCTCGGTAGTGGCGGGCGAAGAGGAACTGTCCGCCAAAGAGGAGGACGGGGATACCGAGGAAGACGAAGAGGAGGATGTGGATGGGGTTAATGGCGGTGAAGGCTTGAGGTGACTTAAGAGATCTTCCTCTGCTTCTTCATCTTTATCTGCTTCTATAATTTTGGATGAAGAAGAAGAAGGAGATGAAGAAGGAGATCAAGAAGGAGATTACGTTTCGATTTTGGTGTAGATGCCGCCGCCGAGGAGCTGGGGGCCGTCGTAGAGGGCGATGATTTGTCCGAGGGCGAGGGCGCGCTGGGGCTGGTCGAATGTGATTTCGACGGTCTTGTCGTTGAGGCGTTTGTAGCGGACGGGGACCCGGGGGTCTCGGTAGCGGACTTTGACCTCGAGGCGGCAGTCGTCGGCGGGGGCCTCGCCGGTGAAGCTGAGCTCGGATACCTCGCAGCGACTGGAGTAGAGGCCGGGAGCGGTGGGGGCTTCGAAGGATACGAGCAGGGCGTTGCGTTGTATGTCTTTTCCGACTACGACGTAGAAGTCGTTGTCGGAGTTTGAGGGGACGCCGATGCCGCGGCGTTGGCCGATGGTGAAGTAGTGGAGGCCGCGGTGCTCGCCGAGCGGCTTGTCGTCTTCGGCCCGCAGGATGGGGCCAGGGCGGTCGGGCACGTATTCGCGGAGGAAGTCGGACATCTTGATGTTGCCGATGAAGCAGATGCCTTGGCTGTCCTTTTTGGTGGCGTTGGGAAGGGCGTGCTTTTGGGCGAGCTCGCGGAGCTGGGGCTTGAGGAGGTGCCCGACGGGGAAGCGGGCACGGGCGACTTGCTCGGGGCGCATCATGGCGAGGAAGTAGGTTTGGTCCTTGTTGGGGTCGGCTCCTTCGATGATGGCGCGGGGGGCGTCGTCGGTGGCTTCGCGAAGTTGGGCGTAGTGTCCGGTGGCGACCTCGTCGAATCCGTTCTCGAGCGCGTAGTCGAGGAAGACTCCGAACTTGATTTCGCGGTTACACATGACGTCGGGGTTGGGGGTGATGCCGCTTTGGTATCCAGAGAGCAGGTAGTCGACGATGCGGGTGCGGTACTCGTGCATGAGGTTGACCACGCGAAAGGGGATGCCGAGGGAGTCGGCCACAGCGGATGCGTCCTCGATGTCCTGTTGCCAGGGGCAGTCGCCGAGGATTTCGTCTTCGTTGATCCAGTTTTTCATGTAGGCGCCTTCGATGGCGTAACCTTGCTGCTTGAGGCGCAGGGCGGCGACGGCGGAGTCGACGCCTCCGGACATGGCGACTAGGATCTTTTTCATTTGCTTGATTTGAAAGTTGCGGTGCGCTTGTCCGCCGGGAGGGCGGAGGCTGCCGATAGGCAGGCGAGGGGGAAAGTGAAGATTGAATATTGAAAAGTGAAGTGAGAATGGTCGATTGGCGGGGACGGGCTATTTCGGGCTGGCGTTTTGCGCGTGAAAGCGCGAGTAAGGGTTTTCCCAATCTATTCTCTATGAAGAGCTTGATGACTCCAGAGGCATTTACGGACGGACTGAAAGAGGCATTGGGCGACCGTTTGACGATGGTGGCCCTTTTTGGGTCGGCGGCCGTGGGCGACACGGCGGAGCGTTATTCGGACGTGAACATCATGGTCGTGTGCACCCAGCTGGGCATTGAGGAGCTGGACGCGATTGCTCGCCTCTCGCGGGACTGGAACAAGTTGGGAAATCCGCCGCCCCTGATGTTCGCTTTGGAGCGTTTGATGAATTCGTCGCACGTTTTCCCGATCGAGCTGCTGGATATCAAGGAGAACCACCGGGTGCTTCATGGTCGCGACGTGTTGCGGGACTTGCCGATCAGCCAGGCGAACCTGCGGTTCCAGCTGGAGCACGAATTGAAAGGGAAGCTTATCCAGCTGCGCGAAGGCTACATGCTGGCGGTGGAGGATGGCGAGACGCTGGTCAACCTCATGCTGCGATCGCTTTCCAATTTTCAGATCATGCTCAAGGCGGCCCTGAGGTTCTATTCGGTAAGCGTGCCGGCGAAGAAGCGGGAGGCGGTGAGCGAACTGTCGCGACACGTGATGTACGACCTTTCGGTGTTCGAGGAGCTGCAGGGTATCAAGGACGGTACTGCCTTGCCGCCATTTAGCCGGGAGGCGGCTAAGGATTTGTTCGAGAGGTACTTGGAGGCGATTGAACGTTCGGCGGACTTGATCGCGGCTCTGAGTCGGCGAGATTAGGATCGCTTCTTTTCGGTCGTTTGGGTGGCTTGATATTGCAAATCGGTTAAAACTCGAGCTACAGGCCGCGATTTTCTTGCTTTGGCACGGATCGTGATTGGTTGATTGTCACGTCACCTATTGGAATGTCACCGACTCTAGAAAGTAGACACATACGCAAAGCTTACCTGACCTCGCTTACGGAGGGGGTCGTTGAGCTGAACCGGGATTGGCGGGCGCTGCGCCTGCCGCCAATCAGCTTGGAGGGGCAGGTCCATGCCCATATGGCTTTGCACGCCCTGCCGCCGATCGACTACGCCAAGCGCAGTGGCTACTACGTGAGCAAGAGCGGCAAGGTCGTTTTTGTTTTCGTTCCACAGAAGTATTCGAAAATCGAGTACACGGGCGTATCGGTATACGTTGCGGGTAGCTTTAATGGCTGGCAGGAGGCCATCGGCGACGAGGACTGGGAGTTGAAGCCCGAAAGTATCGGAGGGAAGCGAGTGCTGATCTTGCGCAAGGAGTTGGAGATCTTCAGCAGCGATCAAGCCTACCAGTTCAAGTTCGTCACCGACAAGCACCACTGGTTCGTGCCGGACGAGGAGGCTCCGAACCTTGCCTGGGACGGGATGGGCAACGCGAATTACGTTTACCAGCCCAAGCGCTCGGGGCGGCACCGTTTGGGATTCAAGCTGAAGAAGCCGATCGAGTTTTCCAATTGCAACGTGTTGCTCTACCACACTCGCAAGGGAGTGGAGCGCACCGAGCTAAGCCTCGGGAGCTTTTTCCTCAATCTTAAGTCCGACAAGGAGTTGGGTGCGGTCGTGGGCGAGGGGTCGGTGACCTTCCGCTTGTTTGCCCCGAGAGCGAAGTGGGTCAAGGTCGGCTTCTTCAATGACCTGAAGGATCCCAAGAAGGCAAATTGGTTGCTCATGAAGCGGGACAAGGACTTCGTCTGGGAAGCTACGGTAGACGAGGACCTGGTCGGTTACTACTATTGGTTCCGTATCGACGGGCCGGACGAGCACGACAGCTTGTTCGATCCGGATTTCAATGTGCTTGACCCTTACGCCAAGGCGACGGTTGGTCGCGAAGGACCGGGGATCATCGTCGATCTCGATGCCTACAAGAGGCCCGTTCGAACCTTCACTCCGCCGCAGTGGCAAAACTTGGTGGTGCTGGAGGGGCACGTGCGAGATTTTGTGCAGAAGCTTCCCGGCCTGCCACGCGAAGGGGATCGTCCGCTCGGGTTCTCGGACTTGGCAAAGTACGCTCGTCGAAAGGATTTTTACCCGAAGCGTCTGGGGGTTAACGCGATCGAGCTGCAGCCAATCCAGGAAAACGACAGCCGTAGCTATGGCGAGTACCATTGGGGGTACATGACGGCTAATTATTTCGCTCCGCATTCTGGATACGCGAGCGATCCGACCAAAGGTTCGCAGGTTGAGGAATTTCGCGAGCTGGTCGATACGCTGCACGAGGAAGGCTTCGCGGTCATACTTGACGTGGTCTACAACCACGTGGGCGAGCCGGCCCACTTGATGTTCGTCGACAAGCGCTACTACTTCCACATGTCGGCTGAGGGAGAGCTCACCAATTGGAGCGGTTGCGGCAACGACCTGCGCTGCGAGGCTCCGATGGCCAAGCGGCTGATCATCGAAAGCCTGAAGCACTTGATGGAATTCTATGGAGTCGATGGCTTCCGTTTCGACCTTGCTGACTTGGTGGGGAAGCCAGTGCTCAAGGAAGTGGAGAGAGAGCTCAAGAAAGTGCGTTCGGATGTCATCCTCATCGCGGAGCCTTGGAGTTTCCGCGGTCACATCGGCCCGGAACTGAGGGACACAGGTTACGCGTCATGGAATGATGGGTACAGGGAATTCTTGAAGGGCTACGTCCGTTGTGAGGCCAGTGTGGATACGGCCCGGTACTTCATGCAAGGATCAGTTGGGCATTATGCGACCTGGCCTGCCCAGACCGTCAATTACGTGGAGTCGCACGACGACCGGGTTTGGATAGACGACATCACGGAGAACGGGAACTTCGACGGGACCGTTCCCACGCAAAGGGACATTGCCCGGACCCGCATGATGGTGGCGATGCTGATGATGTCGGTTGGCATGCCCATGCTGCATGCCGGGATGGATTTTCTCGGCAGCAAGAACGGAGTCCGCAACACCTACCAAGACGGGCCGCGCAACGCTCTCAACTACGACCGCGCTCTCGAGTACTCCGCTTGCTCGAAGTACTTCTCCGAGTGGATTGCCTTTCGTCTTTCGGAGAAAGGCGGCATTCTCCGTCACTACAATCGGGCTCCAGAGGGGTTTTTCCACTTTTTGCCAGCAGAGAGCGGCAACGCCTTCGCCTGCGTTTACAACGCGTCTGGCGAGTGGGGCAGCCGCAAGCTGCTGTTCGGGGCCAACCCCGGACTGGGGCCGGTCCGCATACCGCTCGGCGAGTGGGGCGAAAAGGCTTGGCGGCAATTGGCCGACCACGAACGCTTTCTCGATCCGAAGGACCGCGCTTGGGCTAATCAACCGGATAAGTCCCTCTTTTTGCCTCGCTTGGCCTGCGGCCTGTGGGAGCTTACTTAACGATCAGCGCCTCTGATAGCGCGACCTAAAATCAGATACCATAACTTCTTGATTTTCTCATAGGGGTGTCATGTACTCCCGCCTCGCGTGGCAGTTTTGCCGCGTGAAATCACTCAATACGTCAATATCGCAACACATAGATTACCATGGCTGTAAAAGTAGCTATCAATGGTTTCGGCCGCATCGGCCGCCTAGTATTCCGCGCGCTCGTGGACCAGGGCCTTCTTGGCACTGAAGTCGACGTCGTCGCTGTAAACGACCTCGTTCCTGCGTCCAACCTCGCGTACCTGCTCAAGTACGACTCCACCCAAGGTCGTTTCAACGGTACGGTTGAAGCGGAAGGTGAAGACACGCTCGTCGTTAACGGCCACAAGATCAAGTGTCTCGCACTTCGCGAAATCCCAGCCAACCTCCCTTGGGCAGAGAACAACATCGACATTGTTATCGAGTCCACTGGTCTCTGGGTACAGGACGAAAAGGCTCAAGGCCACATCGACGCCGGCGCCAAGAAGGTTATCATCTCCGCTCCAGGCAAGGGCAACGTCAAGACCGTCGTACTCGGCGTCAACGACGACACCCTCACTGCTGAGGACACGCTGATCTCCAACGCGTCTTGCACCACTAACTGCTTGGCTCCGATCACCAAGGTCGTCCTCGACAACTTCGGCATCGAAGAAGGTCTGATGACAACTGTCCACAGCTACACTGCTACGCAGAAGACTGTTGATGGCCCATCGCCTAAGGACATGAAGGGTGGACGCGCTGCCGCGATGAACATCATCCCATCGACTACTGGCGCTGCCAAGGCTGTTGGCCTCGTGCTCCCAGAAGTAAACGGCAAGCTCACTGGTATGGCTTTCCGCGTACCGACTCCAACCGTTTCCGTAGTCGACCTCACCGTTAAGGTCAGCAAGCCAACTTCTTACGCAGAAATCTGCCAAAAGATGAAGGAAGCTGCCGAAGGTCCGCTCAAGGGTATCCTCGAGTACACCGAAGACGAAGTTGCTTCTTCTGACTTCATCCACTGCCCAGCGTCCTCTATCTTCGACGCAGGTTCCGGTATGGGTCTGACGGACACTTTCTTCAAGCTCGTTAGCTGGTACGACAACGAATGGGGTTACTCCAATCGCGTCGTAGACCTTCTCAAGAAGGTTGCTGCTCTCTAATCGAGTGAAGGTTTAGTTTTTCAGCCCTTTGCTTGCGCCCGTTTGCGCGGGCAAAGGGCTTTTTTATGCGAGTTTGTGGCGATCGCGATTGCCAACAACTCCCATTTTCAGAGCGTAGGGCTGCCGCTTGCGGCATGCCGCAGCGGCCTCAGCCGAGCCTTGTTTTTTGGAATATCGGCGTGGCGCAAGCGCCAGCCCTACAATACAAACAATGGACGCCTTCGGCGCCGAACTTGACACAAGGCGAAGCGCCCGAAGTCGTCCCACCTCCTTTTTATTAAAAGCTATGGCTACAAAGACCATCGAAGACATTGACCTCAAGGGTAAGAAAGCGCTCATCCGCGTGGACTTCAACGTACCGCTCAAGGACGGCGAAGTAACCGACAAGACCCGTATCCTCGGCGCCTTGCCGACTATCAAGCACGTGATCGCCAACGGCGGTACCGCTGTGCTTCTCAGCCACCTGGGTCGCCCCAAGGGTGAGGTAAATCCAAAGTTCTCCCTTGAGCCGGTCGCCAAGGCCCTTTCCGCAGAGCTCGGCCAAGCAGTCGTGTTCGTTCCCGAGTCCATCGGTGAAGTCGCAGAAAAGGCAGTGGCCGCTCTCGAGCCTGGCTCCGTAGCCCTGCTGGAAAACGTCCGATTCCACGCGGGCGAAGAGAAGAACGACCCTGAGCTTTCCAAGGCTTTCGCCAAGCTTGGCGACGTCTACATCAACGACGCCTTTGGCACCGCTCACCGCGCTCACTCCTCCACGGCTGGAATCGCGGAGTTCCTCAAGCCAGCGGTTTGCGGTTTCCTCATCCAGAAGGAGCTCGAGTTCCTCGGCGACAAGACGGCCAACGCGGAGCGTCCCTTCACCGTTATCCTCGGCGGAGCCAAGGTTTCCGACAAGTTGAAGGTCATCGACGCCCTGCTCGAAAAGGCGGACACCATCCTCATTGGTGGCGCCATGGCCTACACCTTCGCTCTCGCCAACGGCAAGACCGTGGGTGACAGCTTGAAGGAAGACTCCATGGTCGAAATGACTGCCGAACTGCAGAAGAAGGCCGCGGCCAAGGGCGTGAAGCTCTTGCTGCCTGTCGACAACATCACGGTCGATTCCTTTGACTTCGGTGCCATGAAGGCGGGGAACCTCGGAACTTCGGACGCGGAAGGCAACATCCCAGACGGTTGGGAAGGCGTCGACATCGGTCCCAAGACCGTCGAGCTCTACTGCGCGGAAGTTGCCAAGTCCAAGACCGTTCTCTGGAACGGTCCGATGGGCATCTTCGAGAGCGACGACTGCAACAAGGGTACTTTCGCCGTCGCCAAGGCGATCGCCGACAACCAAGAGGCGACGACCATCATCGGTGGTGGCGATTCCGTAACCGCGATCAACATGTCCGGCTACGGCGACAAGGTTTCCTTCAAGAGCACCGGCGGAGGCGCGAGCCTCGAGTTCCTTGAAGGCAAGATCCTCCCTGGCGTTGACGCGCTCGACAAGAAGTAGTCGAGTGGCTTCGCTCCGATTGAAAGTAATAAAATTTAAGATCTAAAATTATCATGTCCCGCAAATATCTCATCGCAGGTAACTGGAAAATGAACAAGACGCCGGCCGATGGCGCGGATCTCGCGAAGGAAATCGCGGCATTCGTTTCCAAGGACGAGTCTGTTGAAGTCGTAATCTGCCCGACGGCAGTCGCTCTCGACCGCGTTTCCTCTGTAATCGAAGGTTCTGCTGTAAAGCTCGGCGCCCAGAATTTGTATCCAAAAGCAAGTGGCGCTTACACCGGCGAAATCTCGGCCGAGATGATCCGCGCCGTTTTTGGCAAGTACGTCATCCTCGGTCACAGCGAACGTCGCGAGTACTTCAAGGAGACGGACGCTTTCGTTAACGAGAAGGTGAAGTTCTCCCTCGAGAACAACCTCAACCCAATCCTTTGCATCGGCGAAACGCTGGAGCAGCGCGAAGCGGACGAGACTCTTGAAGTGAACAAGACCCAGTTGCTCGGCGGCCTCGAAGGCGTATCCGCCGAAGATATGCCAAAGGTTGTGATCGCCTACGAACCCGTTTGGGCGATCGGAACTGGCAAGACTGCCACTCCGGAAATGGCTCAGGAAGTTCACGCGGCGATTCGTTCCGAGCTCGCGGCCAAGTACGGCCAAGCGGTTGCGGAAAAGGTTCGCATCCTTTACGGAGGTTCCATGAAGCCAGCCAATGCTGACGAGCTACTGGCTCAGAAGGACATCGACGGTGGCCTCATCGGTGGCGCTGCTCTCGACGCAAAGTCTTTCTCCGACCTCATCGAGTCCGCCCGCAAGGCAGACTAGTCGATTTCGGATTAACGGAAATATTTGGTGGAAACGCTCTCGGTCGCTGGCCGGGAGCGTTTTTTTTGCTTGTGGGATGCGGCCTTGTGCCGCGATTTTGGATACACTGCGGGGCGAGGCGGAAGTTGCTACGGTCGCTCCGCGGGCGTATGTTCGATTGATATAACGAATTGTCGCACGCGGAGCGTCTGATCTACCTGAGAGACAAAAAGGCCACGAGCTGTCTTAGTTCGTGGCCGATGAATTCGTTTGGAATGCTCTAGCCTTGGCGTCGCGTACGAACGCGTGGCCAGCTGCGCAGGAGCTGGTCCTTGATGATGGAAGCGGTGATCGGTTTTTCCAAGTAGCCGTTCATGCCGACGCGGCGGCACTTGAGACGGGTCTCTGGGGAAACGTTAGCGGTGACGGCGATGATTTCCGTCTTTCGTTCACTGTCTGTTTCCGCCTCGCGAATCGCTTGGGTCGCCTCGATTCCGTCCATATAGGGCATGTCGAGATCCATGAAGATGTAATCGTAGTCGCCGCCCTGATACATCTTCAAGGCGTCTTCTCCGTTTTCCGCTTCCACGCAGGAGTAACCGAGCTTTTGCAGGATGATGCGGATGATCTTCCGGTTGATCTCGTTGTCGTCGGCGACAAGGATTTTCAAGGGGCGTCGCTCCGCGAAATTTTCGTCAAGCGTTTTGCTGGCGGGAGCAGGAGTTCGCGGGCTGCTCGTGTTCATCCGTGGGCGCTGGGAGGAGAGGGCTTCGAGTTGGTCGCCAGTGAATAGAAGCTCCTGCGTGGTGGTCGTCGCGGGAGGTGCACTGGTCCAAAATTCGAGCTGTCCTGGCGTGGTGCGTTTGCGCATTCGGGTGTTCAAGCAACGAAAGGTGTCAAAAAAACTTTTTTTTGCAAGTTTTACTGACGCGAGCTTAAGGATCAGGAGTTTTTGCCGTCAGGCTGGTTCGCCCCGAGGTTTTTTCGAAAGGGAGCGGTGGATCGCGGCTGGTTTTCCCGGGAATGGGAGGATTTAGGGCGGTTTCGAGGGCTCGAAAATGAGCCCGAAAAAAGTTCGAAACCGCACTTGACTTGGAAAGTCGGGTTCCTACTTTCAGCGTCTCTTTCACACCACGGGGTAGTAGCTCAGTTGGTTAGAGCGCCTGCCTGTCACGCAGGAGGCCGCGGGTTCGAGTCCCGTCTATCCCGCCACTGTGATAAAAAAGACCGTTCCTCCGGGGACGGTTTTTTTGTGTTCGAATGCCTTTCTTGATCGGGCCTCGGACCCGCGGCTTTCGCTCGCTGCGCGTGCTGCCGCAGGTGGTCGCGTTGCGCCGGGCTTCGCCCTGAACGAGTCCCGTCTATCCCGCCACTGTGGTAAAAAAGCCGTTCCATTTGGGGCGGCTTTTTTGTGTTTGGGTGGCAGCGGCTTCTCGCAGGTTTGATGTGGTGTGGAGTTGCACCATAAATTTTGCGCAACTTGCGCGTGGAGCTTGACTTGCCTAAGTGGAAACCTAGCTTCGCCGTCTCTTTCACGCTACGGGGTAGTAGCTCAGTTGGTTAGAGCGCCTGCCTGTCACGCAGGAGGCCGCGGGTTCGAGTCCCGTCTATCCCGCCACCGTGATAAAAAAGACCGTTCCTTCGGGGGACGGTTTTTTTGTGTTTGAATGCTCTTCTTGTTCGGGCCTCGGACCCTCGGCTTTCGCTCGCTGCGCGTGCTGCCGCATTGCGAAGACGTATCTATCCCACCGCTGTGAAAAAAGCCGTCCCTTCGTGGACGGCTTTTTTGTGTTTGGAAGGAGCTAAGAGCGGTCCGCTGGGACAGCGGACCCTACCTTTGGGGCTGCTTACAGCTTGCAGCAGATTTGGATGCCGGGGCCGTGGACGCCTTCGATGAGGATGCCCTCGACGTCTGCGGTCTTGGAAGGTCCTGTTACGAAGACGATGTAGGGATCGTCGCCAAGGTCTAGCATGGCGTCGTAGAGGGTAGGATAGATGGGAGCCTGCTCAGGAAGGACCGCGATGTGCAGCCATGGCGAAAGGGCTCCGAGGCGACTGGATGTCGATTTGTCGGAGAGGATTATGGTGCCTGTCTCGGCTATGATTCCAGCTGCTTGAGTGATGCCGAATTGGTAGGTGTCTATCTGGGATGCGTCGATTTCGGTGTGAATTTCTATGCCGGCCTCTTGCAGCCAAGGGCGAAGCTTGGATTTGAGCTCGGGATCGACGTATCCAGCTTTTACCGACTGGCTTTTCAGGGCTGCCAGCAGTTCGGACGCTCCTTCGGCGCAAGTCCCGTGCACGAGGTCGAAGCGGGTTTTAAAGGCGTTCCAGAGTCCTTCGGGCGAAGTGTCGCTGGGCATTTGGCTGGAGCGGATGGTGGACAAGTCCCAGTCGGGAAGCGGCGTGCGCTTGGCGTCGTCGATCAGGTTGACCGCGTCTTCGATGGGCTTGAAAAAGTCTTCTTTTTTCATCTGTGGAGGTGCGTTGCAGCTTTCGGGATTACGCTTCCTTGTTTCGTTTGTGCTCCTTGAACCATTGGCGGAACTTCCCTCCGCGGAAGGGCGGTAGGGTGCGTTCCTTGGCCCAGGCTTGCACGGCAGGCACGGGGATGAGGTTGAGCGAGATGTAGTCCATGGCCTTGCCGGCTCTCAGCGAGGTTTTCCACATGGCGGGCGAACTGCAGAGTACGGACCAGCCAGCCATAGATGGGGTGCCGGCACTGGCTTTTTTGATGCCTTCCTGCTTGGCCTTGTTGCGGTGGCGAAGGAGGAGTTCGGGAAGGGGAATGTCGACCGGACAGACTTCGTTGCAAGCTCCGCACAGGCTGGAGGCTTTGGGCAGGTCCGCATAATCTGGATACTTTTTGCCGGCAAGTAGCGGGCTAAGCACGGCTCCCACGGGACCGGGGTAGACGGCTCGGTAGGCGTGTCCGCTGGACTGGCGGTAGATGGGGCAAACGTTGAGGCAGGCGCCGCAGCGGATGCAGCGGAGGATTTCCTTGAACTCGCTGCCGAGGATGTTGCTGCGCTCGTTGTCCAGGAAGATGACGTGCATGTTCTCGGGACCGTCTGGCTGCTTGGCTGCCTTGGGGCCGTTGATGAACTGCGTGTAGACGGTCAGTTGCTGTCCGGTGGCGGAGCGTGCGAGCAGGTTGAGCAGAACTGCCATGTCCTTGTCGCTCGGAACGACTTTTTCGATCCCTATCAGGGCGATGTGGGTCTTGTTGGCGGAAATGGAGAATCGCGCGTTGCCTTCGTTGGTTACAAGAGCGATGCGTCCTGACTCGGCGGATACGAAGTTGCCGCCGGTGAGTCCGACCTCGGCCTCGATGTATTTCTGGCGCAAGAAGGAGCGGGCTCGGCGGGTGATGGTTTGCGGATCGTCGTTGTAATCCTCGCCAATGCCGGCCTTCTGGAATGTAGTGGCGATTTGCTTACGGTTTTTGTGGACGATCGGAGTGACGATGTGCGAGGGCATATCGTTGTCGAGCTGGACGATGAATTCGCCGAGGTCGCTTTCTATGCTTTCGCAGCCATGCTTTTCCAGGAAGGGGTTGAGGTGGATTTCCTCGCTGACCATGCTCTTGGACTTGATGAGCTTGGTGGCGCCTACTCCGCGCATGATTTCGAGAATGGTTTCGTTGGCTTCTTGGCCGTCCTTGGCGAAGTGAACTTTGGCTCCGTTTTTCTCGAGCTGTTCTACGGCGCTGCCGAGATAGGTCGGCAGGTTTTCGAGGGTGTGTTGCTTGATTTGGCCGGCCAGCTTGCGAATGGAGTCGGGCGCGGTGTAGCTCTGGTTGAGTGAGTCCAGGCGCTTGTCGTACTTGGCCTTGCTGGAAACGTAGACTGATTCGCGAACCTCGCGGGGCAGGTCGCGGGCGAAGGCGTCGATAGGTTGTTTCGTCTTCATGGTCGAAATTTGGTGGCGGGGTCCAGGGTTACTGCTTTTGCCCGTTACGCAGGGCTTTCATTAGGATCTCGGCAACGTGAAGCTTGTTGAGGGGGCGTCCTTGTTTCTGGGCGATGCCGGAAAGATGCATCATGCAGGCCATGTCGACGGCGCCGACGATGTCGGGCTTGCTGGCGGTGAGCATTTCGATCTTCAGCTTGCCCATAGAGACGGAGGTATTTGGGTAAGCCACGGAAAAGGTGCCTCCGAAGCCGCAGCATTGTTCGCTCTCGTCGAATTCGACCAGCTCGACTCCTTCTATGGAGGAGAGGAGCTTTACGGCGGATTGGTAGGTTTGGGTGCCGCGTGTATGGCAGGAGCGGTGCAGCGATATCTTTGCGTCGAAGCGTCCGGGCCAGCGCTCTACGCCAAGGCCGTTGACGAGGAAGTCGCAGAGTTCCCAGACACTCTTGCTGAAGGTTTGCACTTCGCCGAGGTCGTCCTCCTTTTCGAAGGCGAGGTCGTAGCCGTGGGCGACCATGTGAGCGCAGGAGCCGGAAGGAAGGATGGTGGGCTTGCGAGCGTCAAAGGTCTTGCAGGTGTGGCGAACGACCTTGCGGGTAGAATCCCAGTCGCCTGAGTTGAAGGCAGGTTGGCCGCAGCAGGTTTGGGCTTCGGGAACTTCTACGTTGCAGCCAACGTGCTCGAGCACCTCTACGGTGGCTTGGGCAACGCTGTCGAAGAAAGTGTCGCAAAGGCAGGTCATCATGAGCTGCACTTGAGTGCCGGTGGTTCGTTCGGTCTGGGACATGTTGGGAAATGTTTGCTTTGCTGGAAAGGGTTTAGGTTTGCGAGGTCAGTCCGCGTAAACGATTTGGGTTCCGCTTTGTTCGAGGGTAGACAGCAGCGGATGCGTGGCGTCGCGTGTGGTGACGAAGGTGTTGATCTGCTCGCACTGGGCGAAGAAGTAGGTGGAAGACGCTCCGAGTTTGGTGGGGTCTGCCAGTAGGATGGCGTTGGCGCAGCGGGGGATGACGAAGTCTTTGATGTGGGCTTGGGCCTCGTTCACTTCGCTGATGCCTCGGATCTCGTCGACACCATTGCCGGAAAAGAAGGCTTTATCAACTCGGTAGCGTCGAAGGGTGGCGATGGTGGCGGGTCCGATGAAGGAGTGGGATTGGCGATCGAGCACGCCGCCCGCGATGATGACTTCGATTTCGGGGTAGGGGGCGAGCTCCGCAAGCACGAGGGCGGAGTTGGTGATGACGGTGGTGCCAGCGAACTTGCTGGGGTGGCTGGTGAGTTGGAGGGCGGTCGAGCTCGCGTCTATGAATATGCGATCGCCCGCTTGGATGAGTTCGGAGGCTGCCTTGGAGATGCGACGCTTGGGCTCTATGTTCTGGATGCTGCGTTCCTCGAAGGAGCGGTCCTTGTTCAGATGCTGGCTTGCTACCGCCCCGCCATGGGTGCGTTGCAGGCGGTCCTCCTTCTCCAGTTTCTCCAAGTCTCGGCGGATGGTTTCATCGGTGACGTCCAGTTGCTGGGCGAGGTCAACGGTGCGGACGCTGCCCTCCTTTTCTAGAAGATCGATGATTACTTGGTGTCTATTAGCCGCGATCATTTGTGGGAAAATCTGTGATTATGTTGGGAATTTTGGATTTTAGGGTTGATAGGTCAAAGAAAAAGCAACAAAACCAAAATTAAACCACATTTGGTCTCTCTCTTTCCCCAACTTTTCCGGTATGCAAGGTACTCAAAACTTAAACGCACTCGAGGAGCTCGTTCGCCAAAGCGTCTATCGCCAGCTTGGTTTGGACAAATCGACCGCTGCGACTGCTCCGAACAAGCTTTTGGTAAACATCAGCGCCCGTCACTGTCACCTCACGCAAGAAGCCGTTGAGATCCTGTTTGGCGAGGGGCATCAGCTAACGCCCAAGAAGTGGCTTTACCAGGATGGCCAATATGCCGCCGAAGAGGCGGTCACTCTGATTGGTCCGCGCAGTCGCATCATTTCTAACCTCCGTATTCTCGGTCCTTGCCGCGACATCAATCAGGTTGAGATCGCTTATACGGACGCTCGGGCTTTGGGCTTTGACGTCCCTGTTCGCCAGTCTGGCGACATCGAAGGCACGCCCGGTTGCATGCTGATGGGGCCCAAGGGCTACTTCAAGATGGACAAGGGAGTGATTCGGGCCGCCATCCACGTGCACATGTCGCCGGAAGACGCCGCACACTACGGGGTGAAGGACAAGGATTTCATGCAGCTCAAGGTGCACGGCGAGTGTGGCCTGACTTTCGACAAGGTGTTCGTGCGTGTAAATCCAGACTTCAAGCTGGAGGTGCACCTTGACACGGACGAAGGCAATGCATGTGGCCTCGGAGAAAACACTGTCTGCGAGTTGAAGAAAATTAAATAACCGTAACCAAAATTTAAGTACAAAATTAACCCATATAAGTCATGAGTGAATCAATCGGAACAATCGAAACCAAGGGCTTCGTCGGTAGCGTCGAAGCAAGTGACGCAATGAGCAAGGCGGCTGGCGTGGAAATCGTTAAGCAAGTCCAGATCGGCGGCGGTTTCCTAACGGTCATCGTCAAGGGCGATGTCGGCAGCGTTAAGGCTGCGGTAGAGGCGGGCGCGGAAGCGGCCAACCGAGTCGGCGAGCTCGTCAGCTCCAACATTATCGCGCGTCCGCACAGCGATCTGCTCAAGCAGTTCGGCTTCTAGTCCAAGGGACCGGCACGCTTTATCTAGAACACTTTAAAAGAGAATTATACACATGGCTTCACAAGCATTAGGAATGATCGAAACGAAGGGCCTCGTAGCTCTCATCGAAGCGAGCGACGCTGCTCTCAAGTCGGCCGACGTAACTATGACGGGTTGGGAAAAGGTAGGTAGCGGTCTGGTATGCGCTATCTTCACCGGCGACGTCGCATCCATCAAGGCAGCCGTTGACGCGGGTGCGGAAGCGGCTTCTCGCGTTGGCGAAGTGACAGCGGTCCAAGTGATTGCTCGTCCGCATGACGACCTCAGCAAGCTTGGCAGCTTTATCGGGTAATGTACCCAATCGGTAGATACGAAAGCTTCACAGCGAACGCAGCGTGAAAATTCTGGTAGCCAACCTCGGTTCGACATCCTTCAAGTACTCATTGTACGAGGGAGATGACTCTGCTCTGACGCTTTTGGCCCGCGGCGGTTACGAACGCGTGAGCGACTATGGGGAAACCATTCGCGATGCCATTTCTTCCATGAAGAAGGACGGGCATATCGATTCGGTAGACTCGATCGATGCGGTTGGTTTCAAGACCGTGCTCGGTTTCGAAAAGACGGGATGCGTTGCTGCTGACGATTCGGTGGTCGCCGACCTTCGCGCTTCAGCGGAACTGGCGCCAGCCCACAATCCAGCTTACGCCAACGGTATCGAGCAGTTTGCCAAGGAGATGCCCAACGCTCAGTTGGTTGCCCTCTACGAAACGGCTTTCTACCAGTGGGCCTCCAAGCCGAGTCGCCGATACGCGGTGCCCAAGGCTTGGTACGAAGCGGGAGTGCGTCGCAACGGTTTCCACGGTGCGAGCCACAAGTTCGTAGCCGAGCGTTCGGCTGAATTGCTCGGGCGAGAGGACGTGGCTCAGCAAGTCCGTTTTCTCTACCAGAAGGATCAATCCGAGCTCCCAGGCAAGCCGCTCCGGGTTGTCTCCTGCCACCTCGGCGGAAGCAGTTCGGTAACAGGTATTCGCAACGGCGTCGCCATCGATACCAGTATGGGGCTCAGCCCGCAAAGCGGTCTTCCGCAAAACAATCGCGTCGGCGACCTCGACTCCATGGCCGTGACTTACGTCATGAAAAAGCTCGGCCTGAGCATCGAGGAAGTGGAGCGTCAGCTCACCAAGGAGTCCGGTCTTCTCGGTCTCTCAGGCAAGAGCAACGACGTTCGCGATATTTGGGCGGCTGTGGATGCTGGCGACGATGACGCGAAGCTCGCAATCGATTCGCTCGTGTATTCTATCCGTCAATACGTCGGTTCGTACATGCTGCAGCTTGGTGGCCTCGACGCTCTCGTCTTCACAGCAGGCATCGGCGAAAATGACACGCGCGTCCGCGAACGTGTTTGCCAAGGGCTCGAGGATCTCGGTCTAGAGCTCGATCTCGATAAGAATGCGGTTACGCGAGGCGAGGAAACTTGCATCAGCGCCGCGAACAGCCGGATCAAAATCTTTGTGATCCCCGCCAACGAGGAACTCGTGATCGCTCGCGAGACCAGTCGTTTTCTATCTCACAACAAGTGATCAAAACTCACGAAAAACTCTAAAAACAAATCTATTATTAGTATGAAACAGGCAATCGGAATTCTCGAAACCAAAGGTCTCACCGCTCTCATCACTGGCACTGACGCCATGCTCAAGTCCGCAGACGTGCAGATCACGGGTCCTGTAAAGAATGTTGGTAGCGCCATGGTAAGCGTCACCGTTGAAGGTAATGTGGCAGCTGTTAAGGCAGCCATCGAGTCTGGCGTAGAAGCCGCTCAAGCCGTAGGCGAAGTGTTGAGCGCCCACGTCATCGCTCGTCCTAGCGAAAGCCTCGCTTCCGTTATTCCACAGGCTCCAGCAGCAAAAAGCCGCGCCTCTAAATAGGGACCTCGGGCCATGTTTGTTGCCAAGGTTATAGGCCAAGTCGTTTCGACCAAGAAGGAGGAAACCCTTCGTGGTCGCCGGCTCGCCATGCTCCGCCCTTTGCTAGCGGATCCCGACAATCCGAAGAAATTCCTCGAGGGGAGTAATACGATTGTGGCGATCGACACGCTAGGGGCGGGTACCGGAGAGGTTGTCCTCTTCGTGCAGGGCAGCTCTGCCAGGCAAGTGGATGGCCTGAAGTCGGCCCCCGTGGATGCCTCGATCGTGGGCATTGTAGATTCGGTCAGCGTGCTGGGCGAAGCAACCTACCAAAGCGGAAGTAAGTAATGAATCAGCAAATTATTTCAGCAGTGGTGAGCGAAGTGCTTGCCAAGATCAAGCAAGAGAACCTCGGTGGAAGCGTTGCTGCCCCGGCAGTTGTCTCGCGTCCGTCCAAGCGTATGGGCGTTTTCGATACGGCCGAAGCGGCAGCTCAAGCGGCCCGCAAGGGACAGGAGCAACTTCGCAAGAAGGGCATCGCGACCCGCGTCGAAATCATCAACTTGGTTAAGAGCATCTGTACCGAGAAGGCGGAAGAGTGGGGCAAGCTCGAGTTTGCGGAAACCAAGATCGGCCGCCTCGACCACAAGATTGCCAAGCTTACCGGCATCAAGGACATTCCCGGAATCGAGTGGCTCAATCCGTATAGCCTGAGCGGCGACAACGGAATCATGATGGAAGAGTATGCTCCTTTCGGAGTGATCGCTGCCATCACCCCGGTGACGCACTCTGTCCCAACCATCTCCGGCAATATCGTGAGCATGGTGGCGGCCGGGAACGGCGTCGTCTTCAATGCTCACCCGGGCGGAGCCGGATGCGCTGCGGACGCAATCGCATTCTTTAACCAAGCCATCTACAACAAGACAGGTATCGAGAATTTGGTGACGATCATCGAGAAGCCATCCCTCGATTCCTTCAACGACCTCTGCAAGTCGTCCTATGTCGACTTGATGTGCGTTACCGGTGGACCTGCGGTTGTGAATGCAGCGATGCAAAGCGGCAAGCGCGCGATTTGCGCCGGACCGGGCAACCCTCCTGTGGTTGTCGACGAAACGGCGGATCTCGACCACGCAGCTCGCTCCATCATCTTGGGCGGCGGTTTCGACAACAACCTGCTTTGCATCGGCGAGAAGCAAGTTTTTGTGGTCGACTCGGTGCACAGTCAATTCATGGACGCTTTCAAGCGAGCAGGCGCTCATTTCTTGCCTCGCGAAAACATGAAGAAGCTGGCTGGCGAAGTTTTCACTTACAAGGAAGACGGCGGTGGTTGTTCGCATCCTGTATTGAATCGCGACTACGTGGGCGCGGACGCGACCAAGCTTGCTCAAGTAGCGGGTACCAGCGCGCCTGCTGGTACGGAGGTTCTGTTCGGCGATTGTCCAGGCGACTGTCCTTTTGTTGAGGAAGAGCAGATGATGCCGGTCATCCCGGTTGTACGTGCCAAGAATGTAGACGAAGCAATCGAGCTCGCCTACCAGTCCGAGCACGGTTACCGCCACTCCGCTATCATGCACTCCAAGAACTTGGACAACCTGACCAAGATGGGGCAGAAGATGGACTGTACGCTTTTCGTGAAGAACGGCGCCAGCATCGCCGGTCTCGGAATGGGCGGCCATGGATACGCGAACTTCTCTATCGCTACGACTACCGGCGAAGGGATTGTCACGACTCAAACCTTCACCCGCAAGCGTCGTTGCGTGATGGTTGATAGCCTCAATATCATCCGGTGATCCTCGCCAAAGTAGTCGGAAACGTAACCTCTGCGGTATGCCACCCAGGTTTGGATGGCATCCGTATGCTCCTGTGCGAAGTCTTGGATCCCCAAGGCGAGGGCTCTGGGCGTATCATTGGTTCGGCCGACTGGATTGGCGCTGGCGACGGAGATACTGTCTTGATCAACGCGGACGGCGATGCCGTGCAAACCTATGCAAAAGATCCGCAGGCTCCATTGCGCAATGTCGTGATGGGGATTGTGGACGACTTGGAGGAAAAAGGAGCATGAGGTTTGGCAAGGTGATTGGTCGCGTAGTGCTTGGGCAAACACTGCAGTCTTTGGCTGGGGCGCGTTGGCTTATGGTGAAGCCGTTGAGCCGTGCCCAGTTCAAGGATACGGAAAGCAAGGAATCCTCCACAGAGCCATCGCTGGTCGTTTACGACAAGCTAGGCGCTGGACTAGGAGATGTTGTTGGATTTACAGAAGGGGGAGAGGCGATGCTTCCCCTTCCTAGGGGCACCCCTGTCGATGCCTACTGCGCTCTCATCGTCGATCGTATCAATTTTTTTGGTACGAAATAGAATTAAAGAAAAACGAACATTTCACACGAATCTGTCATGAAAAAAGTACTCACAGAAAGCGATATCGAAGCTCTTTTGGCTCAAGGCAAAGGTGCGGACTCAATCCCAGCTGGCACCATTCTTACCCCTACCGCTAAGGATCGCCTCAAGCAAGCCGGTGGTTCGGCCAAGCCTCGCTCAATCGCTTCGAAGTCGTCGGCTGCTCCCGCGGGTAACGTGACTATGACCGACCACGAACTCTTCGGAGTTCCTGTGGTGCCGGACTACGAATTCAAGTGGACGCCTGGCAAGGATCCGCAAAGCCGCGACGAGATTCGCGCTTTCTATTTTTCGCCTGAGATCACTGCCATTCGCCAGCGTATGGCTGACATGGGCAAGCGCATGTGGGATCGTGAGTACACCGACGGAAACGGTGGTAACCTGACCGTTCGCGTCGGCGACAACCTCGCTCTCTGTACGCCAACCTTGATTTGCAAGGGCTTCATGAAGGCGGACGATATGGCCTTGATCGACCTCGACGGCAACCAGATCGCCGGTCGTCTCAAGCGTACCAGCGAAGCCATGACGCACCTTGCGATCATGAAGCGCCAGCCCAAGGCCAAGGCTTGCTGCCACGCTCACCCGCCTCACGCGACTGCATATGCGGTGGCCAAGGTCCAGCCGCCTACATGCTTGATTCCAGAAGCGGAGGTGTTCCTCGGCCAGATCGGTGTTGCCGAATACCGCACGCCCGGTTCTCCTGAGAACGCGGAAGAAGTTGGTACTGTCGCTATCGATCACATGTCCGTTCTCATGATCAACCACGGTGTGATCACTTGGGGCAAGGACATCGAAGACGCTTACTGGAAGATGGAAAACACCGAGTCGTATTGTAAGACGGTTTGGGTGGCCTCGATGCTCGGCAAGAAGCTCGATCCGATCAAGGCTTCCGAAGCCAAGACGCTGATCGAGCTCCGCAAGTCCCTTGGTATGGATGACAAGCGTGAAGGTTGGAAGGAATGTGAGCTTTGCGACAACTCGGACTTCCGCCCGGGCTTTTTCACGGATCGTGACGGTGGCGCTTGCGAAATCGCCTGCGGTTGCAATGGCGATAGCAAATCTGGCGCTAGCATCGCTGATGCGGAAGAGCTGGTGAAGACGATTACAGCTGAGATCCAAAGCCAGCTGGGACGGTAAGAAAAGAGCGACTCAGGAGGAGCCGCGCCCCCTAGAATCAAAACAGATTGAAACGATGAATACCTTCTCTTCTAAGAAAGAACCGATCCGTGTAGCTGTTACCGGAGCCGCAGGAAATATTGGATACGCATTGCTCTTCCGAATCGCTTCGGGAGCTATGTTCGGTCCGGACCAGCCTGTCGCTTTGAACCTCATCGAAATCGAGCCTGGCATGAAGGCTCTGGCTGGGGTTGCCATGGAATTGGACGACTGCGCGTTTCCTCTTGTTACTGAAATCGTGCAAACCGACGACTTGAGCGTCGGATTCAAGGATGTCGATTGGGCTCTTTTGGTCGGTTCCGTACCTCGCAAGGCGGGGATGGAGCGTGCGGATTTGCTGGGAATCAACGGCAAGGTCTTCGTAGGTCAGGGCAAGGCGATCAACGACAACGCCAAGCCCAGCGTGCGCGTACTCGTGGTCGGAAATCCGTGTAATACGAATGCCTTGATCGCGATGAAGAGCGCTCCGGATATCCCGAACGAGCAATTCTTTGCGATGACGCGTCTCGATGAAAACCGTGCCAAGACTCAACTTGCTCAGAAGGCGGGCGTGCCAGTGAAGGAAGTTTCCCAGCTTTGCGTATGGGGTAATCATAGTCCTTCCATGTATCCAGATTTCGAGAACGCGAAGATTGGCCGCCAGAAAGTTACGGATGTGATTCAAGATCAAGCGTGGCTTCGCGACACCTTCGTCCCGGTTGTCGGCCAGCGCGGCAAGGCGATTATCGACGCCCGTGGCGCTTCTTCCGCGGCCTCTGCAGCAAATGCGGTGGTGGACACGGTTCGCGATCTTTCTTCTCCAAGCCATGGCGAGATCCACAGCGTGTGCGTTGTCTCTCGCGGCGAATACGGAACGCCGGAGGGCATCATCACTTCGCTTCCCATCCGCGTAGATGGCGCGGGGCAGTGGCGCGTGATGGAAGGTGTAAAGCTTTCTGAATACGCGAAGGAAAAGATTGCTGCTTCGAACAAGGAGCTTCTCGAAGAGCGTGAAGTTGCCTTTGGTCAGCTAGGTCTGAGCATCTCCTAGGGAGTTGGCTGCGGTGGAGTCTTCTGAAATATCTCGTATCGTTCACGAGGTACTGGCCAGCAGGGGCCTTGTGGGCTCGGCTCCAGCGATTCCTTCTGCGGAGGTTGCTCACGTCTCCGGAAAAACGGGGCGAGCAGCTGTGCTCGCTGAACCGAGGAAGCTAGAGATTCGAGAGTTTCCGCTGCGCGAGATCGGTCCCAAGGAAATTCTCGTGAGAGTGGAAGCCTGCGGTGTTTGCGGCACCGATGTGCACTGCTACAAGTCGGATCCGTTTGGGCTGACCCCGAATGTGCTCGGCCATGAGGGCACCGGCGAGGTGCTGCAAGTGGGCGCCGAGGTGAAGATGGACAGCGTGGGGAAGCCTGTGAAGGTAGGCGACAAGGTCGTTACCAGTTTGATGGAAACCTCGCCAGATTGCCTGATTGCCAAGTACAACCCGGCCAAGGCGAACTTGAGCGACGATTTGAAGGTTTATGGCTTACTTCCTGACGAGCCGAACAACCACTTCAATGGCTATTTTGGCGAGTACCTCATCATTCGTCCGGGATCTTCGTTTTTCGTAGTGAACGACATGAGCGTGGAGCTGCGCTGCTTGATCGAACCTGCTGCGGTGGTTTGCCATGCCTTGGAGCGGGCCAAGAGTTGCGGTGGGAACAAGTTGAACTTCCGTTCCCGAGTCGTGGTTCAGGGCTGCGGTCCAATCGGTCTGCTCATGATTGCCGTGTTGAGAACCCAAGGGGTGAACAACATCATCGCGCTCGATGGGAATTCAGATCGCCTTGAGCTGGCTCGCTCTCTAGGGGCGGACGAGTTGATCAACTACAAGGAGTATTCTGGGATCGACGAGATTGCCGACAAGGTGAAGCTCTTAACGAAAGGCTTGGGCGCTCATTGGGGCTTTCAGGTTACGGGCGTCCCGGTAGCTCACGCTAATTTGTACAAGTTGATTCGTCGTGGCGGCGGTATTTGCGAGGTAGGGCACTTTGTGGATGGCGGTGAGTGCGCGATCAATCCTCACCGCGATATTTGCGCCAAGGAAATAACGCTCGTCGGGAGTTGGGTGTATAACAGTTTTGAATACCCGAACGCTTACCATTTCTTGCAACGAGCGGAGCGTATCGGCCTGCCGGTGACTTCGTTGATTACGCATAAGTTTCCCCTCGAACGCATTGAGGAAGCGTTTCAGGTAAACCTTCGTCAGGAAGGCGTCAAAGTCTTGGTAGAGGTGTGACTTTCTAGAATTTGTTTAGGTCGTACATTGCGATATGGGGGTGCTTGGATGTGGGTCGTCCAGGCACCCTTTCGTTTTTGGATTGTAGGGCTGGCGCTTGCGCCACGCCGCATTGCAGATGATTAAGTCAATGCGGCTTGCCGCAAGCGGCAGCGCTACGATTTTCATCCGGCCTCCAGGGCTTGTTCTTCGCCCTCGCGGCGGAACTGGTTGACGTAGAGTTCGTAGTAGTGACCGCGTTGGGCGAGCAGCTCTTCGTGGGTGCCTTGCTCTTCGATTTCGCCTTTCTGAATAACTAGGATCTGGTCGGCTGAACGAATAGTGGAGAGCCGATGGGCGATTACGAAGCTGATGCGACCGTCGAAGACGCGTTGCATGCCGTCTTGGATGAGCTTTTCCGTTTCGGTATCTATGGACGAGGTGGCCTCGTCCATCACGAATATTTGCGGATCCGCCAGCAGGGCTCGGGCGAAGGATATGAGTTGTCGCTCCCCGGTGGAGAGCCGAGCTCCGCCTTCGCCGATTACAGTATCGTATCCGTTTTCCAACTTCATGATGAAGTCGTGAGCATTAACCAGAGTGGCTGCTTCCCGGATTTCTTTGTCGGTGGCGTCGAGGCGTCCGTAGCGGATGTTCTCGATGACGCTACCGTTGAAGAGGTGAGGCGTCTGCAGCACGATGCCCAGCTGGCCTTGCAGCCAGTCGAGGCTGCGCTGCCGGTAGTCGATCCCGTTAAAGCGGATTTCCCCGGATGTCGGTTCGTAGAATCTGGATACGAGACTGACGATGGTACTCTTGCCTCCGCCCGAAGGTCCGACAAGGGCGATGGTTTGACCGCGCTTCACGGTGAGGTTGAAGCGTTTGAGCACTTGCTCCTTCTCGTTATAGGAGAAAGACACGTCGGCGAACTGGATCTCGTCGATGTGCTTGGGGTGGCCGTCGATGGCGAGGAGGGGATCGTGGCCAAGGTCGTTCCTGCCTGCTATTTTTTGCAGGACTTCCTCGGAGTCTTTGATTTTTGGCTCGGTAGAGAGCAGACCCATGACCCGCTCGCCGGCGGCTTGGGCTCCTTGGATTTCAGCCAGGATTTGAGCCACTTGGTTGATTGGGTGAAAGAAGTTGCCGGCGTAGCTGATGAAGGCGACGAGGATGCCGAGGGTGATGCTTCCACTAAGGACGTTGAGGCCGCCGTACCAGAGCGCGAGGCCGGAACCGAGGCTGCCGATGAGCATGACGAGCGGCAGGTAGATGGCGCTGAAGAAGGCGCGACGCACCGAAGCGGAGTACATGTCGGTAGACATGCCTTCGAACTCGTTGAGGTTTTCCGTTTCGCGGCCAAGGGTCTTGGTCGTTTTCACGCCGGCGATGCCTTCGTTGTAGGAGGCGGTGATGCGGGCGTTGTGCTTTCGGATCTGACGCGAAGCGACGAGCATCTTCTTTTGGAAGTAGATGCTGAGGACGATGAGGGGCGGCAGGGTGGCGAGCACGACCAAGGCGAGCTTCCAGTGGTAGATGAACATCATGATCGACATGGCAGCCACGAAGAAGCTGCCCCAAAGCACGTCGAGAAAGCCCCACGCTAGGATGCGGGAGAGGCGGTCGCAATCTGCGGTGAGGCGCGAGATGAGCCAGCCGGTGGGTTGCTTGTCGTAGAACGAGAATTCGAGCTCTTGCAGCCGTTTGAAGCAGTCACGCTTGATGTCGAAGGCGATATGATGGGAGATGCTGCCAGCGCAGCGAATGAAGACGTAGACTAGGGTCGCAAGGGTTAGGGAGAGTCCGAGATACCAAGCCGCAACCGGTATCAAGTCTTTGGCTACGCCTCCTCCTTGTACGATGTCGATCGCTTTCATGGTGACGATGGGATAGGCGGCGTCGATGAGGCTGAGCACGAAGGCGCTGGCCATAAGTGGATAGAGGAGCCGCTTGTGGTTGAGGGCGAAGCGGAAGATGCGTTTCCAGAGATCGATATCGATCTTGGTGGCAATGGCTTCGTTGTCGGGTGGGTGAGTCATGGTTTGTTAGGTTCCGAGGAGATCGCGGCACAAGGCCGCTTCCCACGATGGGTTGGTGCTAGGCGGAGGTTGTGGTTTCGCGACCATGGTCGCCCCTGCCTTCCGTTTCTTTTGCTAGGGTGGCTTCGAGTTGGGTTTGAATAGCCCAAAGGCGACGGTAGAGGCCGTCCTCTGCGGTGAGACTTTGGTGGGTGCCGAATTGGGTGATCTTGCCGTTTTCGAGCACCACGATTTTGTCGGCGTGGGCAAGGGTGGAGAGGCGATGGGCGATGACGACCGTGGTTTGCTTACCGTGGCGGTTTTGCAGGGCGTCGATGATGGAGGACTCGGTTTCGTTGTCGACGGCGCTGAGGGCGTCGTCGAGCAGAAGGATGGGCGGGTTCCTCAATATGGCTCGGGAGAGGGCGACTCGCTGGCGTTGTCCACCGGAGAGGGTGATTCCCTTTTCGCCGATCTCAGTATCGTATCCATCGGAAAAATTTTGTATGGTTTCGTGGATACAGGCCATATTTGCAGCGGCTTCGATGTCGGATTGCTGGGCATCGCTGACGCCGAATTGGATGTTGTTGCGAATGCTGCGCGAATAGAGGAAGGGCTCTTGCAGCACGACTCCGAATTGGGCTCGAAGATAGGCTCGGTCGAGCTCCTTCACGTCCATGCCGTCAAGTTTGATGCTTCCGCTGTCGCAGTCGTAGAAGCGAAGCAGCAAGTGCATGAGGGTGGTCTTGCCCGAACCGGAGGGGCCGAGGATGGCCAGCGTTTCGCCGGGCTCGACCTGCAGGCTGATGTCTTGCACGGTGGGCTCGGTTTCGTTGTGGGCGAAGGTGACCTTGTCAAATTCGATGCGCCCGCTCACGGGGCGATCGGGAGTGAGCGTGACTTGGTCGCCCTCTGTTTCGAAGGGCTGGGTGAGGATTTCGTTGATGCGTTGCAGGGCGACGGCGGTTTTTCCGAAGTCGGTAAGGATACGGCCGATCATGCGCACGGGCCAGAGCACCATATTGAGCAAGGCGAGGAAGGCGAAGATCGTTCCGATCGTTACGCTGCCTTGCATGGCGAGGTAGCTGCTGGCGATGAGGGCGATACCGATTTGTGTGAGGCTGGCGATGTCGGCGACCGACCAGAACCAAGACATGATGTTGATGAGCTTGATGCTAGAGTCGCGGTATTCGGCGTTGGGCTTTTCGAATTTCGCGATCTCGAAGTCGTGTCGCCCGAACGCCCGTACGACGCGGATGCCGGTTATGTTTTCCTGCACCACGGAAGTGAGGCGCCCTTCCGCTTCGTCCACCTCGGTGAAGAGGTGTTTCACCTTCTTGATGTAGAGGTAGCTGTAGAGGATGATGACCGGGATGAGGGCCATCGATGCGATGGTAAGGCCGACGTGCATGGAGAGCATGATGGGCAGCACGGTGGCGATGAGGATGAGCCCGCGGCCGATTTCCACGATGTGAGCCGCTAGGAAGATGCGGGTCGTCTCCACGTCGGAGGTGCAGCGTTGCACGAGGTCGCCGGTCTGGGTCTGGTCAAGGTGGCGGTTGCTCATGCGTTGGATGTGGTCGTAGAGCTGATCCTTGAGGCGTTTGCAAATGCCGTCGGAGGCCTTGGCGGCGGCCAGCTTTTGGTAGTAGTTGAAGAGACCGCCGAGAGCTGCTAAGGCCAGCATAGCCACGGCGGGGATCCAGAGGTTTTGCCCGACGCGTTGGGGACCGCCGATGAGGGTGATGACGGATTGGAGCAGCGGCTCGTCATGCTTGGGTTGGTCCATCAGGACGTAGTCGATGGTGGCGCTGCCGATGAGGGGGATGACGAACTGGAAGGCGGTGGCTACGAACAGGGCGAGGGCTGCCCAGAGGTACATGCTGCGGAACCCGGAGATGAGGGTCCAGACGAGCTTGGGGCCAGACAAGGTTTTGCCGGAGGCGTCGTGAAGTTTTAGAGTCATGTGTCCGCGAGGAGTTGGAAGAGTTGTTTTGAACGAGGAACGGTGTCCTCCGGCTTCAAACGCGGACAAAAAAAGAGGCCCGCCGTGAGGCGGGCCAAGGGGATGGGAGGGAAATTGTATGCTTGGCCCGCGAATTTTGTGACGAGCCTTCTGATCTGCTAAGTCCTAGAAGCGCTCGTTCCTCATGGAGAGGAGTGGGTTGTTAATAATTACCGTGAGCTTCATAGTCTTAAGTTTGATCAGGTGTCTGAAAAAGTTAAGTTAGGCGAATAAAGCTACGTGAATCTGTTCAGGCAAGAAAAAGTTTGTTTAAACTACACTTGTAGTGCTCAGGGTATGACAGGTGGACGAATGGTGAATGGTTGAAGGAAAATGAAGAGTGAGTTTGGACAATATGTGGGAAGGGTAGCGCCGACTCCGACGGGTTATATGCATTTGGGGCATGCTTGTACTTTCTTGGAGGCTCAACGGCGGGCTCGGGCAGCGGGGGGCAAGTTGCTCTTGCGTATCGAGGATTTGGATCAGGCTCGTTGCAAGGCGGAGTTCGTGGACGCCTTGGAGGAGGACTTGGCCTGGGCGGGGTTGCGTTGGGAGCCCGAGGTGCTGCGCCAGAGCGAGCGCTTGTCTTGGTTTCGGGAGGCGCTCGGTCGCTTGCGCGAGGCGGGGGCAGTGTATCCTTGTTCCTGCTCGCGTAAGGACGTAGCGGAGGCGATTCGGGCTCCCCATGTGGAAGGGCAGGAGCCTGTCTACCCGGGAACCTGTCGGGAGCGTCGCTTCGTCTTCGGGACTGAAGCGGACGCCTTGGCTATCAACTGGCGCTTTCGGGTGCCGGATGGCGAGGCGATCGCCTTCGTGGACGGGCGTATGGGAGAGCAGCGTTTCGTGGCGGGGGAGGACTTTGGCGATTTCCTCGTATGGCGAAAGGATGGCTTCCCGTCCTACGAGCTGGCGGTGGTGGCGGACGACTTGGCGCAAGGCGTCACGGAGGTGGTGCGAGGCGAGGACTTGCTGGCGTCCACGGCGCGGCAGCTTTTGTTATACCGCGCATTAGGAGAAAAGGCACCGGACTTTTTTCATTGTCCTTTAATATTGGATACAGAGGGAAGGCGCCTTGCTAAGCGGGCTGGCTCGCTGGGGTTGCGTGAATTGAGGGCTCGAGGGACGAAGCCAGAGGACTTGCTTTCGCTTGCGGGCAGAACTTAGTTGATTTTTTCCGGGGGGAGGGGTGAGGATTGGTGGATGGCGTTTTCCATCGAGTTCCTGCTCCTGTCTGCGGTCTCCTTGTTCACGATCGTGAACCCTTTTTCGGTAGTGCCTGCTTTTTTGGCGATCACTCCGGGAGATACTCTGCAGGAGCGTCGCGCGGCGGCTCGAATGGCGTGCACGATCGGCACCTGCTTGTTGATCCTGACCGCTCTGGCGGGCGAGTTCGTCTTCAGTCTGTTGGGGATCACCTTGCCCGCTCTGCAGATCGCGGGGGGAATCATCTTGTTTTCTATCGGCTTTGAGATGGTGAGGGCTCCGGATGCTCCGAAGCGTTTGAATGAGAAGGAGCGTGCGGTCGCTCGCGACAAGGAGGATGTGGGGGTGACGCCGCTTGCGGTGCCCTTGCTTTGCGGGCCTGGGGCGGTGTCCACGGTGATTATCCTCAAGAGCCAAGCGACGTCATTTTGGGACAGCGGGATGCTTTTGCTGAGTATTCCTGCAGTTTATTTCGTGAGCTACCTGGTGCTCAGCGCCTCTGCTCAAGGGGGAAACTGGCTTAATCCGATTTTGCTGCGGATTTTGCGTCGGGTGATGGGGTTGCTTTTTGCGGTGATCGCGGTTCAGTTTGTTGTGAACGGTGTTGAGAAGCTTCCTCTGTTGAAAGCGCTCTCGACCGCGGCGCCGAGTGGATGACCGCATTTCGTTGAATCCTCTAGAGGAACGACCGGCTTATGGAAGAGAATGAAAAGGGACAACAAAAGCGGTTTTTCCGCATGGAAATCAACCCGCCGGTGTTTTATGGATCGGCTCTGCTCATCCTGGTCTTCGTACTTTTTGGGGCAGTTTTACCGGAGCAGGCCCAATCCGTTTTTGGCGGTATGCAGGATCTGGTCACGGAGAAGTTTGGCTGGTTCTATGTTTTGGCGGTGGCGGGCTTCCTCGTTTTTGTGCTTCTGGTCGCCGTCTCTCGATATGGAGATATTAAGCTAGGGCCGGATCACAGCGAGCCTGACTACAGCTATACCTCTTGGTTCGCGATGCTATTCTCGGCGGGCATGGGAATCGGGCTTATGTTTTTCGGAGTGGCAGAGCCGGTGATGCACTTTGCGGCTCCGCCGGAGGCTTCGGCAGAAACGGTGGAAGCGGCTCGCGATGCGATGCGAATCACGTTTTTCCACTGGGGCATGCATGCTTGGGCGATCTATGCGGTGGTGGCCTTGTCATTGGCGTATTTCGCGTTCCGCCACAATTTGCCTCTGACTATAAGGTCGGCATTCTATCCGTTGATTGGGGATCGAATCTATGGACCGATTGGCCACGCAGCTGACATCTTCGCGGTCTTGGGTACTTTGTTTGGCGTGGCGACTTCCCTTGGTTTCGGCGTGATCCAAGTGAATTCCGGGTTGAACTACTTGTTTGGCATGCCGGTTTCGCCGACAATGCAGGTCGTGCTGATCGTGGTCATCACTGGCTTTGCTTCGTTGTCGGTGGGCTTGGGCCTGGACTCTGGAATTCGTCGCATATCTGAGCTGAACGTGGTGCTCGCCCTTTCTCTGCTGTTGTTTGTCCTGGTTACGGGACCGACATTTTTTATCGCGGAGACCTTTGTTCAGAACACGGGCAACTACCTTTCGAACCTCTTCGAGAGTACCTTCAACTTGTATGCGTATGAGCCCCGCGGCTGGATTGGCGGTTGGACATTATTCTACTGGGGCTGGTGGATCGCGTGGTCGCCGTTTGTGGGCATGTTCATCGCTCGGGTTTCGCGCGGGCGGACGATCCGGCAGTTCGTGATTGGCGTTTTGTTCGTGCCGGTGGGCTTTACCTTTCTTTGGCTGACCGTGTTTGGAGATACGGCCTTGCACATGATTCTGGAACAGGGAATCGCGGAGCTGGCGACGGCAGTGTCGGCCGACACCTCGGTCGCCTTGTTCAAGTTTTTCGAACACCTGCCATTTTCGAGTATAACGTCTTTTGTCGCAACTCTGCTGGTGATCACCTTCTTCGTCACTTCTTCGGACTCCGGTTCCTTGGTGGTCGATATGTTGACTTCGGGTGGCAAGGCGGAGTCGCCTCTTTGGCAGCGGCTCTTCTGGGCCTCGGCCGAGGGCGTGGTGGCGATCACTTTGCTGCTGGCGGGCGGCTTGGGCGCTTTGCAAGCAGCGACCATTGCGAGCGCCTTACCTTTCGCCTTGGTTATGGTATTCATGTGTTGGGGACTGATGCGTTCCCTGCGAGTTGAGTCTGCTAAGATGGGGGCTCGGCCAGTGGGACGACCGATCTTGTCGGGTGAAGGTAAAGGGGTCGCTTGGCAGCACCGATTGGGGCAGTTGCTTTTTCATCCGAAAGAGCAGGAGGTTCTGCGTTTCATCGACCAAGTGGTGGAGCCGGCGTTCGAAGATGTAAAGAGGGCGTTTGCGGAGAAGTCGGTGGAGGGCCGGGTGGCTCGTGGAGAAGACGGGCGTTGTTGGTTTGAGGTCGGGCATGGCGAGGAACCCGACTTTTATTACAGCATACGTGTCGTGCCCTATGAAGCTCCTGCGTTTGCTATGGTGGATACAAAAGGTAAACGCCTCGAGGAACTTCGGTACTGTCGGCCCGAGGTTTATCTGATCGAGGGAGGGCAGGGCTACCAAGTGATGAATTGGAGCAAGGATGAAATTATACATGACGTACTTGACCAGTATGAGCGTCACTTGAATTTCATGGAGGCGATTCGCTAGCCCGCAAAGGAGAAGTCATTATGAGAGTTAAGGGTTTTTGTACGGTATCGAGAAAGCTGATACTGGGTTGCGTGGTTGTCGCATTGCATGCGACATCAAGCGCTCAATCCCGTGTTGAGCTGGAGCAGCGGATCGCTCAATTGGAAACTGAACTAGCGGAAGCGAAGGCTGCTCTAGCGGCTGTGGATGAGCGAGCGGCTGAGGATTCTTCGGGAACCGAAGGATTAGGGAGCGGGATAACAGTCGAAGATGCGAGCGGAGGTGTGCTGCAGATCGGCGGAGCGGTTCGGGTAAACTTCGTTTTAGGAGATTACCCTGGCGGGGGCGATGCTCCCTCGCGTGGAGGGCACGGAGGTGTCGCTGAGCTGGATACGTTTCGCTTCAACGTAGACTATGAGAACGGGCCGTGGCTGGCGAAGGGAGAGTATCGCTTCTACAGCGGATACAATTTTTTGCATACCGGCTGGCTGGGGTATCGCACCGACGACACGAGCCATATCGAAGTGGGCATGACGCGGGCGCCGTTTGGCGCTGGCCCGTATGGCGTTTCTCAAAGTTGGTTTTTCGACCAGCATTATTATGTTGGCTTGGCCGACGATATGGATCTCGGCGTCAAGTATCACACGCGGCGCGGAGACTGGACTTACGACTTCGCTTATTTCGCTCGAGCAGAAGGAAATTGGCGGGGAGCGACCCGACGGAGCGCTCGCTATTCCTATGATGTCGTCGCGGAGGGGGGAGTTGGCTTCGAGGAGCGCAACCAAGTTAACTTCAGGGCTCTGCGTGCGTGGGAGTCAAACGAGGGTATGTCTGGTACCTATGGCGTGTCGCTACAATTGGGCGAGCTCGATGGAATGGGAGGCTTGGAAGACGGTAGCCATTGGGCTGCATCTGCTCATGCGGTCACCGATATCGGGAACTGGAAGTTGGGTACTCAGTTGAGTTACTACGAGCTGGACGGGGTGGGTGACGTCACGACTTTCGGCGCTTATGATTTTCCAGTCGAGACGGCCGCTCGGGCCTATGTACCTGCCGTATCGGTGAGTTATCTTGTCGATACTCAGAACCTGGAATGGCTCGATTCGCTGCGCCCGTATTTTGAATACAGCTCGGTCGTTAAGCCTGACGATGGGCTAAACGACAGCGAGTTCGTTACCTTTGGAACGGCCTTCGCCCGCGGCCCGTGGTATGTTTATTTGGACTGGGTCTTCTCCAATGGAAACGAATTTGTGGGAGGAGAGGTTCCTTACGGGCAACGCATGGGGAGAAATCCGTTCGACGATTGGCAGCAGCGGATCAATCTGAACTTCGGGCTCTACTACTGAGCCTTACCGGTGGGAGGTTAATCTTTAGGGAGCGAGATTGAAGGAAGGCATGGCTTTGGCTTTGCGGACAACTTCGAGGGCTTGTTGCTCGGCGCGGCGCATGAGGGCGCGGTCTGCGTCGTCGATGTCGTCGAAGCCGCAGAGGTGCAGGTAGCCATGGATGAGGTAGAGGGAGAGTTCGTCGCTGAAAGAGAGGTTTTCCTTTTTCGCGAATTCGCGGGCGACTTGGGGGCAGACGATTATCTCGCCTGCTTGGTCGGTGTCGGGATCGGGCGGAAAGGTGATGACGTCCGTGGGCGAGGGGTCGCCCATGAACTGGTCGTGCAGTTGGGCGATGTAGTCTTTTTCGACGAAGGCGATAGACAGTTCGCCGGGAGGGGCGTCGAATGCTCCTGCTTTATCGAGGACGTTGATGAGGCGTTCTATTTCGGACTCTTCGTATTCGAGTCTTGGGCACAGACTATTTACTTGTACTCGCGCTGGCGCGTTCTGTTTTTCGGTCATCCGACTTGGTCGAGGTTTTCTTGGAAGCTTTTTCGCCGCTCGCTTGTCCGGGGTAGGCGATGCGGGTGTGGAGCGAATTGAGCAAGGTGAAGATGAACGATTCGCGGACCTTGGCAACTTCGGCGATAGTGATAGGGCAGTTATTCAACTGCCCGTCCTCGATGTTTGCGGCAAAAATACGGTCGACCAGTTCCTCCACGTTCTGGGGAGTCACCTTGGCGAGAGAGCGGGAAGCGGCTTCAACGGAGTCGGCTAGGAGGATGACGGCGCTTTCCTTGAACTGTGGCTTGGGACCGTCGTAGCGATAGGTCGACTCCTGCACGTGCGAAGGGTCTTCGGCCTGCTGTTTCGCCTTATGGTGAAAGAAGCGGATCAGGTTGGTGCCGTGGTGTTGGCGGATTACGTCGATGATGGGCCGCGGCAGCTTGTAGGTAAGACCGAGGTCGACGCCTTCCTTGACGTGGGACTTGATGACGAGGGCGGAGAAGGAGGGAGTCTTTTCGTTGTGCGGGTTATATCCGTCGAGCTGGTTTTCGGTGAAATACTCCGGTTTTACGAGCTTTCCGATATCGTGGAACATGCAGGCTACGCGGGCGAGCAGTCCGTTTGCTTCGATGGCGTTGGAAGCGTTTTCGGCGAGGTTGGCGACCATGAGGGAGTGGTGCCAGGTGCCGGGGGCCTCCAGTTGCATGCGGCGCAGCAAGGGGTGATTGTAGTCGGAGAGCTCCAGCAAGGTAATGTCCGTGGTACGCTTGAAGAGCCCTTCTAGGATGGGGAGCACGCCGACCACTACGACGCCTTCGACGAGGCCGGTGGCTAGGCCGCCTACCATTTGGTAGATCAAGGTGGACCAAGGCATGCCGTCCACCCAGTTGAAAAGCAGGGTGAAGGCGGCGACGCTGGCTCCGGCGAAGAAGCCGGCGGTGACCACGCGCCCGCGCTTGCGCAGGTTGCGGGAAACGTAGATGGCCACGGTGGAGGCGAGGAAAGACATGACCAGCAGGTCGAGTCGGTTACCGAACATGACCGCGGTGAAAAGGCTGATCATGAGGGCCATGAGCAGGCCGGGGCCGGTGCCGATAAGGATGGCGACCAGCATGGGCGCGAGCACGGTCGGCGTGATGTAGGGCAGGATGGCCGAGAGCTGGTTGTCGTAGAGGAAGGTTTCGATGTTTCCGAGCTCGAAGCAGGTGCGCACCAGCAGCAGGTTCACGAAAACGACCAAGGAGAGGAGGGCGAGTCGTCCGTTTGACTGGAAAGTGCGCCGGTGCTCGAGGCGGATGTAGAAGGTGGCGGCGATCACCATGGCGAGCACCAGGAGGATGCGGCCCATGAGCTGGTTGTCTACGGTCCCCGCGTTCTTGTCGGCGATATGGCGTTGGTATTCCTTGAGCTGTTCGTGTTGCTCCTGGGTGACCGGTTGCCCCGGCTCGATGATGGAGGCGCCCTCTTGCACGTTGACGATGACCGGCTTCAGGGAAGCCAGCAGTTCCTGCCGGCGGATTTCCATCTCGGCCTCGCTTTTGCGGAGGTTGGGCTTGATGGCGTCGCGGAAAATGCGGATGACGGCGTCGGCCGTCTGCGGTTGGACGTTGGAGGCGCGCAAATTGATGCGCACGGAGCGCAGGGCGTCCTCGATGGATTCGACCCGCTTTTGCCCAATGTTGCTGTCTTGATTGGCGATGTGGAAGATGGCGACGGCCCCCTTGCTGAACTTGAAGGTGGGATCGTTTTCGTCGTAGATGCCGAGCTTGAAGCTTTCCTCAATGCTGATCAGTCCGGTCTCGATGAGGTTTTCGAAGGTCTTTTGGTCGGTGTTTTCGACGATTTGGGACAGGCTCTCGGGGGTGAGGCGGTAGTTTCCCTTGGCGTTGAAGTCGCTGGTGATGGCCGCGATGCGGTTTTTCGCTTGGCCGACAATCAGGTCGTCCTTGATTTCGCGGAACGCCGCGATGTCTCTCACGAGCTGCTTAACGTGCGTCTTGAAGGCGTTGTAGGGCGCCATGTCTATGCGGTAGACGTGGGGGGCCTCCTTGAGCAGTTGCTGGCGTCGGCGCTCGGTCAGGATGGGCGAGCTGTAGGAGAAGGAGTCCGCTGCGACGATGCGGATGGACGCGACCTGGTTGGGCAGGATTTGGAATCCGCTGGGCTTGATGCCGACGAAGCTGGTCACCACGATGAGGGCCACGGTCGTCAGAAAGACCAAGGCGCCCACGAGGGAGCTTTCCTCAAGGAAACGAGGCAGGGTCGAAGGCGTCTCAGTGCGCCGTTTCCTCTTCTTGGGGAACGTCTTCTGGAACCATGCCTTTAGTTGCTCGGAAACGGGCATACGATGAGAGACTCTCTAGTGATCAAATGATTCAAATTCGGGCAAGCTTTGCCCCCCTCACTGGTGCGTGTCGCGGTAGCGATCGTAGGCTTGGATGATCTTCTGCACCAGGTGGTGGCGCACGACGTCGCCTGCTTCGAAAAAGTGGAAGTTTATGCCTTTCAAGCCTTTGAGTATGTTTTTGACCTCGAGGAGACCGGAGGAGCGATGCTTAGGAATATCGACCTGAGTGAGGTCGCCTGTAATGACCATGCGGCTGCCTTCGCCCAGGCGGGTAAGAAACATCATCATTTGCTCGGAGGTGGTGTTCTGGGCTTCGTCGAGAATTACGAAGGAATTGCTTAGGGTACGGCCGCGCATGTAGGCGAGCGGGGCGATTTCGATGATGCCGCGTTCGGTGAGCTTTTCGATGTCGGACGGGCTGAGCATGTCGTTGAGGGCATCGTAGAGCGGGCGAAGGTAGGGCAGGATCTTTTCCTGGAGGTCTCCGGGGAGGAAGCCCAAGGTCTCGCCCGCCTCGACCGCGGGGCGGCTGAGGACGATGCGTTCGACTTTGCCTTCGATGAGCAGGGAGACGGCGGCGGCCATAGCGAGATACGTTTTACCCGTACCTGCAGGTCCTATGCCGAATACGATGTCGTTTTCAAAAACGGACCTCAGGTATTGCTTTTGGCCTAAGGTCTTGGGAACGATGCTCTTGCGTTTGGTCTTGATGACGGTGCCACGTTCGAAAAGGGAGCGCAGCTCGTCTTGCTTGCCTGCGGAGACGCCGGCTACGGTCTTCTGGAAGTCTGCCTTCTTGACGGATAGCCCTTGCTCGCGCCCTTCCAGCAGCAGCTCGAAAACGTCGGCTACGGCGTCGATAGAGGACTCCTTGACGGCGTCGATTTGGACCCAGTTGTCGCGAGAGACGACGGTGGCGTGGAAGGTGGACTCCAGCAAATCCAGGTTGTCCTGGTCGCCGCAGTAGAGCTCGCTCAGCTGTCGCGGGCTTTGGAAGTGAATCTTGCGGTTGGGCATTTCAAATAGTGAGTGACGAGGAGTGAGTTTTTGGAGGCGTCGGGCAGGGCGCTTCCGTCTAGAACTCTTTCTTCAGCACTTCCTTGAGGTGCTCCCACATGGCTTCCAGCGACTGGGGGAGGACTCGTGTAGAACCGAGGACCGGCATGAAGTTGGTGTCGCCGCTCCAGCGGGGGACGACGTGTTGGTGCAGGTGCTTGGGCACTCCGGCTCCGGCAGCCTCGCCGAGGTTGATTCCGATATTGAAGCCGTTGGGATTGAGGGCCTTGGCTAGCAGGTTCTTGGCCTTGAGGGTGGTCTTGGTGAAGCAGAGCAGCTCCTCGTCGCTAAGATCCTCTAGGTCAGGCACTTCTCGGTAAGGGAGAATCAGTAGGTGCCCGGCGTTGTAGGGGTAGCGGTTCATGAGGATGAAGCTGTGCTCCTCGCGAGAGAGGATCAGGGTTTCCTTGTCGTTGTCCATCTTGGGCAAGTCGACAAAGGGGCGCCGTTGAGCAGGTGTCTTTTCCTGCTTCACGTATTCCATTCTCCAGTATGCGTGAAGGTGATCCATCTTGATTTAGAAAGGCGCAGAATAGGTTCGAGGGGTGGCTTGTCAATGAGGGCTTCTGGGGGTGAAGGGGCCCCGGACAGGGCTGGAAAGCTGGGGCGGGCGAGAGGTGGCGGCAGTGGTTCGGATTGTGATTATGGCGAGAGGGAGGCTTGCCTTGCGTCGGTAGACTTGGTTTTGAGGGCGGGTGTTTATTTGGATTTATAGAGTCCTTTTTCTGCCGCTTTGGCTGCTGACCTTGCCGGGGTATCTGCTGCATATCCGCAAGCGGGGCGGGTATCGGGAGCGCTTTGGAACGCGTTTTGGTCTCGGTTTACAGGTCCCGCAAAAGAAAGCCGGTTCCAAGCGCATTTGGATACAGGCGGTGAGCCTAGGGGAGATGCTGGCGATCGAGCCCTTGCTGAAGGCTTTGGCCGCTGACGAGCGTATCGAGATTTATCTTACGGTTACGACGAGTACCGGCTACGCCTTGGCGCTGGAAAAATACAGCGAGTTAGCGGTGGGGATCTCTTACTTCCCGATCGACTTTTGTCCGTTCAGCTCCTGCGTTTGGGATCAGATTGATCCAGATTTGGCTATCTGCGCGGAGACGGAGCTCTGGCCAGAGCACACGCATCAAGCCGTGAAGCGAGGGGTGCCATTTCTTCTGGTCAATGGCCGCCTCTCGGATCGCTCCTTCAAGCGAGCCATGAAGTTGCGTGGCTTTTTTCGTACTGTACTTTCGAATACAAGCCAAGTTTTCGCTTGTTCGGACTTGGATCGAGAGCGTTACCTCGCCCTCGGGGCTCCAGAGGATCGGGTGACGACGACGGGGAACATCAAGGTGGACGTGACCATCGAGCCCATCCTCGACGCGGTCACCTGCGCCTCGATGCGGGCGGAGATGGGCTTGAGCGATGGGTTCTTGCTTTTGGGCTCGTCCACCTGGCCCGGGGAGGAAGAGATGCTGGTCGATGCCTTGCGGGCGATTCGCGAGCGCGATTCCAAGGCGCGTCTATTGATCGTGCCGCGCCACGCGGAGCGTCGTCACGAGATCGAAGCCATGCTGCGCCAGCGCGCCAGCGACCTTCGTTTTCATTTCAAGAGCCGTGGAGCGCCGGAGGATGAACTCGATATTCTGGTGGCCGATACGCATGGGGAGTTGAGAGCTCTCACCCAGTTGTCCGACTTGGCTTTCGTGGGCAAGTCCTTGCCGCCTCATACTGAGGGGCAAACGCCGGTGGAGTGCGGCGTATTGGGAAAACCTATGGTTTTTGGTACGGGTATGTCCAACTTCCGCAGCATCCGGGAGGGGCTGCTGCAGCGCGGGGCGGCCCGGGAAGTGAGGGACGAGGGCGAGGCCATCCAGACGATTGTAAGCCTAAGCCAAGACCTGGAAGCGCGAGCTAAAATGAGCGCCGGAGGATTGGCTTGGCATGCCGGGAGCCGCGGGGCGGTGGAGCGTACTGCCAAGGGGGTGCTTAGCTGGTTGGATCGTTAGCGCTCGTATCTTGACAGGGCGGGGGAAATTTAGGTTTAAACGCAGATATGGCAGACAAATCCGATAAGTGGTCAGACAACGCAGCCGGCAAGTTTTACGTAGATGAGCAGTGCATCGACTGCGACCTCTGCCGTGAAACCGCCCCAGACTTCTTTACCCGCAACGACGACGAGGCCTACTCCTTCGTCTACAAGCAGCCGGAAGACCAGGATGGCATCGACCTCTGCATGGAAGCGCTCGAAGGCTGTCCCGTAGAAGCGATCGGTGACGACGGCGACGAGTAGTCCGCCTGCTGATACGCCAAGACTTTCCAGAACGCGTTCCCGCAAGGGAGCGCGTTTTTTTGTGCCCAAAATGGGTGCACAACCGGAATGTTTTGTATTATGTGAACCACTAATGAAGCGAAGGATATAAATGTTGAAATTGTTTTGTTCAAAAAAATGAGTAGAGAGCTTCAGTTTTGGATGTGCTGAACGATGTATGAACGTTATGGGCAATCTTCTAGAAATCGTTAATCAACAGAATCTCAGCTGCCTCGTTTATACGAGCCGTGCCACAAGGCCATTTGACGAGGCGGAGCTGCGTGCCTTGTTGCAGAAATCAAGGTTCAACAACAGCCGCGACGGTATATCCGGCATGCTCACGTACGTTAAAGGTATGTTCTTTCAGATGTTGGAGGGTCCGGAGGATAAGGTAGAGGCTACTTACAAGCGCATCATGCGGGATCCGCGGCACGGTGAGCTGCGACTCGTAAAGACGTCTCGGATAAAGAGTCGGCATTTCCCTCAATGGACCATGGGGTTCCCGACTCCCAACGCCAAGATGCTATCTCGTTTTACTGGCTATTGTGATTTGAGCAACGGCAGCTCGTCGGACTTGGCCCGTTTGAAAAGTCATGACAGCGGAATTTTCAAGATCATGTGCGAGTTTGGTAAGTCATTGAAAAGTTAGCTCGCAGGCGGACTTGGAGTTGACTTGTCGTTCAGGAGAAGCGCTTCCAGAGCGGCGGGGCGAAAAGGGCGAGGATGGCGTAGAGTTCGAGGCGTCCCATAACCATCAGCAGGGAGAGGAAGAGCTTGGTGTGGTAGTGCAGGAAGCCGAAGTTCTCCGTAGGGCCGACCTCTGCGATGCCGGGGCCGACGTTGAAGAGGCAGGCGAAAACGATGCTGAGGTTGGTATCGATCGCGTGGCTGGTTTCGAAGACGGAGACAAGGAGGATGGAACCGCAGATGACGCTGGCGATGAGCACCAGGTAGGAATTCACGTCGCTGATCGATTGCGAGCTGAGGGTTTGTCCGTTGACCCTAATCTGACGGACGACTCGCGTACGGAAGGATCGCTCGATGGTGAGAATGGACTGGCGCACGGCGATTACGAGCCGGGAAATCTTGATGCCGCCGGCGGTGGAGCCCGTGCAGCCGCCCACTAGCATAAGGAAGAGCAGCATCATTTGGGGCAATGAAGTCCACTGAGTGAAGTCTTCGGTGGCGAATCCGGTAGTCGTCATGATGGAAACGACTTGGAAGGTCCCGGCGCGGATGGCGTGTTCGGTGGACCAGCCGGTCCCGTCGAATCGGAGGAAGGCGCTCACCAGCACGCAGGCGATCACGAGGATGGTGATGTAGGCCGCGAACTCCGTGTTGCGCAGGACGAAGCGGAAGCGGCCCATGCAGATGCGTAGGATCAGAATGAAGTTCAGGCCAGCCAGGGTCATAAAAATGATCGATATCCACTCGATGGTGGGGCTATCGAAGGCGGCGAAGCTCGTGGAGCGGGTGCTGAAACCGGCGGTAGACACGGTGGTGAAGGTGTGGCAGATGGCGTCGAACCAAGGCATGTCGGCGCCCCAGTAGGCGAGGCAGCATGCGGCGGAAAGGCCAACGTAGACCCAGACGAGCTTGGCGACCGTTGACTGGATGCGGCTTTCTTCGAATTCGCTGACGGTGCCGGAGGCTTCGTTGGCGTAGAGCATTTTCGCTCCGACTCCGATGAAGCCGAGCACGGCTACGAAGAAGACTACGACCCCCATGCCCCCCACCCACTGGCTCAGGCAGCGCCAGAACATCAGGCTCGGAGGGAATCTCTCCAGGTCGCCGAATACGGAGGCTCCAGTGGTGGTCAGTCCGGAGCTGCTCTCAAAGATGGCGTCCGCCATGTCGGCGTCAGGAAGCACCATGACGTAGGGAACGGCTCCGATGAGGCTTGCGAGCAACCATGCTAGGCCGATGGTGCAGAGGGCCTCCTTGCGAAAGAACTTTTTGGTGTGGCTGCGACCGACCCAGAAGAAGAGGGCGGCGGCGAAGAGGGAAATCCCCACGGATGCCACGAAGGCTCGGATGGTGAGCTCCAGCTGCTGCGGAGAATCGAGCCAGAATGCGGTGGCGAGGCATACCGCGAAGGCGATCGCGAGGATGAGCATCACGACGCCGAGAAGTTTCGATACGAGAGGGAAGTTCACTTTTGAGGAGTGAGGGCTGGGAAATGAGGATTGAAACCGGTAGGCATGTCAGAGGAGAGGATGCGCATGCCGCGGCTTACTTCGTGAGCTTGAGCAGCTCTTTGATGCGGCCTTTGCAGATGATGGCGATGATGGAGTCGCCTGCCTGCAAGATGTCGTCCCCGGTCGGGGTTTTGGGCATGTAGTTGTGCTCGTGGCCGACGATCACGCACTCGGCGGGCCACTTGATGTCCCTAATCCGCTTGTCGACGACCTCCGACTTTTCCGCGATATCGAGCTCGATGATCACGTTGTTGTCGGCTTCTTGGCGAACTTGGTCCTCGAGCTCGATAAAGGGCTTCTTGCCGATGTAGCGCAGGACTTCGTTGGTGGCGGCGATGCGTGGGGAGACGGCGAGCTCGACGCCGAGGTTGGTGTTCAGCTTCTCGAGGATTTCGATGTAGTCCGCTCGGTTGATGGCGAGCATGGTGTGCTTGGCTCCTAGCTTGAAGGCTTGGAGGCAAGTCATGATGTTGTCCTCGTCGTCTTTGCGGCAGGCTACGAAAAAGTCGGAGTGGCCGACTTCCTCTTCCTCCAGCACGCGCAGGGAGGTTCCGTCGCCGTGGATCATGGTTACGCTGGGCAACCGCTCGGCGAGGGTGTGGCAGAGCTTGAGGTCCTTCTCGATGATGCGGATCTTGAAGCGCGGGTTGGAGAGGAGTCGGGCGAGGGAGATAGCGATCTCGGTGCCGCTGAGGATGGTGACGGTGATCTTGGCTGATCCTTTGGAGGAGGGATCGAAGAGGGCCTTGGTCTCGAAGAGGGAATCGGGATGCCCGAAGACGGTCACCTGGTCGCCCACCGTGAGGGTGGTATTGGCGTTGGCGACGATGTTGCTCTCTCCCCGTTGGATGAGGCCGATGCGGATGTTGCCGGGCAGTTTCAGATCCTTGAGCGGGACGTTGCAAACCTTGGCGCCCGGCTGGATTTCGATGGACTTTACCTCGATTTGGCCGCGTCCGAAGTCTTCGACGGCGACGCGGCCGGGATTGCGGATGCGCTTGGCCAGCTCGACCGCGGCGAGGGCCTCCGGGTTGACCAAGTGGTCGATGCCGAAGTGGCGCTGATGGTTGATGAGCGAGTTGTCGCGGTAGGTGGCGTCGTGGGCTCGAGCGAAGGTTTTGGTGGCGCCGAGGGCTTTGGCCAAGGAGGCGGAAACGAGGTTGGTCTCGTCGCTGCTGGTCATGGCGAGGAAGAAGTCGCATTTGTTGGCCCCTGCTTTGAGGAGAGTGCCTGCGGAGGCTCCGTTGCCCTTGACCACCCGCACATCCACCGTTTCGGAAAGGGTATTGGCGAGCGTGTCGTCGCGCTCGATCACGGTGACGTCGTGGTCGGCGATGCTCAGGGTTTCGCTCAAATGGGTGCCGACTTCGCCGGCTCCAACGATAACGATCTTCATTGGAGAGAGCCTTTAGGGGATCCGTTGTCGCTGGGCAAGGATTGCTTTTGGGGGGACAGAGGCGGCTCGATGAGAGGGGCGGGGCTCCAGGTTGGCTTTCATTCTCATATAAGAGGGCAGATCACCCAGCAGGGGAGTTGGCCTTATCCGTAGCTTCGGTTTAGCTGTTGGCAGTCTACTTGTTTTATGAGCTTCCAAAAATTCCCTACCCTCCTGGCGATCGTGGCGGTCGCGCTGTCTACCTTCAACGCCTCGCAGGCCTCCGGTCGTTCGCGGGAGCGAATCAACGATGGCTGGCGCTTCGCTTTGGGTCATGCCACCGATAAGCAAAAAGACTTTGGCCATGGCTTGGGCTATTTTTCCTACCTCGCCAAAACGGGCTTTGGAGACGGAGCGGCGTCGGCGACCTTTGACGACCGGGCCTGGCGGGTGGTGGATTTGCCGCACGATTGGGCTGCGGAGGCTGGCTTCGATGCGAAGGCGAGCTACAGCCATGGCTTCAAGGCGATCGGTCCCGGATTTCCAGAGAGCAGCGCGGGCTGGTATCGTCGGGAGATCGACATCGCAGCGGATGACTTGGGAAAACGGATACGGATCGAATTCGATGGAATTTACCGGGACGCCGCGGTTTTCGTGAACGGATTTTTCGTGGGGCAGGAGCCGAGCGGTTTCGTCTCCCAGAGCTACGACATCACGGAGTACTTGGACTTCGGAGGACGCAACGTGATCGCGGTGCGGGCGGACGCCTCCATGGAGGAGGGCTGGTACTACGAAGGGGCGGGAATCTATCGCCATGTTTATTTGCTGAAGACCGATCCGGTACATGTGGCCCGCTATGGAACCTTTGTGCGAACAGCGATGGAAGGGGAAGACGCGGCGGTTTCCATCTCGACGAAGGTGAAAAACGATGGGGACACTCCCGCTGCAGTTCGCGTGTCGCAGGAGATCGTCGATGAAAACGGAAACGTGGTGGCCAAAGCGGATGCGGCGTCGCTGGTAATTTCAGCGGGTCAGGTGGAGGAACTCGACCAAGCTCTTCGTATTGTGGATGCACGTGTTTGGGATTTGGATACGCCTTACCTTTACGAGATGCGTACGTTCGTTCTGTCGGGTGAGGGCACAGTGCTCGATGAATACCGGACTTCGTTCGGCGTGAGGGAAATCCGTTTCGACCCGAATGAAGGCTTCTTTCTAAACGGCCGCTCGGTGAAGCTCAAGGGCTCGAACAATCACCACGACCACGCGGGCATCGGCGCGGCCTTGCCGGATGCGATGCAAGAATATCGCATTCGCAAGCTCAAGGAGATGGGCATGAACGCGTATCGAGTTTCTCATCACCACGCTTCGCCAGCGCTGTTGGAAGCGTGCGACCGTTTGGGGATGCTGGTGATCGACGAGACGCGTTTGATGGGAATCAACGACTACCACTTCGACCAGCTCGAGCACTTGATCGTACGTGGACGCAACCATCCAAGTATCATCATGTGGTCGGTGGGGAACGAAGAGTGGGGCATCGAAGGAAACATTTCAGGCGCCCGTATCGCCAAGCGCATGCAGGACTTCGCTCATCGGCTCGATCCGACGCGTCGCGTTACGGCGGCGGTCAGCGGCGGTTGGGGTGGTATTTCGACGACCATCGAAGCCTTTGGGGTTAACTACATTCGACATGGCGACGTAGACAAGCAGCACCGCGAGTTCCCGGAGCAAATCATCCTCGGTACTGAAGAAACCACTACGCAGCAAACGCGGGGCATCTATTTCGAGAACGCCGCTTTGGCCCACCAGCATCCGAGGGAAGATGGATCCTCTGGTGGCAATGCGGAACGCGGCTGGCGCTTCTATGCGGAGCGCGATTACACGGCAGGCGTGTTTTTCTGGACCGGCTTCGACTATCGCGGGGAGCCGACGCCATACGGTTGGCCAGCGGTGTTGTCTCAGTTTGGAATTCTGGATACATGCGGATTTCCAAAAGACGGCTATTATTACTTGAAGTCTTGGTGGACGGATGAACCTGTGTTGCACGTCTTCCCGCATTGGAATTGGCCCGGCAAGGAGGGCGAAACGATCGAAGTGCGGGCCCACTCGAACTTTGATGAGGTGGAGCTTTTCGTGAATGGTGTTTCGCAAGGTCGCAAAGCGATGCCGCTCAATGAGCACCTCGCTTGGCAGGTGGAATACCAGCCCGGCGAGCTGCTGGCTCATGGATACAAGGATGGAGCGCTGGCCATGGAGAAACGGGTACGCACGACTGGCGAGTCGGCGGCGTTCCAACTGGAGGCTGACCGTGGCGTGATCGCAGCGGATGGTGCAGATGTATCCGTCGTTACCTTACGCGTTGTGGACGAGCGGGGCGATGTGGTGCCCACTGCGGATGATCAAGCGTGGTTCAGCATTTCAGGCCCGGGTAAGATCATTGGCGTGGGCAACGGGAATCCTTCTTCTCACGAGGCGGACCAGTTTCATGGGAGCTATGGATCGATCCAGCTCGGTAAGGATTGGCAGGCGCCTGCTGCGTGGGAGACGGACAAGCCCTTGAGTTTCGAGGCGCGTTTCGACGCGCCGGAAGTGGCGGAGGGTGGTTCGGCCTTCTTGCTGCTCAATGGGATTGGCAAGAATTTGGAGCTTAGCCTGAACGGTAAGGCCTTGCCGCTGGAGATGCTGGCGAGGAGGACGCCGCTAGCGGAGCTGGGCCTGAAGCCAGAAGGCAACGTATTGCGAATGAAGGCGGATCATTTCGACGATTGGGGGGATCGCGAGGATGTGGCCATGCTTTCGCCCGCTCTGATCGCCCTCGAATCGCCTGCGGAGCAGTATCGCCGCAAGGCTTTCAACGGAATTGCTCAGATCATCGTGCAGAGCACGGGGGAAGCAGGGTCGATTGTTTTGAAGGCGGAAGGCGAGGGGCTGAAGGCAGCTACGGTGAGGATCGAGGCTGAGTCGTATCACTGAGCTTCAACCGGAGTCCGTAGCGAGGGGAATTTGCAATGCGGACGACGTGGAAGTCGTCCCTCCAGGCGGGCGTCAGGCTTTTTTCGACCAGGAGCCGTCGGGGGCTTGTATCCAGACTCCGGATGCCGATTTTTTGCGGAGTTCTTCGGCGCGGCCTTGGCCGACGACGGTGGCGGTAAGGCCGAGGCGTTGTCCTACTAGCGTGTAGAGGGCGCGGCGGTCGGCGTTTTCTGCGTTCATGAGCTTGGTTTCATCTGGCTTGAGCATGGCGCGTTGCTCCAGCAGGCCGGCGTTGTTTTCGCCGACTTTACCGGCGAGCTTGAGGGCGTCAATGCTGGCGACGCGGTCGATGAGGCGTTGCTTGATCGCTTCTTCGTCTGCGGATTGGGCGGAAGCGAAACTGGGCAGCAGGGCGCAGAGCAACGCGAAAAGGGGAAGGATGCGAAGGAATGAAACGGTTTTCATAGTCGTAGAAAAATGGGTTGGGGGTCGTTATTCGGTTTCGTTTACGGTCGCGGAGGCGGCGTCGATATCGCCGAAGACGTCGGCGAGCTCCTTTTGGAGTTTAACGCGGAGGTCGATGGTGAGGTTCATGTAAATGGGGTCGAAGCTGCTGTGGGTGCGCACGTTTATGCAGCCGCTGCTGGCGAGCGCTACGAGCGCGAGTGAAGTGAGGACGATGCTTTTTTTCACGAGACTGGATAGGGTTGGCGTAGTGTTGGTTTGACCGTGTGAACTGTGTCTTGTTTCGGAAAGTGTGTAGCTTGCAGGAGAATAGACGGCGGCGCACGCTCCAAAATTCAGAGGGAATTGAGGCGGATGACGAAGTTGTAGAGTTCGGTGAGGGAGCCGTGCAGTTGGGTGTTGATGACGACGGGGACGTCGCCGAGGTCGGTATGGGCGGTGCCGCCGATGCGGATTTTTATGGGAGTCTCGGGTTCGTTTTCGGGGAAGAGGTCGGCGTAGAACTCGGTGATGGTGATGTTGCCGATGGCTTGTTCGGCGGTTTTTTCGGGGTTGATTTTGAGGAATTTGAGGATGCGGTCGGATAGGGTGGGCTTGGTTCCCGGCATGGCGTTGGCGTCTTGGGTGAGCAGCCCTTGGGTGTTGTAGCGGAGGGAGGCGGGGGCTCCGTCGGGCAGGCGGAGGTCGCCGCGCAGCAGCTCGAAGGCGCCGTCCCTAAGGCGGAAGGGCAGGTGTCCGCTGACCTTGCCTTGCATGCGGCCGTCGAAGAAGTCGATGTAGCGGGCGATTTGGTCGAGGTCGAAGTTTTCGAGGTCGAGGGTGCTTTGGAAGTCGGAACCATCGATGGGGATTTGGGCGGAGCGGAGCTGGGCTTGCCCGCCGAAAAGGGAGACGGTGGCGAAGTCGACGGCAAGTTGGGTGCCGTTTTGGAAGGAGAACTGGCTTTCGGCTTGGAGGGATTTCAGGTCGCCGGCTTCGATGTCTTCGATGCGGAGGCGGGAGCTGAGCGGGCCGCTGTCGAGCTGGGCGAGAGAGGCGAGGTGGAGGTCGAGCTCGAGCCCGCGGGCGTTCACTTGGGAGGCGGGGTAGGCGATGGCTCCGTCGCGTAGCGTGAGGGAGAGGCTGGCGTCGGCGTCTTGGGCGTTGGCTTGAAAGTCGCCCTCGGCTTGCAGGGCGGCAGAAAGGGAAAGGCCTGCTAGCTCGGGCAGGAAGCGGGCGGGCAAGTCGGAGTGAACGAGTTGGAAGGGGGAGAGCGTGTAGTTGCCCGACAACGACAGCTCGGAAAGCGGCGAATCGATTTGGTGCTGGGAATCCGCTTGCAGGGTGACGCCTTCGAGCATGGCGGAGAAGGAGGCGGTGCCGCCAAGCTGGGCGAGGGTGCCGCGGTGTTCGTTTTCGATGTAGACTTGGTCGAGGCGGAGCTTGTCGTAGCGGAGGATGCCTGCTCCGAAACTGGTGGAGATCTTCAGCTGTTCGTCTTGAGGGGCGAGGGCTAGGCTGCCGCCGGACCATTGGGCGGAGAAGGGAGGGCTGGAGAGCTTGTTGGCCTGCCAGTCGAGGCTGGCTTGGGTGCGACGGAGGAGTGAATAGAGGGCGGCTTCGTTTGTGAGATCGATATTGGAGAGCTCATTGGTGTCCCATTGCTGGAAGCTGAGTTCGCTTTGTATGGCGATTCCGTCGCCGTTTAGCTGCTCCGATTGTATCGAGATATTGGATGCGTCGAGCTTGACGTTGCCGGAAGCGAGGTCGGAGTCGCTGGGTTGCTCGAGGAAAAGGTCGAGCTTGAGGTCGCCCGCGAGCCGGGCGATGCCGGGGAGTTGGGTGAGGGGATCTGACTGCAGGGAAGCGAGGGAAAGCTTGGTTTCGGTGCCGGTCTCGAAGATAAGGCTTTCGAGTTGGAGGGCAGCTTGCGGAAGGAAGGCTTCTTCGCCGTTGAGGGCGAGAGGGGCGGGATGGAGCGTGCCGGTGAGGGCCAGCACGATGGGCTCCGCCGGAGCTTCGGGGATGTTGAGGGTGCCAGTGACGCCCTCGAGGGTGGCGGGGCTGGCGTTTGCGAGAGAGAGTGGGCTGGTTTGGAAGTTCAGTTGATCGGTCGTGCCGCTGGCGGTAAGGGAGAAGGGGGCGAGCTCTTGGTCGTCTAGCTGGAGGCGCAGGGTCTCTATTTGGCCTTGCAGGGGGCGGAGGGTGTTTTCGAGTTGGTAGCTGAGTTGGAAGTTACTGGCGGCGGAAAGGTAGCCGGAGTCGTAGGTCCAGCTGATCGGGCTGCGTGTTTGGATTTCGAATACGTTCAGGTTTGAGAGCGTGATGTCCAGGTCGAGGGTTTGTTCCGGGAGGACGGCGAGGGTGTCGCGTAGGATGGATTGAGGCGTCGCGGTGATGTGGAGCGGGATCTCGTTGAAATCGAAGAAAAGCGTTTCGAGCGTGAGGAGGGGGAAGGAGGCGGTTGCTTCCTCGTAGTTTGCAGCGAGGGAGTGGAGCCGGAGGGTGGCTTCGAGCTGAGCGGGGCTGTCGAGCGGTTTGCTTAGGGTGGCTTGTAGCTCGAGGGAGGAGAGGGAGAGTTGGTGCAGGTCGGGGAGATCGCTTTTCCAATGCGGCAGGTAGCGATCGAGGAAGGCGACGGGGGCGTCGACCTGGAGATGGGCTTGGAGGCGGGTGCGGGCAGGATCGGCGAGGGTGGCCTCGAGTTCGAGCGTGTGGGAGGCATGCTGCAGGGTGGTTGCGATTTGCAGGGAATCCGCTGAGTCAGCAGCCGCTTCGATCTCGAAGGGGAAGGTGAGCGTTTCCTCTGGTGTTTTTAGGTTGAGCGTCGAATCCGCTATCTGGATACGGTCGAAGGGAAGGGGGAGGAAGGGGCTCGGGTCGAGGAGCTGGAATACTTTTTCGAGAGAAAGCGGTTCGGGGGCAGGTTGGGAGTTGTCGGCGGGGAGCTGCGACGCGTCGAGGCTGAGGGTCAGGTTTTGCAGGGTGGCGGAGCCGATGCGGTAGGAGTTGAGCAGCTCGGAGAGGGTGAAGGTGAGCTGGAGGCGATCGGCGGCGAGTGTTGCCTGCGGGTGGCGCAGGGCGATGGATTCGATGGTGAGGGAATCGGTTTGCAGTTGGCTGATGGTGAACTGCGGTTCCTCGATGCCTTGTTCTTGCAGGTAGTCTTTGGCGAGAGCGGTGGCGATGCGGGCTCGCAGTCCCCATGCGGCGAGCGCTCCCAGCAGTAGGATTAGGAATAGGGCAGCGAGGGAGCGAAGAAGGATGCGGCTAAGCTTTCGGAGGCGGGGATTCACAAGGCGTGGTTGGACGATCCGACAAATGATTGCCGGAAAGGCTCCTGCATTTCAACAGGTCCTTGCGAAATCTTGCGGTGGAGCGGAGAGGCGCGTTGGGCGATCGACTGTCGCTATATTTGGTAGTGCTCCTGCATGGCTTGCACGGCGCGGGCGAAGGAGGTTTCGGGGGGACCGTCTGGGGTGACGAGGGTGGCTGCTTGCTTGGGGGCGGCCCAGGCTCGGTCCATGGCGGCGGAGAATCCGGAGAATTCGAACATGGGGATGTCGTTGTTGCCGTCGCCGAAAGTGGCCAACTCGGAGGCGTCGATGCCGAGGTGGGCGATGAGCGGCTTGAGGGCGGACGCTTTGGAAGTCTTGGGATCGGCTTGCTCGAAGATGTTGTCCATGGAGCGCACGGTGTAGAGCTGGCTGTCGCGCAGGAACGGGTGTTTTTGCACGGAGTCGAGTCGTTCGCTCTCCTCGAAGTAGACGATCTTGAAGATGGATTCCTCGAGGATGGCCTCCGGCGTGGTGGGCGTGGGAGTGATGCCGGCGAGCTTCGTATAGTAGTCGAGCCACTGGGAGGGAGGGGTGAGGGAGTAGAGGCCGGTGGCGGCGTAGGCGACGATGGAGAGCTCGTTTTCGAGGCCGAATGCGATGGCTGCCTTGGCGTCGGCGGTCGGCATGTGCGACTCGAAGAAGGTTTGGGTGTTGTCCACGTCGGAGGCGTAGGCGCCTTGGGCGGAGACCATGTAGCGGACTTGCGGTAGGCTGCGGGCGAAGGGCAGCATGCTTTGGTAGTGGCGGCCGGAGGCGAGGATGATTTCCACTCCGGCGTCGTGCATGGCCTCGATGGCGGCCCGGTTTTCGGCGCTGATGCTGTGGTCGGGCGAGAGCAAGGTGCCGTCGAGGTCGATGGCGACGGCCCGGATTGGGTGAAAAGGAGAAGTGCTGGTGGACGTGGTCATTTTGCCCACGAAGGACACGAAGGATCACGAAGGAGAGCGAGGAGATTTTTTGTTACGAGTTGGAGGAAGGGGGAGTGGGAGGATGAAGGTTGAATGGATCGCGACCAAGGTCGTGTCTCGTCACTACGCTCCTCGAGTGTCGCGGTGCTCGGTACCTACCTCTGGAAGTGGGCGAGGAGTTGGTGGTGGACTTGGGGGGAGGTGAGTTGGTCGGGCAGGTTTTGCGGGGAGATGTAGACGGGCCAGTCGGAGCGGTTTTTTGGGCAGGTGCCGTGGGAGCCTTTGACGAGGGTGGCGTCGAGGGGGATGACGTCGAGCAGGGCGCGGAAGCCGAGCTTTTTCTTCAAAAGGAACTTGGCGATCTTGGCGGGCGGAAATTTTATCTTGGGGTCGATGAAGAGCTCGACGGGGTCGTAGCCGGCTTTGCGGTGGATGTCGATGGTGCGGGCGAAGTCGGGGGCGAGGGCGTCGTCGAGCCAGTAGTAGTAGGTGAACCAGGCGTTTTCTTGTGACACGGCGATGAGGTCGCCGCTACGCTCGTGGGCGATACCGGCGTCGGCTTGCTGTTGGCGGTCGAGGACCTGGGCGACGCCGGGGAGGGCGGCCACGGCTTCGCGGACTTGGGGTTCGAGCTGGGGATCGTTGAGGTAGATGTGGGCGACTTGGTGGTCGGCGACGGCGAAGGCTTTGCTGGCTCCGGCGTCGAGTTGTTCGAGGCCGAGCTCGTCTTTGACGGTGATCCAGCCTTTTTCTCGCAGGGCGCGGTTGATGTGGATGGGGGTCTCTACTTGGGTGATGCCGTATTCGGAGAGCAATACGACTTGCACGTTTCGAGATTCGAAGAAGTCGAGTAGCTCGCCGACGACGGTGTCGATTTCTTGCAGGTCTTGGGCGATGTCGGGGTGAATGGGACCGAGGCGCTGGAGATTGTAGTCGAGGTGGGGGAGGTAGACGAGGTTGAGGTCTGGGCTGTGTTTTTCTTCGACCCATTGGGCGGATTTGGCGATCCATTGGGAGCAGGGGATTCCGGCTTTTGGGCCCCAGAAGGTGAAGAAGGGGAAGTCGCCGAGGTCGGACTTGATCTCCTCTCGCATGCCCATGGGCTGGGTGTAGACGTCGAAGACTTTGCGTCCGTCGGCGGGATACATGGGCCGGGGGGTGATGGTGTATTCGGCGCTGGAATACATGTTATACCACCAGAAAAGCTTGGCGGTTGTGAAGCCGGGGTTGGCGTCGCGGAGCTTTTCCCAGAGCTTGGGTTGCTGGACGAGGTGGTTGGATTGTTTCCAGAATTGGATCTCGGAGTAGTCGCGGTTGTACCAGCCGTTGGCGACGATGCCGTGTTGGGATGCGGTGGTTCCGGTGAGGTAGTCGGACTGGGCGGTACAGGTGACGGCGGGGAAGGCGGGCTTGACGTAGGCGGAGTTATGAGCGGTAGCGTGTTTTTGGATACGGGGCGTGTGGGGGCCGATGAGGCCTTGGGTGAGTCCGACTACGTTGATGACTGCGAGACGTTGCATTTGTTTTTGCCCACGAAGGGGCACTAAGGAATTGGTTTGTGGGATCGCGTTTCTACCTCGGCAGGTCTTGGATGGATTGGAGGATTTTTTCGGTATCCATTTCGTGGACTTCGAAGCGTTGGCCGATTTGTTTTAAGAGAGTTATTGTGAGGAGACCGCCGAGGTGTTCGCGGAATTCTTCGAGTCCGGCGAGGGTGGCGTTTTGCTGGTCGGCGGTTTTTTGTTCGAGCTCGGGGGCGTAGGTGGGGAGCTTGAGCTTGGTAATGAGGTTTAGGATACGGTCGACGCTGGCTTGGTCGAGGTAGCCCATCTTTTGGGAGTAGAGAGTGTCGATGGCGATGCCGATGGCGACGGCCTCGCCGTGGGAGATGCGGAAGTCGGAGAGTTGCTCGAGCTTGTGGGCGGCCCAATGCCCGAAGTCGAGGGGGCGAACGGAGCCCATCTCGAAGGGGTCGCCGGAGGTGGCGATGTGGGTGACGTGGTGTTGGGCGGAGCGGTGCACGAGCTCGCGCACGGCGGCGGGCTGGAAGGCGTTGAGGGCGTTGGCTTGGCTTTCGATCCAGTCGAAGAAGGTGGCGTCGCGGATGAGGGCGACTTTGATGGCTTCGATATAGCCGTTGCGCAGGTGCTTTTCGGGAAGGGTGTCGAGGAAGGCGAAGTCGTTTACGACGGCGAAGGGCGGGGCGAAGGTGCCGACGAAGTTTTTCTTGCCGCGGAAGTTGAAGCCGTTTTTGACCCCGACTCCGGCGTCGCCTTGGCCGAGGGTTGTAGTGGGAAAGCGGATATGGCGGATGCCGCGGTGGGCGGTGGCGGCGGCAAAGCCGACGGTGTCGAGCAGGGCTCCGCCTCCGATGGCGATGAGGTAGGAGTGGCGGCAGATCTTTTGCTCTTCGATCTGGGCGTAGATTTCCTTGAGGTAGTCGGTGTTGTTCTTGATGGGTTCGCCGGCGGGGAGCAGGTGGATGCCGCGCAGGTTTAGGTCTTCATTGTGGTGTTGGAAGTAGGCTTGGATCTGGGGGACGAGCTGGGGATTGGCGGCAGCGACGCCTTCGTCGAGGTAGAAGATGGCTTTGCGGCGGGAGCCGGATTCCTTGGAGCAGAGCAGGTTGCGCAGGAGCGGGTTATCGGTGGCGAAGGCGTTTTCGGTGAAGAGGACGCGCAGCTGGTAGGGGATGGCGATGGCGTGTTCGATGCTAGCAAAAGTCATTGAGAGTGTGAGTCGGGAATTTTTTTAACCACTGAATTACACTGATGAGCTCTGATTTTGATTGAGTTGGAACTGTGGGCTCAGGTTGCGGGGATCAAGCGTTGGGCGGCGGTGGTGAGGGCAAAGAGGACGGCGAATAGGACGAGGTGTCCATGGGTGGCGAGGCTGAGGGTGGCGAGAATGGTGAGGTCGAGCAGGGGGATGGAGGCGAGCAGGGGGCCGATGGTTTTTCCGATGACGAGACGTCCGTCGACGCGGGCTCGCAGGAAGGAACGGGCGATCCAGGCGATAAAGAGGGCGAGGGCGGCGGTTTGTTCCGCGGTGAAACCGTGGCTGTTGTAGTAGATAGCGCCGAGAGCGGGAGCTGCGATCATGGCGAGGGCAGGGTAGTCGATGGCATTGGTGGTGGCTTCGGTGCGGGCGAGGAAGGTGACGCCCATGACGAAGACGAAGATGGTGCCGGTGGCGATGAGATTGTTGGCGTCGATGCCGTTGGCGAAAGCGGAAGCCACGGCCAAGTAGAGCAGGGCGCGGCAAGCTGCCATGAAGATGGGGGCGATGGGGTTGCCCTTGTGGTTGGTGTCGTAGAGGACGATGCAGAGGACGACGCCTGCGGCGAAGGCAGAGGGGAGCCATTGGGTGGGGCCGGGGTCGTTGAGCAGGCCGGTCCAGGCGATGGCGGCGAAGCCGAGGGCGAGTTGGGCGAAGGCGAAGTTGCGGACGGTGGCGGCGGCGATTTTTCCGGTGGGGATGGGGCGTTCGGCGCGTTGCAGGGCGTCGATTTCGCGATCGCAGTAGTCGTTGAGGTACATGCCGCCGATGTAGAGGAGGCTGGCTCCGACGAGGTAGCTGGCGAGTTGCAAGGTGCTGTAGCCGCCGACGATGATCCAGGCGCAGAGGATGTTGGACCAGACGGTTGGCAAGTTGGAGGCGCGTGCAAGGGTTAGATGAGTACGGAGCATGGGAAGTGGAATGCGGATGTGGGACCGAAGGGGGAAGGCTTAGATCAGGCTGCGGTTTTTGAGCTGAGGGATGAGCCACTGGTATTCGGCGGTAACTTGCTCGACCACAGTTTTGCTGTGTAGTTGAGGTGGCATTACGGCCCAAGTATAGGTCTCCATTTCGAAGTGTTGGCAGATTTTTGGGTTTCTTGAGATGTAGTCGAGGGTGCCGAGGAGATGATCGTTAGTCGAAAGAAGGGGGGCTTGGGGGGCTGAGTGGAGGGGGATGTGAAAGTGGATACGCCATTCGTCGGCTGTGTCACGGTCGGCGCGGTGGGCGTCGAGGGCGTCGGGGAGGTCTTCGTAGCGCTGAATGGTGAATTCTGAAGCGTGAGTTGGCGAGTGGGTGGCGGCGAGGACTTGGTGGAGGTAGGTGGGCTCGCAGAAGGTTTCTAGTTGGTCGAGAGTGGTGGGGTTGAGTTCGCGTACCTTGAGGGCGGAGGAGAGGTGGATTTTGGAGATGCGAATGTTGTGGGCGGAGAAGCGCTCGAGGGCGGTGGCGGGGTCTTCGTATTCGAGGGCGAAGTGGCAGGTGTCGTAGTTGATGCCGATGCGTTGGCGGATGGCGTCGGCGTCGGCGCGTCCTTGGAGGAATTGCTCGTAGAATGCGAGGCTTTCGTCGGTATTTTCGAAAAGCCCGAGGGGTTCGGGTTCGAGGCCGAGGTGAAGGTCGTGCCCGGTTTTTTCGGAGAGTTTCTCGATGTGTTGGTAAAGCTGATACAGGTTTTGGTGGATGGCTGCGTGTTGCTCGGGCGAATCGATGAAGCGCTTGAAGGAGCCGGGCAGGGTGGATACGGAGCCGGATTCGCCTTTGGGGAGGAATTGAGTAAGCAGCTCGAAAAGCAGCTTCGTGTAGTCGAGGCGATCTTGGGTCGTCCAATCGGGGCGATAGACTTGTTCTTTCACGCGGGTGCCGTGAAAGTCGCCATAGGGGAAGCCGTTGATGGTGAAGACGTAGCAGTGGTTGTCTTCGAGCCAGCGTTTGAAGGCGGTGAGGGCTTGGGCTTGGGAGAGCTCTTGGGCGGCGGAAGCGCTGAGGCGTAGTCCGATAGCGTATTCGCTGTCTGGGCACACGTTTCGGCGAACGGCGAGCACGTCTTGCTGGAGTGAGCGGAAGGTTTGTTCCCAGTCCTTTCCCGGGTGGACGTTTGTGCAGTAGGCGAGGTGAGCGTTGTGCTGAAGGCGCATGAAGGGGTCGGTTAATCGTAGTTAACCGAAGGTGTAGAGCAGGAGCTGTACGAGGCAAGGCTACGCTGCGCCTAGCTACGCCGGGCGAGGTACTCTCTCGCTCGCTTAAGGGCGGCTTGAAGCCGCTCGGGGCGGATGGGCTTTGTGAGGTAGTCGTCCATGCCGGCCTCGAGGCAGCTTTCCTTGTCGCCCTCCATGGCGCCCGCAGTGAGGGCGATGACCCAAGGTTTGGGGGAGTCGGGGGAGCGTTGGCCTTGGATCTTATGGTGGGCCTCGATGCCTGTCATTCCAGGCATCTGAATATCCATGAAAATGATGTCGTAGGGCTTTTTTGCGCAGAAATCGACGGCAGCGAATCCGTTGTCAGCGAGATCGGAGTGGTAGCCGAACTTCCTGAGCAGCCGGCTTGCTACCAGTTGGTTCACTTCGTTGTCCTCTACGATGAGCACGTTTTCGGGATGGATCAGCTCGGTGGCTTTGCCTAGGTTCTTATTGCTCACGGGAGCCCCTCTGCGAGGGGCGCTGCGTATCTCGTTGATGATGGAGGCTAGCTGGTAGGGAGCGATAGGCTTTATCAAGCGGCTATGGAATTCGCTGTCGATGGACGTGCTTCTATGATTCTCTAGGGAGTGGATGCGAACGAGGGGAAGTGGGAAGGGGGGGCGGGAGTTCTCGATTTTTTGGGCGAGAGCGGTGGCCTGTTCGCTGCTTGCTTCGAGGTCGATGAAAACGCAGTCGAAGCGGGCCTCCTTCTGCAGGATTTCAAGGGTTTGTTCCGGGGCTTCGACTTCGGTGACTTGTAGGCCAAGGTCGCGGAGCGTTTGGCAGAGTATCTCTTTGTCGCGTCCAGAGGGAGCGATGGCGAGGACTCGCATGGGAGAGAATTCGGGGTGAGTGGGCAGGGACGGCTTTCGCTTTTCGGTTTCGAGAAGGGCGGTGCAGGTGAAGGTGCTGCCCGTTCCGCATTCGCTTTGCACGGTGACGGAGCCGCCCATGAGGGTGGCGAGCTTTTGGCAGATGGCGAGGCCCAGGCCGGTTCCTCCGAATTCTCGGGTGGTGGAGGCGTCGGCTTGGGTGAAGGGTTGGAAGAGTTTGTCCAAGCTTTCAGGAGGGATTCCTACGCCGGTGTCTTTCACCGCGAAACGGTACTCGCAACGGGGCTTGCCGCGCGGGCTCGGCGTTGCGGCGCTGGCGGAGAGCGAGAGTTCGATGGCTCCTTCTCGGGTGAACTTGACGGCGTTTCCGAGGATGTTGACGATGATTTGGCGGAGACGCGTTTTGTCCCCGATCACCTTTCTCGGGGTGCTGGCGTCGACCGAAAAGTGAAGCTTGAGGCGTTTTGCTGAAGCGAGGGGACGGATGACCTCGAGGGCCTGGTGCAAGCACAGCTCGATATCGAAGGTCTCCTCCTCGAGAGCGACGCCGCCGGCCTCCAGCTTTGAGAAGCTGAGGATTTCGTCGATGATGGTGAGAAGGGAGTCGCCGCTCTCGCTGATCGTTTTCAGGAAGGCTCTTTGGTTTTCGTCCAGCTCGGTATCGGCCAGTAGGCTAGCCATGCCGAGAACGCCGTTCATGGGAGTGCGGATCTCGTGGCTCATGGCTGCCAGGAACTGGCTTTTCGACTTGCTGGCCTCCTCTGCCCTGAGTCGGGCTTGTTCTAGTTCTCGTTCCGTTTTCTTGCGTTCGGTGACATTGAGCATGCTACCGAGAATTTTGCTGGGGGCGCCGTCTGCGGAGTAGGTGACTTTTCCTCGGAGAAGGATCCAGACCCATTGCCCTTTGACGTCGCGGATGCGGCCTTCGAATTGCAGCGTGCTGGCTCGGTCGGATCGAATGGCTTCGATTGCTTGGTCGAGCGCAGGCTTGTCCTCGGCATGCAAGTCGCGGCCGAGATTGGCGAGGGTTTGCAGCTCCTCGCGTTGCGGGCGACCCAGAATCCATTGCCAGCGGGGAGACGTCCAGATTTCGTCCTTTGCGATATCGATTTCCCATACGCCCTCTTCGCTGGACTCCATGGCGTTGACCCAGCGGTTGGCGATGCCGTGGAGTTTGTTCTGGTCTTCGGTTTGCTCCTGAACCTTGTCGAAGCCGATGGCGCAGCGAACTCCGTTGATTTCCGTGAAGGTGAGATGGTACTCGATCATCACGGTGGAATCGTCCTTGCGGCGATGAAGCGACATGCCCCGAATGCTTTCGCCTTGGTTGGGCGTGTTGAACCAATCGCGATCTACGGTTGGGGTCCAAGGGACGGCATGTATCAAGTCCATGGATTGCCCGACCAACTCGTCCCGGGTGTAGCCGTGGGTTTCGCAAACGGCGGGGTTGCAGTCTCCGATGAGAATGGGGTGTTTGTCGTCGGGACCCGGAACGATGATGATGATCCCAAGCGGGGAGTTTTGCCAGAGTTCCTTGAGCAGTGGAACCTGGGCCGCGGAATCTTTCAAGAAATCGGGGGATTTGGGGTGATTTCCCGGTGGGTGGGGTGAAAGCAGCATATTCTTGATCGCGTATTTCCACGTAGTTTCGGGTAAATACGCCAGAAAGGCAAACTGCTAAGGGCCTTAGTTCAGCTTAAAATTGGGGCATTGGCTGAGGAAGGAGCTGGGGGTCTTGAAGAAAACCTGGTCAATCGTTTCGTCGTCGTAGCCGCGTCGCCTCATTTCCATGGCGGCATAGGGGACGGCGAGGGGGACGGAGACGCCCCAGTCGCAGGCGGAGTTCATCCAAAGGCGATCCGCTCCGTAGGTTTCGATCATGTCGATGGCCCGCGGAGAAGTGGCTTTCGACTCGGGATAAAGCGTGATGCCGCCCCACATGCCGGCGTCCATGACGTACTTTGCGGTGTGTTCCTCCACGTGGTCGATGAGGACGCGGGAGGGATCGATGCGGGAGTCGGACTTGATGAGGTCGACGATCAACTTCGTGCCCTTGAGCTTGTCCTCGAGATGGGGCGTGTGGACGAGGATGAGCTGTTGGTGTTTGGCGGCGAGGTCGACATGCCGTTCCAAGATTGTCATCTCGTTGCGGCTGTTCTTGTTGAGTCCGATTTCGCCGATGCCGAGGACGTTTGGCTTGTCGAGGAATTCGGGGATGAGGTCGAGGACTTCGTTGGCGAGGACAAGGTCCTCCGACTCCTTGGGATTGATGCAAAGCCAGCAAAAGTGGGGCAGGTGGAACTTGGCGGCGCGGGCCGGCTCGTACTCGGTCAGTTGACGGAAATAGTCGTAGAAGCCCCTCGATGAGCTACGGTCGAAGCCGGCCCAGAAGGCCGGTTCGCAGACGGCCTTGCAGCCGGCTGTGACCATGGCGACGTAGTCGTCCGTGGTGCGACTTACCATATGGGCATGGGGTTCGATGTAGCGCATACCACGATTGCTGCGCGACTGGCATGTCTTGGCAAACCGGAAAGCGAATCAATGCAGCGTCTCTAGGAGGGAGATGCTGTCGCGGTGCTTGCGACCAAGGCTTCTTGCTCGTGTGGGCAAGCTTGTGAAAGGGCTTCGAAGAGGCGTAGCTTGTTGACGGGCTTGGTGAGGAAGCCGTTCATGCCCGCTTCACGGCATTGTTTCTCCGAGCTGCGATAGGAGTGGGCGGTGAGGGCGATGATGGGTAGCTTGTCTAGGTGGGGCTGGAGCCGGATTTCGCGGCTGGCTGTTATCCCGTCCATCACAGGCATGCTTAGGTCCATCAGCACCACGTCGTAGCTTTGCCGATCCAGCAATTCGAGGGCGACCTGACCGTTTTCGGCGCAGACTGCCTTTGCTCCAATTCGCTTCAGGAGAGTGGTGACGACTCTCTGGTTGGTGTAGTTGTCCTCGACGACGAGGACCTCCAGTGGTTGCGAGAGTTTGAGTTTCTTGTTCAGCGGGGGCTTGGGCGTGGAGGGGCGTTTTTCCGAGAGCGCTTGAACGGGGACTTCCACAATCGCTCGGGTGCCGACCCCAACTTCGCTTTGCAACTCCAAGGTGCCGTCCATTGACTTCAGCATTTGCTGGCAGAAGGACAGGCCCAATCCGAGCCCGCCGCTGGATCGCGTGCGATCGTTCTCGGCTTGGATGAAGGGGTCGAAAATGCTTTTTCTCTTTTCTGGAGGGATGCCGACACCGGTATCGGAAACGAGGATACGAAGCTTTGCGTTTGGATCGGTGTTTGGCTGGTGCAGCTCGATGTTAAGGGTGACTCGCCCTTGCGTCGTGAAGCGAATCGCGTTCGTCCCGAGTTCCGTGATGACCTGCGAAATTCGTCGCTTGTCGACCAAGATGAGCTGCTCGGGGTTTCCCGTTGTTGCGACTTTCAAGTCGAGCCGGTTCAGCTGAGCGAGGTTGGTTAGTGTCTCGACTGCTTCCTTTTCCAATTCGCTCAAGCTAGTAGGTGCGGGACTGAAGGTGAGTTCTCCGCGATCGAGTTCCGAGAAGTCGACGATTTGGTCGATGAGCTTGAGCAATTGCTCGCTCGATTGCTGCATGAGCTCGATCTGGTGGCGGCTTTCCTCGCTGAGATTTCGCTCCTTTTGCAATATGTCGAGAAAGCCGATGACAGGATTGAGGGGAGTGCGCAGCTCGTGGCTGACGATTGAGAGAAACTGGTCCTTGGCTCGGGCCGCGATTTGTGCTCGGTCCCGTTCCTCTGCTAGCAGGACGGCTTGCTCCTCCAGCTGGACTGCCTGCTGCGTCAATTGTTGGTTGGAGTGTTCGAGTTCCTCCTCTCGCGCTTGCAAGGTGAGAATCGAGCGTTGCAGGGATTTGGTCATCCATGAAACGACCAGGCAGACGAGGGCGCCGATCATGCTCAGGTGGAGGGCTCGGTTTACCCAAGGAGAAATTGTATTGAGGTGGGCGATTGCGTCGAATCGGTAGGACATGACGCCGTTCGTGTAACGCTCCCCAATGAAGAGGGTGACGGCGGTGGCGAGGGCAACGATGGCCAGCGACCAACGTGTGCCCAGCATCACGGCGGCGATCACGGCGAACCCGACTACCACGATGGGGCCGCTCGCGAAAAGTCCCCAGGCTATGATGCCGCTGAGGCCTGCGACCACAATGCAGCAAATGACAATGGCTGAGGTGGCTCTTACTCCCAGCTTGGCTCTCAGCAGGACGGCGCAGACCAAAACCAGAAAGACAGATGTCTGAACGGTGGTGGACCATCCCCAGTGCACGGTCAGCCCTCGGTAGATTATCATCAGTTCGAGAGGAAAGGCGAAGGCGAGCGTGTAGGCAGAAGCGAGCTCTACGAAGCGTTCGCGGAGTGAGGGCAGGTCCGGAAGCAGGTCGCCTTCTTTTCGAGGCAGCAGTCGTTTTAAACAGTCTCTCATTGCTGATACCGAGGAGGTCAGAACCACATCGTCTGATTCGTCCTCCTACCTAGCGATCCGAGGCAAAATGAGGAACCAGGGATGTCGCTACTTGGGGAAATGTCCCTAGCTCGGTCAGCGGCGCGGACTTTCAGCTGAGCGCCTTTGCCTGTTCGGCAAGCCAGGCGTAGGCGCGCTGGAGGACGCCTTCGATTTCTGGAAGTCGGGCCGGCTTGGCCACGAAGTCGTGCATGCCGACCTCCTGGCAGGCTTCGCGGTCCTCGGCCCGCGCATTTGCGGTGAAAGCCGAAATGTAGATCGGGTGTTCGATGGATTCGGAGCTGAGGATGTGGCGGGCAGAATCGAGCCCATTCATTACCGGCATTTGTAGGTCCATCAGAACTACGTCGAATACCATCGATTCTGCTGCGGCGAATCCTTCTTCCCCGTTTGCGGCTGTCTCTGCGGTGTAGCCCAGCTTTTTGAGGAACTTCAGCAGGACCTTGGTATTGATGGGATTGTCTTCGACAACGAGAATGCGTAGGGGGTGCTGGTCCGCGAATGACTCGCTCTCTTTAGTTTCCTGTTTCCGTTTTGTGGCCATTGCAGGGAGGCTTTCTGGAGTATCCGGATTTTCGTTACCAACGAGTTCTTGGCTGAATACGCGGACTGGCTTCTCGGTCGAGTCTCTGATCTGTCGGTTCAATCTTCGGAGCGACAAGGGACGTGGAAGGGAAATGCAAGTCTCGCTGTGCATAAGTTCGCTTTCGGAATGGGATTCGACGAAGCGGATGATGTGCGGAAAGTTTTCTTTCAGGATGGATCGGGTGTCGATGATGGCTCTGACGGTATCGGGACGAGTGGCAGATGGATCGACCAGCAGCAGTTGATAGTCGCCGTTTTCCAAGGCGTTCTTCAAGGGGCCCGGATTTGAGCTTTTGCAATCGAGATCCATGCCCCAGGCTTGTAGCTGGATCTTCAATGCGGCCGCGGCGATTGGGTCGTCGACGAGCAGGAGCGTTCTAAGTCCGGGGTAGTGAGCGAATGCCGGCACGGTCTCCAGCTTCTGGGCATTGAGGGAAATCGTGAAGGTCGATCCGTCGCCCACTTCGCTTTCCACGCTCAAGCTGCCGTCGAGGAGGCGAAGCAGGTTGCGGGAGATGGCCAGCCCCAGTCCGGTGCCTCCGAACTCTCGGGATGCGGAGGACTCGACTTGGTAAAACGGCTCGAAGAGCTTCTCCTGTTTTTCCAAGGGAATGCCGATGCCTGTATCCGTAACGGCGATACTGAGGCGGGAAAGGTAGGAGTCGTAGTCAACGGATACGGTGACGCCGCCGTGATGCGTGAACTTGATCGCGTTTCCGACGACGTTGACAATCACTTGGCGCAGTCGATTGGGATCGGTCACGATGCTGGCGGGCACCTCGTTCTTGATTACGAGATGGAGTCCGATTCCCTTCTTTTCGCAATCCTCTTGGAAAAGAGAAAGGGAGTCCTCGATGGTCTCGATCAAGTTGGTGGCGGAAGTTGAAACCTCCAGCTCGCCTGCTTCGATCTTTGAGATATCTAGGACATCGTCGATGATGGAGAGGAGGTTGTCAGCGCTGACGCGAATGGTTTCCGTGAATTCGCGTTGCTCCTCGGTGAGCTCGAGAGAGGACAGCAGTCCTGCCATGCCGATGATGCCGTTCATCGGGGTGCGGAATTCGTGGCTCATATTGGCGAGGAATTCGCTCTTGGCTCGATCGGATGCTTCGGCCGCGTCCTTTGCTTGGCGCATGGCGGTTTCCGCTTCGTGACGGGCAGTGATGTCGCGCGTTATCTCCACGAAGCCTCCATCCTCCAGCCTCGAAAGCGTGACGTCTGCCCAGAACAGGGAACCGTCTTTGCGACGCCTCCAGTCTTCGAAGATCGCTTCGCCGTTGGACGCGGCTTCTTGAAGTCGCTTTTCGGCGTCCGCTTTAGCCGTAGGACGGTCTTCGAATAAGACTTCGTAGTCTAGCTCTTGCGCTTCTGTCGTAGTGAAACCGAGGATACGCTCAGATGCAGTATTCCAGCGTACGACCTTGCCATTGGAAGCGATCGTGAAGATGGCGTGGTCGCGGGCCCCCTCGATGATGAGGCGGAGCCCTTGTTCGCTCTCGCGGAGGAGCTTTCCGCGCTCGATAAGTTGATCCTGAGTCTCTCGCAGCTCGCGCACGGTGGTTTCCAAGTCTTGGCGGGAGGCGCAAAGATTGCTGGTCATTTGGTTGAAAGCGCGAGCGAGGTCGCCGCATTCGTCGTTGCTTGAGCAATGGACTCGGTGGGTCAGGTCGCCTCGTCCAACCGCGTCCGCTCCCTCCTTCAAAAGGCGCAAAGGGCTGGTGATGCGGCGAATGAGCAGGTAGATGATCAGGGCACTGACAGCGATCCCTCCGGCGCTGACGAAGAGCAGAAGGAGTCGGGTGCGTTTGAGGGCGTTGAGCTCTGTTTCGTAGGAAGAGAGCAGCACGTAGCTGAGGGGCTTGCTCGTGTTGAAGTTGGGGGCCAGGGAATTGCGCAGCGCGTGGAAGTGTTCTTCGAAGGCGAGGGCGCGGTTTACGGATCCGATTTCCAGTCTTTCGTTTTCCGCCAAAAAGGTTTGGGCCGTTTCGTGATCGAGTGAACTGGCAAGGATTCCCGAGTCGATTGCGAGAATGATGTCGGTGTGGGTGAGGGATTTGAGTTCTGCAACTGCTTGGTTGCCAAACGCGATGGCGATACTTAAACACCCGTTCGGGTAACCGGCGTTGGCGAGGAAGACGGGCACGGTAATGGTATTGTATGCGGAATTAGAATACACAGACAAGGCATTGTTGAGCTCGCCTCCCAGGGCAGCCTCGATGTTGGGCCCGATCGATTTCTCGAAGTTTGCCAAGTCGAAACGCGAGCTCCGTCGCACGGAGCTGCTGGGGCTCCCGTCGATAGGAGTGTAGAGCAATGCTTCCACGTCGGTACCGAATTCGTCGAGCGCGTCGCGGAGGTAGGCCCGCATGGTGTTGGCGTCGCGGAGTTGGCTGACTGCCTTGAACCGGGGTTCGTTGACGGCGTTCTTGAACTGCTCCTGCAGAGCGCGTTCGCGGATTTCCAGGGAATTGAGCAAGACCGCTTCAGCGGCGGAGAGGCGTTCTTGGGCGGCCAGCAGAGTACGTTGCTCGACGTGCTCGTCTACGAGCGAAACGGTAATGATGGGGAGCGCCGCCAAAATCGCCAAGACGGGTAGCAGAACCTTGGTGTGGAAGGGGAGATGGCTGATGCGGCGGGCGAAGGTCACGAGGCTATATTTTGGGTAGGTCTGCAAAGCCCATCTCGATGTCGATCTCGATTTCCCCCTCTGCGGGAACCTCGATGTCGATGAACTTGCTGGGGAGCCGCTCGTGCCAAGCTTTCAGGCGGTATTTTCCAGGCGGCACGTCAGGAATTTCGAATCGCCCCTTGCGATCGCTCTTGGAAAACCAGGGGTTGGGAAGGACCAGCACGACGCAGTGCATTTGGCTGTGAATGGCGCAGAAAACGTCGATCTTTCCCGTTTTTTCGAAGACAAGGCTTTTTGCGTCGTCAGAGCTCTTGTACATGCCCAAGTCGAAGGGCTTCACATCGGACATCGAAAAAACGTTGTGGTAAATGTCGTCTCGGTTTGGCCATTCGATCTCCGAACCTGCCACGATGGGTGTGATGTGAGGGAAGAAGCTTCCGTCTCGCTGCACGACGCTGGCCTTGGGGCGGCCGGATGCTTCGGTAGCGGGATGCTCGACCTCGTCGATGCTAACCACAAAATCGCCGAGGGAATCGTAGTCGATCTGCTCCAGGAACTTGTATCTGCGGCTTTGATACGCTCCTCCAGGACTGCTTTCGTCGCTTGCGGGACGGGAGGCTTGTATGGTGCCTTTGATTGTGCCCGCAATGAGGTTGGCAGGAAGAGTGAGGACGCTGCAGAGCGAAGTGATGGCAATTAGAACGCGCATTAGAAACGGACTCCTACTTCAGCTGCGATTTGGTCAGTGTCCTTGCGATCTCGCCCATTGGTTTGGTCGCCTTCCTCGATGCTGTATTCGAGTTTGAATACGACATCGTCGAAGGCCCAGTAGCCGAAGCCTAGGGACAGGCGCTCTAGCTTTTCGGTCAGGATGCCTCCGAAGAGGTAGATGCTGCGGGCCCCGTTGCCGGAGAATGGGTAGCCTCCATCGACCTCCATGGCGCTGTAGCGCGCCGCCGCGTAGAAGCGTTCGCCGAGGGTCTGGCGCGCTTCGATGCTGTAGAACTCGAAGTCGCGGCTGCTGTCGCCTTGAGGGTCGTTGTTGTCGTACCAGGCTTGGCCGTAGTGGCCGGTGAGTAGTCCGCTATCCCATTCGTAGGTGAAGTCGAGCTCGGCAAGGTCGGCCCAGAACTTGGTGGTTTGAGTGGAGCCGAGGGAGAGGAATACTACGTTGCCGATCCAAAGCTCGGATTGGGCGTCGCCGGCGACGTCGATGTCGCCCGTTCGCATGAGGCTACCGCTGAGCTTGAAGTTTTCGTTGAATTGGTAGGCGACGCGTCCGGCGATCGACTTGTCGCTGTCGAAATCGCGCAGCAGCGAAGTGCCTCCGTTTTGGATGGCGACTGCGTAGGAAAAGTTTCCTTCGTCTCCGTAGAGTTCGATCCCTTGGTCGATGCCCCAGAGGTCGGCGACGCTGTGGGAAACGAGTGGATTCTCCATTACATAGCGGTTCAGGTATTCCTCGCCGAAAGGGATGTCGAAGCGTCCGATGCGGAAGTTGAAAAGGTGGCCGTAGTCTGGTCCGAAGATGTTTTCCACGTCGAGGTAGAGCGAGCCGACCTCGATGGATTCGTTTCCGGACTCGCGGCGAAAGAGCTCGAGGGTGGAGACGAGGTAGGCGTTGTGATGGACCTGTGCTTCCACAGTGAGGCGTGCGTCGTCGACTCGAAACTCCTCGTTGGGGAATTCGTTGTTTGCTTCTCCGGCGAAAAATGCGAATCCGGCGTCCCCGGAAATAAGGATGCGGTCGCTGCCTCGCGAAGGGGCGAAGGTGCTGGCGGGGAGGCTTGTTTCTCGCAATTCCGCGATCGCCTCCTCTTGTTCGGCGACCTCCAAGGCTTGCGAGTCGAGCCGAGCTTTGAGCTCGGCGATCTGCGCCTGCTGTTGCTGGGCCAGCTTGAGCAAAGCTTCGTTCTGCTCGGCCAAGGCGGCGAGACGTTGCTCGAAATCGTCTGCGAGGAGGCAAGGCAGAAGGGCAAGCGCTGCCCCGACAGATGGCAAGAGACGTCGAGTGGGCGTGGTGGAGCAGGCGGTAAGGGAGGTCATTACCCCTCTATTAACGGCTGCTACTCAAACGCTTTTAGCGAAAAGGCCTGTTGATGGTAGGAATTAGAACGCGTTATCGCCCCGGCAAGCCTCCGCCCGGTTCCTCTCTATCGATAGAGCGCAAACCGGTTTCAAAACCTAAGCGTGGCCGGGCCAAGCTCCGCAAGCGGCTTTGGTCGTGGCGGCGGGGATGAGCTCGGTGGTGGGGTCGCTGAGGGAGAGGAGAACCGAGGTGGCTCGATCGCCTTTGCCGAGTTCCTGGAGGGCTTGGAGGAAGGCTTGGTAGCGGAAGTCTCCGGTGGCTCCGTCGCGCTCGACGCGGTCCATGAAAGCGGCGATGTCGATCAGCTTGGACCGGGCGTCCATGAAATACAGGTCAACGGGGTTTTGCGGTTTCGCGGGCTTCATGAGGCCGACTCTGCGCAGGCGGCGGTCTGATGCAAGTCGCGGACGACCGCGGCGAGGATGCGGATGCCTTCTTCCATGCGCTCGGGGGAGACGAGGGAGAAATTTAGGCGCATGCTGGTGCCGACATCCTCTGGATCTGCGAAAAAGGGAGCGCCAGGCATGAAGGCGACGCCACGGGAAAGTGTGTCGTTGAGGGCTTGGGCGAGGTCGATTCGTTGGGTGAAGCGTAGCCAGAAGAACATGCCGCCGCTCGGAACTTCCCAGCTGGCGAGGCCCGAAAAATGGGCGGCGAGCAGCGTTTGCATGAGGTCCCGTTTCTGGCGGTAGTGTTGGCAAAGGCCGTCGATGCGGGCTTGGTTGACGGCGGGATCAGCCAGCATCTGGGTTGCGATGAACTGGGCGGGGCGGTTGCTGTGCAGGTCCGCCGCTTGCTTGAGCTTGAGCAAGGGCGAGAAAAGTTCGGGAGAACAGGTCAAGCTGCCGAGGCGTAGTCCGGGTATGAGGGTCTTGGAGACGCTTGCCAAGTAGATCCAGGGACTGGTTTGCAAGAAGCTGGCGATGGGAGGTGGGGGCGGTGCGTCGTAGGCGATATCTCGGTAAGGATCGTCCTCAAGCAGCAGGGTTGCGTGCTTATCTAGAACGGCGGCGATTTGCTTGCGTCGCTCGAGGCTGTAGCTGGTGCCGGACGGATTCTGGAACGTCGGATTCAGGTAGATTACGGGCGCTTGCGTTTCGTTTAGAAGTCGATCGAGAGCTCGCGGACAGATACCTTCGCTATCGAGCGGCAGACTGTGCAGGTCGGCCTGGAAGAGCTTGAAGACTTGGATGGCCGCTAGGTAGGAGGGCGCTTCCAGTATGATGGGGGTGCCCGGTTCCAAGATGAGCTTGGCGGCGAGGTCGAGGCCTTGTTGGGAGCCGGAAGTGATCAAGGTGGTGTCGGCGTTGGCGGGCAAGCCGAGGCCTTTGCTGCGTCGCGCGAGGATCTCGCGGAGGCTTCGTTCTCCCTCGGAGGGGCCATACTGGAAAGCGCTGGGAGGAACCTCGGGCAGCTTCAAGTCGCGCCAAAGCGAGGCGTCCGGCAAGCCTCCGGCGAAGGATATGATCTCTTTGTCCTGGGTGCGGGAAAGGATGTCGCGAGCGACGGAGCCGGTAAGCTTGTCGATGCGAGACGCTAGGCGTGGTGAAGGCGCAGTCGGGGTTTTCATGCCGCATCTTAGCAAAGTTCTTTAAATAACGAAAATATCAGTTTTATCTACTAAAGATAACAAAAATGGTATGAGTTGGGTGTCGAGAGGAAGAAGAAGAAGAAGAAGAAGAAGAAGAAGAAGAAGATGAAGAAGATGATGATGATGAAGATGAAGAGGGAGAGGTGGGGATGAAGGGGCCGACGCATCGGCAGATCGGGGCCTTCTTGGAGGTGTGCCGGGATTTTCACTTTTCGCAGGCGGCGAGGCGCTTGGGAATGGCTCAGCCCCAGCTAAGCCGTACTGTGCGGGAGCTGGAGGCTTACATCGGGACCAAGCTTTTTGCGCGGCAGGGGCGCAAGGTGTCCTTGAGCCCAGCGGGAGAGGTTTTCCTGCGGGAGGTTTTCCAGCTGCCGGCGATTTTAGGCAGGGCTGTTGAAGGGGCGAGGCGGGCGGCTGCGGGAGAGGAGTCGGTGCTTCGCCTGGGATTTGTGGGAGCGTTGATGGGGGAAGAGCTGTTGGAGGTTTTTGAACGCTACCGTAGCCAGCATCCGGATACGCAGTTGAGCCTGTTCGATTTGCCTCCGTCCGACTTGCTTCGCCAAGTGGAGTCGGCGGAGCTGGATGGCGCCTTTCTCGGAGTTAAGCCCAAGGAGTTGCCGAAGGGGCTTTCCAGTTTCCAGTGGAAGGAAGAGCCGGTGTTGGCTTGCTTGCCGCGGGAGCATCGCTTGGCGAACCGGAAGCGGATCAAGGTCGCCGACTTGCAGGATGAAACGGTCGTGGTGTTGGCTGCTTCCCTCGCTCCCTCGTATCGAGATTTCTTGGACGAATTGTTGGAGACGGAGGGTGGGCGGAACGGTCCCTACCTGGAGACAAATGGAGCGGACGCAATTTTGAGTATGGTGGTGGCGGGTTGCGGAGTGGCTCTGTTGCCTCGCTCCGCCTTGCGAAAAGCGGAAGGGCGATTGGTCGCGGTGCCGCTTGCTGGGACGCAGGCGCGATTGCGGGAAGTCTTCTTGTACCGCTCGGGCGAAAGCCGTGTCGTTTCGCCTCTTTTAGAGCTTTTGAGAGGCTAGGGACCTATTCTCCCTTCAGCATTTTGAGGAGGTCCTCGCGGTCGGCTTCGCTTACGTTCCGCCGGGGTTCGAAGGCTGCGTGGCCAGCTTCGTTTATTTGGGCGAGGTTCAAGCCCCAGAGGGGGGCGATGGAATTGGGAACGGCCGCGTAGCGGAGGTCGGTGACGTAGCTGGGCTCGCTTGGCAAGGAGGCTAGGTAGCCCTCGGAAAAGTGGTCGAAGCGACGGAGGTCGGAAGCGAGGGGCGAATCCGGAGGGAGGTTCGCCAGGGCTGCGGAAAGATCGAAGGCGGGCAGTTGGGTTCCAGGATAGGTTTTGTTGGGGCTGAGGAAACCAACGCGTACCGCGTCGACAAAGTACTGCCCCTCGTAGAGATAGACGCTGCGCCAGAGCAGGAGGTTGGCGATGGAGGGCTTGACGGTTAGCCGGGTGGCGGAGCGGTGTCCCCGCTGGTCGATGAGCTCGCGCTGGTAGGAGCTGGCCCTTAGGTTTTGAGCGATCCCTAGGCTAAGGTAGGCGAGGGCATAGCAAGCAGCGGCCTTTCCGAAGAGGGGGCGGTTCTTGAATGCGGAAAAGAGAGCCAGCGCGAGCAGGGGGATTGTGAAGAGTGGATCGATGATGGAAATGATGCTCCACGAAACTCTCAGGTCGGAAAAGGGCCACAGCAACTGGGTTCCGTAGCTCGTGCAAGCGTCGAGCAGTCCGGCGGTGGCGTATCCGATTGTTGAATATAGGTAGAGTCGCGCCGGAGGAATACGCCGACGAAGGAAGGGAAAGAATGCCAGCGCGACGAGCAAGCCGCCGAATGGAATAAAGCTCAAGGAATGGCTGAAGTGGCGATGGTACTCGATGTTCAGCAGCGGATCCGCGCTCGAGGAGATGAGAATGTCGAGGTCGGCCAGCATGCCTCCGGCAGCTCCGACGAGCGCGGCGATGCGGGAGTGCGTTGGTTTGGCGACGGAGATGGCGGCGACAGCGCCGAGCACGCCTTGGCTAACAGGATCCATGGGAGGAGAGTGGAGCGTGAATCCTGAAGAGTGAAGAGGTAATTTGGGATCGCAACCGGGCGCATTGCTCGACGCTTGTTGCGGGGCGGCAAGCAGAGGGAGCAGATACGCGCTACAGAAAAAGGCGACCTCGATTCTGAGGTCGCCGGCGAGATTTTTCGGTTCGCTTGCCTGCTAGGCTTTGGATTGGCCCATGCGTCGTTTGCTCGCGTAGCGGAAACCGATCAGGGCGATTGCTCCCATAAGTCCTATGTACTGTGTCGAGTCAGGCACTTGCTCGACTGAGATGCGAGCTAAGGGCGTGTCGCTGCCGAAGGTGGTGTTGAGTGTCCCGAGCCCGGCTGGCAGCTGCGATCCTTCGAAATTAACCAAGCCTCCGTGTTGCTCCACGGTGAGGGAGGTGGGGGTGCCTGTTCCGCCGAGGGTGGAGAAGGCGGCCCCAAAGGTGTCGTTGGCTTCCGTCCCGGCGTCCCATACGTTGCGGCCGTAGAGGTCGAAGGAAATGTTGCCGGTGAAGTTTCCGCTTCCGTCGAAAAGCATATGGGCCATGTCGTTTCCAAGGAAGGCGTCGTTAGAAGGGATCACCATGGAGGCGAAATTGAAGTAGAGGCTGGAGCCCGGGTTCAGGCTGAGCAGGGTGTAGGCCATGCTTCCCGGCGCGAAGAGGACTCCTGGAGGACCGTCGCTTCCCGTGAGTACGGCGCTGTGACCGTAGGGGGCGATTTCCGAAGCGAGCCCGCTAGGAACTCCGTCTTCCGCTAGCATCTCGAGCCCCGGCGAAGCTGCGGATCCTGCCTCGAACAGGTCGAAGCCTCCGTCGTGGAAGCCGAGGAAGAACGGGGTGAGCCAGAGTCCGCCCGGCTCGCTCAAGTTTTCGACCTTGATCTTCAAGTTGATGGCGTGGGCGCTGACGGCGGCGAAGCAGGCAGCGGCGGCTAGGCCGCGAACTGCGGCCCGGGATAGGGTGCGTGTTAATTTGTACATGTGTGATACTGAGACGAGTTGTTTCAGATCGATCTTGTAGAAGGGCTTCATTGCCCGGCGCCGATTAAGAGAGGGGAAGGCCTTGGTTCTTATTCCAGGCAAGGGGCTGTTTTTTCTGTATTGTGGGTTTAACTACGTGGGAGCAGGCCTCCGGATTGGGGAGAGGAAGGTCTCGCTTGGCAAAATAGGTGGAAAAACGCGTACAATTTTTCAGGTTGCTTAGACGAGGGGCTACGCATTCGATGCACCCATGAGCGCGAGCCCGAACACTTCTATCGACAAGTCAGCTTTGCCCGACCAACGCGGGCGCTTTGGCCAGTTTGGCGGCAGTTACGTGCCCGAAACCTTGGTCACTGCCTTGGAGGACCTGACCAAGGAGTATGAGGTGGCCAAGAAGGACCCAGAGTTTCAGGCAGAACTGGCTCACTACTTGAAGGAATTTGCCGGCCGTCCAACGGGGCTTTACTTCGCGGAGAACCTCACTCGAGAACTCGGAGGGGCCAAGATTTACCTCAAGCGGGAGGACCTGTTGCACACCGGAGCTCACAAGATCAACAACGCGATCGGGCAGGCTTTGTTGGCGAAACGCATGGGCAAGAAGCGGGTGATCGCGGAGACGGGCGCGGGCCAGCACGGGGTGGCGACGGCTACTGTTTGCGCTCACTTCGGTCTCGAATGCGTGGTTTACATGGGGGCGGTCGACATGGAGCGCCAAAAGCTCAACGTCTTTCGCATGGAGCTGTGCGGAGCGGAGGTTCGCGGGGTGGAAAGCGGACAGAAGACTTTGAAGGACGCGGTCAACGAGGCGATGCGAGACTGGGTTACCAACGTTCGCGACACGCACTACATCCTAGGATCGGCCTTGGGCGCTCACCCGTACCCCATGATGGTGCGAGACTTCCACAAGATCATTGGCGAAGAGACTCGCAAGGAAATCCTCCAAAAGGAAGGTCGTCTTCCCGACGAGCTCGTAGCCTGCGTGGGCGGCGGCAGCAACGCGATCGGACTGTTCTACGATTTCCTCGACGAAGATGGAGTGCGGATGGTCGGCGTGGAGGCCGGCGGTCACGGTATCAAGCTCGGCGAGCACGCGGCACGTTTCGAAGGCGGACGCCTCGGCGTCTTGCAGGGATCCAAAACTTACATTTTGCAAAACCCGGATGGTCAGATCGAGCTGACGCATTCCATCTCGGCGGGCCTTGACTACGCGGCGATTGGACCGGAGCACGCCTACTACCGAGACACGGGGCGAATCGAATACGCTTATGCCACGGACGAGGACGTGCTGGAGGCATTCAAGACATTGAGCCGTACCGAGGGGATTATTCCAGCCTTGGAGTCGAGCCATGCGCTGGCCTACGTGCTCAAGCGGGCTCCTGAAATGGACAAGGACAAGATCTTGGTGATGAGCTTGAGCGGTCGCGGCGACAAGGACGTGAATCAAGTCGCAAAAATGTTCGGGGCGGACGTGTGAATCTTTTACCTCAGATTACGCAGATCTCTGAGAGTATTCTGAAGTGGGATCTCTCGGTTCGGTCGGAGTTAATCTGAGAGATCTGTGGTTAATGGCATTCTTAGTTATTTGTTAGTATGAGGAGCATGACTGGATTTGGCCGCTGCGAGGTGGCGGCGGATGGGGTTGTGGTATCGCTGCGCGTGAGTTCGGTGAACCGCAAGAACCTGGAAGTGGTGTGCTCTTTGCCCAAGGAGTTGCAGCAGCTAGACCGCCAGGTGCAGGAGCGGGTACGAGAAGTCGCAGCTCGAGGACGTTTCCAGTTTTCTCTCGATGTCAGCCAGGACGGCGCCGCCAGCGGAGGCCTTCCGAGCGACGAGCAAATTGACGCAGCCATCGAACGTCTGCAGGCGATTGCGGGCCGTCACGGGGCTGATTTCAAGGTGGATGCGGACTTGCTGGTGCAGGTTTCGCGTCTGCTGGAAAAAGAGGATGCAGGCCTACCGGAAAAGACTGCGGAAAAGCTTTTGTTTCAAGCGGTGGATACGGCCCTCAAGGAACTCGTCGAGATGAGGGAAAAGGAAGGGGCAGCCTTGAAGGCCGATCTCGAGTCTCGTCGCCAAAATATGGTGACGCTCGTTGCGCAGATCAAGGAGCAGGCGCCCGGCATGGTCGCCAAGTATCGCGAAAACCTTTTGGCTCGGCTCGAGCAAGGCGGCCTAGAGTTGGACGTGAACGACGACCGCGTTTTGCGCGAAATCGCTCTCTTCGCGGACCGCTGCGACATTTCGGAGGAGATCACTCGCTTGGACAGCCATTTTGAGCAGTTCGCGGAACTGATCGCAAAGGAAGAGCCGGTGGGGCGTCCCTTGGAGTTCCTGCTGCAGGAAGTTGGGCGCGAGATCAATACCAGCGGAAGCAAGGCGAGCTCCATCGAAGTATCGCGCTTGGTCCTCGAGATGAAGAACGAGCTGGAACGGATTCGCGAGCAAGTCGCGAACGTGGAATAGGGCGCGACGGGGACTGGGGCGGGTGCTCCGTTCTAATTTTCTTTCTCTTGGCGGAAGGAAAACCAGATGTAGAGGATCACGCCGACGGTGATTCCCGAGTCGGCAATATTGAAACTAGGGAAGTGGTAGTCTCCGAATTGGAAGTCTAGGAAGTCTATCACTTTTTGGATACGTATACGGTCGATCATGTTGCCGATGATCCCGCCGATGATGAGCCCGTAGCCGAGCTGTATCTTTGGCTTGTCGAGCTCGAGCGCCTTGCGGAAAAAATAGAGGAAGCCAAGGACCACGAAGCCAACCGCGGTGAGCGGCCATGTGTATCCAGAGAACATGGACCATGCTGCCCCCGTGTTCGTGACGTGCACGATGTGGAAAAAACCGCTGATGACGTCGATGCGTTGAGGCTCCCAGAAGGAGCCTTCGGGCAAGGTGTATACGACCCAAAGCTTCGTGGCTTGGTCGAGAAACAAAACGGCTGCTGCCAAGATGAGCAGCAGCCTGTATTTGGAAAACTTGGACACGCGGGGCGTACTAGTTGTCGTCGTCGTCGGAGCCGTAGTTGAGCGAATCTTCCGAGGATGCGTCAGCGAAGACGCCGCCCGCTTGGGCTCGGGTGCGGAAGGTGTTCTTCTCGATCTGCTCTTGGGTCTTCATCGAGTAGCGCGTGAAGGGAACGGCCATGAGTCGCTCGTCGCGGATGCGCTTTCCGGTCATTTCGCAGATCCCGTAGGTGCCGGCGAAGATGCGGTCGATAGCGGCTTCGATTTCGTGCAAGGCATCTTGCTCGGAAGACACCATGCTGAGGGCGAAGTCGCGGTCGAAGGTATCGGTGCCGGCGTCGGCCATGTGTTGGCTGTAGCCGGAGAGGTCGCCTGCGTCGTCCTTGCTGGAGCGCTTGAGCGTTTCTTCAGCGTGGGCGTTGAGCCCGTGCTTCACGTGGTCGCGCAGCTCGATCAGCAGATCGTAGAAAACTTTCAGGTCGGCGGGCACCTTGCTGGCGTCGCGCTTCTTTGTTTCCTGGGCGGGGGCTGCGGGGTTGTAGCCGAGAATGTCGGCGAGGGAGGCGGCGCCGAAGCTTTGCTTTTGCTTCTTGGCTTCTGCTTCCTCGAGGGCCTTGCGAGCCTTTTCCTTAGCCGCGATGTCCGCCTTGCTTTGGGATTCTTCTTCGCCGCGAGTGCTGGCTACTGCGAGCGCATCGTCGAGCGAAAAGCCGCCTGACGCTGCAGCTGACTTTTTCTTAGCTGCTTTGTTGGCTACTTTCTTGGCGGCTTTTTTGGCGGAGGTCTTCTTTTCGGGCATTTGATATCAGGCTTTCTTTAAGGCTTGGTCGCAGCGTGAGCATGTGCGCTCGTTGTCGGTTCCGTTGTTAAGTTGCGGTTCCCATCTCCAGCAGCGAGGGCAGCGGCCGCCGCTAGCTTTTTCTGCAGAAGCCGTTAGCTCGGAGCCATCGACGGCCGCGAGTTCGACTTGAGAGACGATGAGGAGTTCCTCGAGAATGTGTTGGTAGCGATCGAGGCGGAGGTAGTTTTCCGCTTTGGGATCGCCGGAGATGGTCACGAACGCGTCAAGGGACCGTCCGATTTCACCTGCGGAGCGAAGTGCTTCGAGTTTTTCGTTCACCTGGTCGCGGAAGGCGAAGAGCTCGACGAAGTCGTCTGCCAGGTTAACGTCTTGCCATTCCTTGGCATCCGATGGCCAGTCTTGCAGGACGAGGGCGTCTTCGGTGAAGTCCTCGCCGGCGGTGAAGTAAGACCATGCCTCGTCGGTTGTGAACGGGATTACCGGTCCCATCAAGCGGACGAGGGTCTTGAAGATGTGGTAGATCGCAGTCTGCGAGGAGCGGCGCAGGGGAGCGTCGGCGGCCAGCGTGTAAAGGCGATCCTTCAGGATGTCGTGGTACAGGGAGGAGAGGGTAACGGACGCGAACTGGTTGCAGAGCTGGTAGACCTTGTGGAACTCGTAGTTGTCGTAGGCCTTTTCGACGGCTTCGGCGAGTTCGCCGACCTTGTGCACAGCCCAACGGTCAAGCTCGTGAAGTTCGTCTATTTTGAGGGCGTCCTTCTCGTAGTCGAAGTCGTAGAGATTCGAGAGCTGGAAGCGGAAAGTGTTGCGGAACAAGCGGTAGGCGTCGCCCACGCCGGCGAGGATTTGCTCGGATATGCCGATGTCGGCTCGGAAGTCGGTGGAAGCGACCCAGAGGCGTACCACGTCGGAGCCGAACTTGTCCATGTAGTGCATCAGGGTCATGGCTCCGTCGCTCTTGGAGAGCTTGGATCCGTCCTGGTTTACGAGGAAGCCGTGTGTGAGGATGCTCTTGTAGGGAGCTCCACCGGAGCGGATGACGCCGGTCCAAAGGGAAGATTGGAACCAGCCGCGATGCTGGTCGCTTCCCTCTAGATAGAGATCGCAGGGCCAACCGAGGCCGTTCTCGCCTTGTAGGACGGAGAAATGGCTGGAGCCGGAGTCGATCCAAACGTCGAGCGTGTCGGTGCCGGCCTTGAGCTTCTTGCCGTTCCAAGATTCAGGGAGAGCGATACCGTCCAGAAGTTCTTCGACGGACGAAGTGTACCAGAGGTTGGTTCCGGCAGTGGCGACCTTGTCGGCGATGGCTTTGATGACGGCTGCGTCGAGGTAGGCTTCGCCGTCCTCGTCGTAAAATGCGGGAATGGGAACGCCCCATGAGCGTTGGCGGCTGATGCACCAGTCGGGGCGAGCTTCCACGTTGGCGGTGATGCGCTTTTGGCCCCAGTCCGGGATCCATTTGACCTTCTCGATGGCGGCGACTGCCTTTTTGCGGGTGTCGTTCTTGTCGATGGCGACGAACCATTGGTCAACGGCGCGGAAGATGACGGGCGTTTTGGAGCGCCAGCAGTGTGGGTAGCTGTGGTTGATCTTCTTCTTTTTGAGAAGGGCTCCTGCTTCGTCCAGGGCTTTGAGGACCTTGCCGTTGGCGGGGACCCAGCCTTTTTCTTCGAGGACAGATTCGCCGACGAGGAAGTCGGGGATTTGGCCGTCGTCGGCGTACTTGCCCTCGTCGTTGACGGGGCAGTAGATGTCGAGACCGTACTTGAGGCCGGTCATGTAGTCCTCCTGACCGTGGCCGGGCGCGGTGTGAACGCAGCCGGTACCCGACTCGGTGGTGACGTATTCAGCCAGCACGATGGGACTCGGGCGATCGATGAAAGGGTGGTGGGGCTGGACGTTCTCCAGCTCTTCGCCGCGCAATTCGTGCACGATCTTCCAATCATCGAGTTCAAGGTCCTTGGCGAATTGCTCGGCGAGGTCCTTGGCGACGATGTGTACCTTTTCGCCGGTGTCTACGAAAGCGTAGGTGAGGCGAGGGTGGACGGCGACGGCGAGATTGGCCGGGATGGTCCAAGGTGTGGTCGTCCAGATGACGATGGAAAGCGGTTTTTCGATGCCGAACTTAGCTTTTTCGGCAATATCGAAGGCGACCCAGATGGAGGGGCTGGAGTGGTCCTTGTACTCGATTTCCGCTTCCGCGAGGGCGGTGGCGCAGGGGATGGACCAGTAGACCGGTTTTTTGGAGCGGTAGACGAGGTCTTGCTCGACGAAGGAGGCGAGGGTGCGGAGGATTTCCGCTTCGTAGGCTGGGTTCTTGGTTTTGTATTCGTTTTCCCAGTCGCCGAGCACTCCGAGTCGCTTGAACTGGGAGCGTTGCACGTCGATCCAGTGCTCGGAAAAGGCGTCGCACTTGTCGCGGAGCTCCGCGGTAGGCAGGTCCTTGCCTTCGGCCTGTAGTTCCTTGGTGACCTTGTGCTCGATGGGCAAGCCGTGGCAGTCCCAACCAGGGATGTAAGGCGTGCGGAAGCCCTGGGCGGCTTTGTAGCGCAGGACGATTTCCTTGAGGGTCTTGTTCAGGGCGTGTCCGAGGTGGAGTTCGCCGTTGGTGAACGGAGGTCCATCGTGGAGGAGGAAGGCGGGCTTGTCCGCGTTTTTGTCCTGCAGTTTCTGATACAACCCAATCTTGTCCCAGTGTTCGACTCTGGCTGGCTCGCGCTTGCCAAGATTTGCCCTCATGGGGAAGGCGGTTTTGGGAAGATTCAGGGTATCTTTGAAGTTATCTGACATGCCCGTTTTTAGGAATGCGCGGATACTGGCTAAGGGGGGAGGCGTGTCAAGGATGGAGGGAAACGGATTTCCTCGGCGGCCTTTTTTCGTCCTTTCTCCTTCCGCTGCAAGCGGATGCCAAGCGTTACCGCCTCGTTCGGCTCGAGCAGCGTGGTCGCCAGATTGATAAACCCGCCTTTTTAGATTCCGACGGCGCTGCGAATGCTTTGGAAAAGCTGGTGAGTATTTTCGGGGACGATGCGGTCGACTACGATGGATGGGGCGTATTGGTGCTCGATGTCGATGTGAAGCCCGTCCTCGGAGCCCGGGCTGACGAAGTCGGCGATGAAATCCATGCCGCCCCGCGGGCGAAGCCATTTATAATAGAGGTCGGCGTGCAGGCTTTCTATGAGGATGTCCGACTCCAGCCTGAGGCTGCAAATGAGGGTGAGGTCGCGGAAGGAAGCGAACCAAGTCGGGGGATTGAGAAGTTCGTCTCTTATTATGATAGTCATAATGTGGCGCGTTTTGCCGGTTGCTCTCGCGTTGCCTTAGCTAAGCCTCAACTGCGCCAAACTCAACAACGTCGCGACTCACGCGGCGATTGATAGGTTTTTCATCGTCTGGAGAATGGGTTTGCTTTCTCGGGGGGGATTTGCCCAATGTGCTGCCCTTTTTTCCAAGAGCTATGAAACGAACACATCATTGCGGCCAACTTCGCTCCAGCGACGTTGGAAAATCGGTATCGCTGATCGGTTGGGTGGACTCCATCCGCGATCACGGCGGCATCCTCTTCATCGACCTCAGGGACCGCGAAGGCCTGACTCAAGTGAAGGCGAATCCGAATAGCGACGATGCGGAGTTCAATGCAGCCATCAACAAGCTCAAGCCTGAGTCTGTAGTGGAGTTTCGCGGCGAAGTGGAAGCTCGGGCGGAAGGGACCACCAACGCCAAGATGCCGACTGGCGAGATTGAGGTGCAGGTCAAGGAAGTGGTCATCCACAACATTTCCGAGACGCCTCCTTTCCCGATCGACGACGACAAGGGCGACAAGGTGAACGAGGACATGCGCCTGCGCTACCGTTACCTCGACCTGCGTCGCAACAAGATGAACAAGGTGGTTCGCATGCGTCACGCGACGACCCGGGCCATCCGCGACTACATGGATACGAACGGTTTCGTGGACGTGGAAACGCCGATTCTCTTCAAGAGCACTCCGGAAGGAGCTCGCGAGTACCTGGTTCCTAGCCGTATCAACCCCGGCGAATTTTATGCGCTTCCGCAGTCTCCGCAGCAGTTCAAGCAAATGCTGATGGTCGCGGGTGTGGAGCGTTACTACCAGATCGCTCGTTGTTTCCGTGACGAAGACTTGCGAGCGGATCGCCAGATGGAGTTCACCCAGCTCGATATCGAGCTCTCCTTCATCGACCGCGAGGACATGTACGAGCTGATGGAAGGTTTGATGAAGCAGATCTGGAAGGATGTGCTCGACATCGATCTGCCGACGCCTTTCCCCCGCATGTCTTTCGAGGACGCGATGAACCGCTACGGCGTAGACAAGCCTGACACCCGCTTCGGCTTGGAAATCCAGGACTTCTCGGAAATCTTCGCTAACTCCTCCTTCAAGGTATTCCAGGCCACGGTGGCCAAGGGCGGTGTGGTCAAGGCGTTCAAGGCTCCGACTTTGGCTGACGTGACCCAAGGCGAGATGAAGAATCTCGAAGAAACCGCCAAGTCCCTAGGGGCAAAGGGCCTTGCCTTTATCAAGGTAGCCGAAGGCGGCGAATGGAAGTCGCCAATCGTAAAGTTCTTCTCCGAGGAGGAAAAGGCGGCTCTCAACGAGCGTCTTGCCTTGGAGGAAGGGGATATCGTCTTTTTCGCTGCTTCCGATTGGGAGCAGGCTTGCGCGATTCTCGGCCGTACTCGTTTGGAGTGCGCGGAGCTGCTCAAGAAGCGCGGTCGTCTCGAGATTCCGGCGGACCAGTTCAATTTCCTCTGGGTCATCGAGTTCCCGCTCATGTCCTACGACGAGGAGCGTGGCGGTTTCGCGGCGACTCACCACCCGTTCACGGCTCCGGTTCCGGAGGACGTGCAGTACCTCGACAGCGACCCGAAGCGAGTGCGTGGCCAGCACTACGATCTCGTGCTCAACGGAGTCGAGCTCGGTGGCGGCTCTATCCGTATCCACCAGACGGCAGTGCAGAAGAAGGTCTTCGAAGACGTGCTCAAGATTCCTCAGGATGTGGTCGAGGAGCGCTTCGGCTACATGCTGGAGGCCTTCAAGTACGGCGCTCCTCCGCATGGCGGCATCGCTTTCGGTCTCGACCGTTTGGTGATGATTTTGGCTGGCCTGAAGAGCATCCGTGACGTGATCGCCTTTCCTAAGACCCAGAAGGGGCAATGCCTCATGACGGACAGCCCGACGCCGGTCACTGAAAAGCAGCTCAAGGACCTGCACATCGACACCACGGTTTTGGCTGACGACGAGGACTAGCGTTTCCTTGTCAATCGGGCTCAACAGAGCTTGATTGCGAAAATTTTGTTAAGAGCCGCTCAAATTCGAGCGGCTCTTTTTTTTGCTCGGTTACATTTGAGCGCGGTCGCTCTGTCGGGTCATTAGATCTACCTAGTTCGCTGCTATGTAGAAATAATATTCATGGATCTTGATAGGATTACTCGCGATTTTTTTGAGCGGAAAGGGGGCTGGCATGCCAGTTGCTAAATGCTCGGGGTTGTTGATCTGCACGAGGCAGCGTCAATTCCTGAATAACAACTGATAGATCCACATGAAAAACCTCCTTAGAAATGTATCTGTATTGGCCCTGGCGGGAGTGGCCGCTGCAACGGCCTTTGCAGCTGACTACGAAAGCTACGAAGCCTTTGCTGAAACAGAAGGCTACGCCCTATTCACCGCTAACAACCTCTGGCTGCTGATTTCTGCGGCTTTGGTTTTCACCATGCACCTCGGGTTCTCGACTCTTGAGGTTGGCCTGACTCAGCAGAAGAATACGGTTAACATCCTCTTCAAGAACGTGTTCATCCTCGCGGCGGGTGTGCTCACCTACGCGTTCTGGGGATTCAACGCGATGTACCCCGGTTTCGCGGAAGATTCCGCTGGCATCTTCGCGGCGGGCAGCTGGTTCGGCGCTGACAATGCGGACGTCTCTCTCATGACGGATGCCTATGCGGCCTACACCTGGTGGACGGACTTCATCTTCCAGGCCATGTTCGCGGCGACTGCGGCAACCATCGTTTCGGGTGCGGTTGCTGAGCGTATCAAGCTCTCCTCTTTCATGATCTTCGCGGTTATCCTCGTGGGATTCGCTTACCCGCTCGCCGGCTCCTGGAAGTGGGGCGGTGGCTGGCTCGACGGCATGGGCTTCTACGACTTCGCTGGTTCTTCCATCGTGCACGCTTTCGGTGGTTTTGCAGCTCTGGCTTGTGTGCTCATCCTCGGCCCGCGTAAGGGCAAGTACACCAAGGATGGGAAGATCAAGCCAATCCTCGGTCACAGCATGCCGCTCGCTACGATCGGTGTATTCCTCCTCTTCCTCGGCTGGTTCGGATTCAACGGCGGTTCGGTTCTCTCCGCTGATCCATTGCTCGTCTCCTACGTTTTCGTAACGACAGCTCTCGCAGCTTGCGCTGGCGCGATCGCTTCCATGGCCACCAGTGCCATCGTGCTCAAGAAGCCAGACCTCTCCATGGCTCTCAACGGTATTCTCGCGGGTCTCGTTGGTATCACTGCTGGAGCGGACACGGTCGGCGTTTTCAGCTCCGTGATCATCGGCTTGGTTGCGGGTGTGCTCGTGGTCTTCGCTATCCTCTTCTTCGACAAGATCAAGGTCGACGACCCAGTGGGTGCCATCTCTGTACACGGTATCTGCGGTATTTGGGGTACCCTCGCAGTAGGCATCTTCTCCACCAACGCTGACCATTCCTTCGGTACGCAGTTGATCGGCACACTTTCTTACGGAGCTTTCGCTTTCATCTTCTCTCTCGTAGTCTTCGGCGCTATCAAGGCAGTGATGGGAGTTCGGGTCTCGGAGGAAGAAGAATTCGAAGGCCTCGACATCGGCGAGCATGGTCAGGAAGCTTATCCTGACTTCTCGATCACTTCCCGCTAGGGAATGCCTGTAAGGTTAAGAAGGACATTTACTTGCATAAAGTAACTCAATCCGTACTAAACAATCTAACCCTCAAAGTTATTTCCCTATGAAATTAGTTGTAGCCATTATCAAACCCTTCAAGTTGGAAGAGGTTAAAGAAGCGCTCTCAGAAATCGGCATCGAAGGTATGACCGTGACCGAGGTAAAAGGCTTCGGACGCCAAAAGGGTCACACGGAAATCTACCGCGGCAGCGAGTACACCGTCGACTTCCTTCCAAAGGTTAAGATCGAGATCGCCGTTCCTGACGATATCGTCTCTAAGGCTGCGGAGGCTATCGTGAAGTCTGCCAAGACTGGCAAGATCGGCGACGGCAAGGTGTTCGTTGTACCTCTCGAGGAAGCGATCCGTATCCGTACTGACGAAGCAGGCGACTCTGCTCTCTAGGCTTAGCCGACAAGGTTCATTCCTTTTTCTGGCCGACTTTCCCTCGTGGAAGGTCGGTCTTTTTTTTTATTGAGTAAGCGCCTTTGCATGAAAGGGGCGGCTGGTTCGTTATCCGTTTTCAGTCGGCTGCCTTCAAGTCGCAGCTCAGAGTCGGTGGTTCGCCAGTCCGGACTGCGGGACTCTCTCGGGTTGCTCTATTGGTGCCGGGTGGGGCCAGTCCTTCCGGGAGCCGGGAACAGTGCGGTGCCTTCGCGTCTTCAGGCGTTGCTAGAGGTCTCGACCGTGTCGTCTAGGGATGCTCCTGGCGCCATTTTGTCGGGTCGAGCGGCCTCGGGTGCCTTTTTGCGGGCCTGCGAGGCTTTAAGCGGCCTCTGGGCCGATGCCTTTGATCTTATTGCGAAGGCTCTGCACGTCTTCTGGGATTTGCAGGCCAGCCTTTGCTTCCAGGGCTTCGAGGAGGAAAATGTTGGCCCGCAGGCGTTCGCACTCGTGGCTCTGGTTTGCGATGCGCGAGCGGCGAATCGCTTCGCCTGCCCGCACTGCGAGGTTGAGGGCGATCTGCTGTTCTCGGGTCAGGGGGGATTCCTTGACGACGAGTTCTTCGGCTTCCGCGACAAGGCTTTCGTACAGGCTCGCGAGGTGGCGGGCTAGTTCTTCGCCGCAGAGTTTGTCTTGTTCGGGCGAGTAGTAGGCGATGGCCTTCTTGAAGGTGTTGGGGTGGATGGCGGAGACGTATTGTACGGTGTTGACGTGTTGGATGAAGCGAAAGATGCGAAGGGAGTTGGGGAGCTCCGCTAGCATGAGCACCATGTACAGCAGGTAGAACACGGTGAGCATCAGTTTTGCCCCGATGAATGCCGATACCGCTAGCAGCACCATATTGAGGAAGAGGCCGGTGAAGAGCACGATGATGGCGAGCACGCAGCGGTCGAACTGGCGGGCGAAGGGTACGGGAAAGGGTTTCAGTACCTTCAGGTCGTAGTAGCGAGCAGGCACGTCGCCGTAAACGATTCCCAGCAAATAGAGAATGAGGGGAATGAACAGCATGGGCCAGAGCCAGCCGCCTGTTTCGTTGATTCCGCCGCGGTAGTACTCGAAGAGGGTTCCGCCGAACAGCAGGGCCACTGCGAGGAGCATCGCCTTTTTCCAAGGCGTGATGGGAATCGGGTCTGGTTTGGGTTCGGCGTCGGCAGGCATGTTGGAAAGGGCAAGACCCCAATGGCATGGGCGAACGCAGGTTGCCTTTCAAGTAGAACTTGGCTGCTAAGCCGTGTCTTTTATTGGAGCCACGGCCTGAGGCGGTGGCGAATTTCTCGCATAACGAGAAATGGTGGACGGGAAGGGACTCGAACCCCCGACCTACTGGGTGTAAACCAGTTGCTCTAACCAACTGAGCTACCCGTCCGATGGGAAAGGCCGCAAATAAGAATCTGAGAATGCGGCTTGGCAAGGCAAAATTTAAGAAAATCGAGTTCGGGTAAACATGCTCCTTGCATGACCCGAACCGCTCGGCTAAGAAGGCGCCCTTTTTTTAATCCTGATCACTCATGCGACACACCATTTCCGTCCTCGTAGAAAACAAATTTGGCGTACTGGCACGCATCGCTGGCCTCTTCAGCGGCCGCGGTTTCAATATCGACACGCTCAACGTGGCTCCGACTCACGACTCGGAGTTGTCCCGTGTCACGGCAGTGGTTCGCGGCGACGACGCGGTGCTCGACCAGATCACCAAGCAGCTCAAGAAGCTGATCAATGTTGTAGAGGTGCATGACTTCAAGACAGGGCAGGCGGTCTCCCGCGAGCTCGTGATGGTCAAGCTGAAGACGACTTCCGAGAATCGCGGCGAGATTATCCAGATCTGCGACCTTTTCCGCGCCAAGATCATCAGCGTAACGCATTCCGATGTCGTAGCCGAGATCACAGGTGACGAAGGTAAGATCGAAGCCTTCCTCAATCTCATCGAATCCTTCGGAATCATCGAGTTGGGGCGTACGGGCAACCTCGCCATGGAGCGCTAGGTTCCTCCTTCATTTTTGCCGAACACTTACTCAGGATGATCAAGCCCGCTCGGGAATACGTCATCGCTACGCGCAAAAGCCCGTTAGCCATGGCCCAGACTCATCTGGCCAAGGAGCTATTCGAGCGCGGAATGCCGGACGCGATCTTCCGTATCGAAAAAATGGTGACCACCGGAGACAAACGTCAAGAGTGGTCGCTAGAAAAGCAGGGCGGGAAAGGGCTGTTCACGAAGGAGCTGGAAGACGCCTTGCTTGAGGGGAGGGCGGACTTTGCGGTGCACAGCGCCAAGGACCTTCCCTCTGAAATGCCGGAGGGCCTCGCTTTGGCAGGTTTCTTGCCGCGTCAAACCTGCGAGGATGTCTTGGTCCTGCGCGAGGGTGTGGAGAAGCCCAAGTTGATTGCGACGGGTAGTCCGCGGCGTCGCATCCAACTGCGCTACCTTTTTCCGGAGGCGGAGTTCACGGAGATCCGGGGCAATGTGGATACGCGTCTGAACAAGATCGCCCGCGGCGATGCGGACGCGACCGTATTGGCCTCTGCTGGATTGAATCGTCTTGGTATCGAATCTTGGGAGGGCGTCAGCTTCCGCAAGCTCACTCTAGACGAGTGCGTACCTGCAGTCGGACAGGCGGCTGTGGCAATTCAATGTCGGGCGGAAGATGTAGATACGTTTGCGGCGCATCTCGATCCTCAAACGGCGACGGCCGTCAATTTGGAGCGCGCGTTTCTTCAGGAGCTGGGGGGTGGTTGCCAGGTTGCTTTCGCAGTCAACTATGTCGGAGGGAAGCTACGCATCTACCACAAGCAATGCGGCAAGGAAGTGCGTGAGCTTCCTGAAGAGTATGTAGCGACTCACTACGAGAAAATCGCTGCTAAGCTGATCGAGCAGCTCGAACTCAAAGATGCCTAAAGGAGTCGTCTATCTCGTGGGGGCAGGGCCGGGAAATCCGGACTTGCTTACCGTGCGAGCCAAGCAACTGATCGAGTCGGCGGAGGTTTTGGTGTACGATTATTTGGTGCACCCGGCCTTTACCCATTTGCTTCCGGAGGGCTGCGAGCAAATTTGCGTCGGAAAGCGCAAGGGCTTCCATTCCAAGAAGCAGGAGGAGATCCAAGAGATTCTCTTGGCGAAGGCGGGCGAAGGAAAGCGGGTGGTTCGGCTGAAAGGTGGAGATCCGTTTATTTTCGGTCGAGGAGGCGAGGAAGCGCTTGCCTTGGCGGAAGCGGGCATTCCGTTCGAAGTGGTGCCAGGCATCACATCCGCGATGGGGGCGTCCGCTTTCAGCGGGATTCCTCTGACGAATCGCAATACCAATGCGACGCTGGTCTTTGTGACCGGGCACGAAGATCCTGAAAAGATGGATACGACCGTGGATTGGGGAAGCTTGCCTAAGCAGAACGCTACGATTTGCATCTACATGGGGGTGGCTAACCTTTCGCGGATCGCTGGGCGTCTCTCGGAAGGTGGTTTTTCTATGGATACGCCAGTTGCCTGTGTCGAATGGGCGACCATGGGGCATCAACGCATTTGTCGTGGCCAGCTGGGTACGATTTCAGAAACGGCTAAGGCTTTTGGCCTGAAGGCTCCGGCCATAATTATAGTAGGAGAAACAGCGGGTATGAGTGAAGATTTGTCATGGTTTGAAAAGAAGCCGCTGCAAGGGCGTCGGTTGGTCGTCACCCGCAGCCAAGGGCAAGCGAGCGAATTGAGTTCCATGTTGGAGAAGCTCGGAGCGGAAGTGATCGGCCTGCCGTTGATTACAATCTCCGGAAACGTGAATCCCAAAACGGCGGAGGACGTATTTTCGGAAATCGCCTCCTACGATTGGTTGGTATTTTCCAGTCCGAATGGGGTGCGTTACTTCTTCGAGGCCTTCTTCAAGAAATTTGAAGACATCCGTTCGCTCGGCTTCCTCCGCATCGCTGCGGTCGGCAAGTCGACAGCTAAGGAAATAAAGAAGTACTTTGTCTCCACAGACCTGGTACCGGAGCAAGCCAATGCGGAGAGCTTGGCGGAAGCGTTGGTGGCGACGGACAGCTTGGACAGCGCGAAGGTGCTGGTGGTCGCGGGCAATCTCGGCCGTGACGTGCTGCTCGACAAGTTGGAGGAAGCGCGCGCCATTGTGGATCGATTCGAGGTTTATAAGACGGAGCAGACCGACTTGAGCGAGAACCCGGCAGCGAAGATGTTTCGCGAGCAAGGAGCGGACGGAATCCTCTTCACTAGCTCTTCAGGGGTTCGTTCCTTCATCGACCAAGCGAAGCACCTGCAACTTTCGGGCGACGCTTTGCGCCCCAAGACGATCAGCATCGGTCCCATCACCTCCGCGACCATGAAGCAAATCGGGATGCCGGTGGATCTGGAGGCGAAGGAGGCGAGTTTGGAAAGCCTTGTAGAATCGGTCGTGAAGCGGTTTGGTAAGTAATTCTTTTTGAAGGAGCGTGCTTGTCACGCGATTGGTTGTAAGGGGAACGCGTGACAAGCACGCTCCCACGAGAATGTTTTATTTGAGATGAAGGTTCCTTTTATCGATCTGCAGCGGGCGCACGAACCGCTTAGGGAAGAGTTGCTCGCGGCGTTCGCAAACACGCTCGACCATGGTGGCTTTTGCCTGGGGCCGGATGTAGATGCCTTCGAGCAAGGTTTTGCCGAGGTGCAAGAAGTTGCGGGATGCGTGGGCGTGGGCAGTGGAACCGAAGCGTTGCACCTGATCGCGCTCGCTATGGGAATCGGTCCCGGAGACGAGGTGATCGTGCCGGCTTTTACCTTCATCGCTTCCGCCTGGTTCGCCCAGTATGTTGGCGCCAAGATTGTCTTTGCCGACATCAATCCGCAGACTTTCACTTTAGATCCGGAGGGGCTGGAAGAGCTCGTCACGGACAAGACCAAGGCAATTGTCGTGACCCACCTTTTTGGGCAGGCCGCGAACATGGAGCCTATCCTCGCGCTCGCGGCAAAGCGCGGCATCAAGGTTGTGGAAGACGCCGCCCAAGCCCACCTCGCCCAATACAATGGACGTACGGTTGGAGACATTGGCGACGCGGGAGCGTTTTCCTTTTATCCGACGAAGAACCTCGGCGGTTTGGGAGAAGGAGGGGCGGTCACTTCTCGCAATGCGGAGCTGCTGGAGAAGATCAAGGTCTTGCGGGCCCATGGTTCCAAGGAGCGTTACCTCAACCATTTCGTGGGCTACAATAATCGAATGGAAGGGCTGCAAGCCGCTTCGCTCAATGTGAAGCTTCCGCACCTACGCGGCAAGACGGCGCGTCGCCAACGGATCGCCCGCTGTTACCTCGGAGGGATAGAAAATCCCAGCATTTCGCTTCCGGTACCTGCTCGCTATGGAGAATCGGTCTACCACATGTTCACGATTAGACATGCCGAACGCGACCGCCTGAAAGCTTACTTGGCAGAGGAGGGAATCGGGAGCGATATCGTCTATCCGCATCCCTTGCACCTTCAGCCATGCTTCAACTTCCTAGGCTACAAGGAGGGGGACTTTCCGGTGGCGGAAGAGTTGGCGAAAACCTGCCTCAGCCTGCCGATCGTGCCGGAACTCACGGATGAAGAGGTCAATTACGTTATCGAAAAGCTAAATGCGTTTCAGTAAGCTTGGCGGATGATCAACGGAATCCAGTTCAAGGTTTGCGGCCTCACGCGCGCCCGTGACGCCCAGGCGGCGGCGGCGGCGGGTGCTGACTATCTGGGGTTCATTTTCTACCCGAAGTCGCCTCGCTGCATTCGCTTCGAGCGGTACCGAGACATTCAGCCGCGATTGCCGGACGTGCCGAAAGTGGCGGTGACGGTGGCTCCCGACCTTTACACGCTCTCCCAGCTGGAGGGGGCTGGCTTCGACTATTTTCAGATTCATTTCCCTCTGGGCTTGGCGGAAGAGATCCCGGCCTGGTCGAAATTGGTGGGGAAAGAGCGTCTCTGGCTGGCTCCGAAGATGCCGCCGCAAGGCGAGTTGGATCCGCGGTGGATGGAGTTTGCGGACGGATTTCTTTGGGACGCTTTCAAGAAGGACGCCAGCACCTTTGGCGGTACTGGATCGCTCAGCGATTGGGAGTCTTTTAGGCAAATGCGTGAGCGTTACCCAGAGAAGCGCTGGATCCTCGCTGGCGGAATTTCGCCAGAAAACGCTGCCGAGGCTCTCGCCCAGACGGGGGCGACCTGCCTGGACTTCAACAGTTCGCTGGAAATTGAGCCAGGCGTGAAGGATCTTGAACGTATTTCGCAGGTCAGAGTCTCTCTATCGGAAGCTCCTTCAGGGAACTCCTAGTTTTTTAGTGGAGTTTTTACCCTTAGGGTATTTTCATTGAATCACTAATCTCTGCCCCATACGCCTTATGCCAAAGACAAAGTGCCTCAGCTCGTTCGTTTTCGCTTCAATTTTTTCAGCGGCATCCCTGTTTGCTCAGGACAAGGAGGCGGAGGACGTTTCTCCCCTCGTTGAGTCGGAATCCAAGGAAGTGGAAGCTCCCCCTGCGGAATCCGCCACGGTCGGGACCAAGTCTTTTGACGCGGCAACCGTCAACGAGCTGTTCGAAACCTACAAGGCGGAAAACGAGCGCGCGGCGGAGGAGCTCGCTCCGCATATGAACTTCGACAACCTGGAAGTCATCGAGCTGGGAGCGGTCAACGCGCAGGCTTACGAGGTGCGCAATCTAGACCTTTTGATCGAGAAGCTCGATCCGAAGCCACGCCAACGTCTCGCTCGTCTTGCCGAGCTCGATCCGGTAGCGGCGGCCAATATTCAGGTGACGGCCCGCTCCGAAGAGCGATTCTTCGCGGGCGAGCACGATTACGGCACGGATATGAACGCTGGCTCTACGGCCAACGTCGATTTCCGCAAGGTGGGAACCGCCTTGAGCGACGCCCTGAAAAAGGCAAAGGCGTCCATGCGCGAAAAGAAGGCGACGGACGACCAAGCGGAATTGCCGACCGGCGATTAAGTGACGTGTGATGCGTCAAGTGGAGCGTCGAGCTTTAGTCGGCGTCCACGCTGCAGGATCTGTCCTCTGCGGTCGCTGGCTAAAGCTCAGCGCTACGTCGCAAGCGACATTCGCCGCGTGAAAGCGCGCTAGTCGGATTGGATCATTGAACTTAGAAGGGCGACTCCACGCGGGGTCGCCTTCTTCATTTGCGGGCAATCGGAGTTCGAACTCTGCAGCGAGGCCGCGGGCTGAGCTACGGGGTATGGCCCTCGGCTTCCGCGCTGCAGCGGTGCCCTAGAACTTCAAGTTGTCGAGGTTGGGCATGCTGCCGCCCATTCCTCCCATGCCTCCCATTTGGTTCGGGTCCATGCCGGAAGCTTTCATTTGCTTCATCATCTTCTTCATGTTGCCGGCTTTCTTCCCGCCGCCTTGCATCTTTTTCATCATCTTTTTCATCTGCATGTGCTGCTTGATGAGTTGGTTGACTTCGGCGAGCTTGACGCCGGAGCCGCGGGCGATGCGGGTGCGTCGGCTGGAATTGAGAAGCTGAGGCTTTTGGCGTTCGATCTTGGTCATGGAGAGGATGATCGCCTCGCTGCGTTTCATCTGCTTCTCCGCCTTGTCGTCCATGCCCATGTTGCCGGCCAACTTACCCATGCCGGGCAGCATGCCCATGATGGAGGACATGGAGCCGAGTTTCTTGATTTGGCGGAACTGCTTGAGCATATCCTCGAAGTTGAAGTCGCCCGACATCATGCGCTCGGCCATGTTGGCGGCGTCTTTTTCGTCGATCGTTTCCTGGGCTTTTTCGACGAGGGAAACCACGTCGCCCATGCCGAGGATGCGGCTGGCCATACGGTCCGGGTGGAAGACGTCGAAGTCGTCGAGCTTTTCGCCGGTACCCGCAAACTTGATGGGGACTTCCGTGATCTCCTTCATGGAGAGGGCGGCGCCGCCGCGGGCGTCGCCGTCGAGCTTGGTCATCACGATACCGGTCAACTGCACGGCCTCGTTAAAGGTCTTGGCGACGTTGACGGCTTCCTGGCCGATGGCCCCGTCGACGACGAGCAGGACTTCGTCGGGTTGGACGCGGCGCTTGAGCTCCTTGATTTCCTCGATCAACTGGTCGTCGATCTGCAAGCGGCCGGCGGTGTCGAAGATGATAAGGTCGTCGCCGGAGGCCTTGGCGACGGAGAGACCTTCTTCGCCGATGGCGGGAACGTCCGGAGTGCCGCGTTTGGCGAAGCAGGGCACGTCGATCTGGCGGGCCACGGTTTCGAGCTGGTCGATGGCGGCGGGGCGATAGACGTCACAGGCTACGAGGTGTGGCTTGTAGCCGTCTTTCTTGAGGGCCTTGGCGAGCTTGGCGGAGGTGGTGGTCTTGCCGCCGCCTTGCAGGCCGACCATCATGATCTTGAGCGGCTTCTTCTTGGAAAGTTCGGTGGAGCCTTCTCCGAGGAGGGCGGTGAGCTCGTCGTTGATGATCTTGATGATCTGCTGGCCCGGGGTGACGGTCTTGAGGACGTCTTGGCCTACGCACTTCTCTTTGACGCGTTCGATGAAGGAGCGGGCCACCTTGAAGTGCACGTCGGCGGAAAGCAGGGCGGCGCGGACTTCCTTGAGCGCTTCGGCCATGTTTTCCTCGGAAAGCTTGGCGGTGCCGCGCAAGTGGCGCATGGCGTTGGTGAGCTTGTCTGTGAGGCTTTCGAACATAAGGCGGGGAGGTTAGGGCATTGTGGGCGTTGGTAAAGCCTGCTTAGCGGCAAATTGATGCGCTCGGGATTTTGCAAATCGTTGGAGGTCCGAAGCGCGTAGGGCCGCTGGCGGCTCGGACCGGCGTTGCCTGAACGAAAAAGCCCGATCTGCTGGCGATCGGGCTTTTCGGTTTAGAGTTGATTCTTGGGGCGGCGGCTCACCAGCCCACGGAGGGCTTCTTGCCTTGTTTGGTGATCTGTACCTCGTCTTCCCAGATGGCGAGGCCAGTTTTGATCTGGGTGAGGGTGAGTTGGAAGGTGAAGGTGGATTGGTAGGTTTTCTTCACGCGAACGCGGTCTTCCAGGAGTTTGCCGGTCAGCGAAAGGGTGGGGAGCTTGATGTCAGCTTCTTCGCCTTCGAGGTAGGCGGCGTAAGCGGCGGCTTCGGCGGCGGTTTCGTCTTCGACCTTTCCTCCGTGTGCCATGGCGGTAGTGGTCAGGGCTTTGCCGCTGCCGTTGAGGCCGACGCGGATCTTTTTAATCAGGTTGTCGGTATCGACTTGTGTGGTGGTGTCGTTGACGAAGCGTCCGATCACGAGGATGTCGGGATCGGCCTCGGTTTTTTCGAACACGTCTGAGGCGAGCAGGGAAGAGGTGAGCAAGTCCGCCGCTTGGGCCCAATCCTGTACGTCGATGCGGGAAGCGTCGATGATGGTGTCGGTGCCCTTGGAGTCGATGTACTTGTCGTCGTCCTTTGGTTTCTTTTTGGCTTCGAGGGTGCCGACGAGGACGAGGGAGGAGGCGACAGCCCAGAGGGCGAGGCGAGTGACGTTTTTCAAATTGAGCATCCGTGTGGTGGCTAGGTTGTTTTAACGAGCTTGAGGGTGTAGCCCTCGGCTTTCGGATTGGGAGCGATCCCGGTGATGGTGATCGTTTCCTGCGGCATGAGGCGAACGGTCTTCATGGTAGAGGTCGCGCTGCGAACTGCAAACCCATTGGCGTCCTGCCACTCGAACTTGTAGTTGAAGGCGCGTTCCTTTCCGCCCTTGTTCTTGAGCACGACTTGGACCTTGGTGATCCCGCCTTCGGTTTTAGCGGTGTTGACCGATTCGACGAAGACGTGCTTGCGGGTGTCGGAATCTGGCGTGTACCAGGCGTAGTCGGTTCCGCCGGTGGCGGAGCTGACGGTGTTGACTCCAGTTGACTCGCAGCCGGCGAAAAGAAGGGCGAAAGCGGTGGTGAGGGTGATTAGGATGGATTTCATAGCAGGTCGAAAGTTTGGATCATTGGTTCGTCACCCTTGTTTATGGTCTGCACGTAGACGACTTGGCATTGGGCGTCCGCATTCAGTTCTACGGTCTTTGTCTGACCGCCAGCGGTCGTGAGGGTGAGGGTGGCGTCCTCGGGGAGTGGAAGCCGGGCAGATTGGAATTCTTTCGGCAAGGCGCTCCAGCAGCGGAGGTCGGCTTTGTTGGTGGCCTTGTTGAAGGCCTTCTTGCCAGCTCCGGCCAGCATGGACCCGGCGAGCCCGAATTGTCCCCCGATCTTTTTGGAGGCCTTATCGGTCGCCCACGCTTTGGCTCCGACGGTGCGGATGGTACGGCTGACTACGGATGGGTTGGTGTTTTGGAATTCCTTGGCGATGACGCTGTCCATGCTGCAGATGAGCTGGGTCGTCAGCTCCGTGTCGCCGACTTGAACGGTCAGGTGCTCGTCGTAGTTGTCGTTTTCCTGCAAGTTGGGGAGCGGAAAGGAGATGTTGTTCAGCTCTGGAACGAGAAAGCCGAGGGGCAGTTTCACATCGTTCTGAATGCGGGAAGCGGAGCGTCCGGTTTCGAAAACGACATAGACGGTGGCTGGGATGTCGCTTTCGGAGATTTCTTCCGTGAGAAGTTTTTCGATGAGTTCGACGTCTTGCTCTACGAAGTCGGAGTGACCGGCGTTCATGTCGGCGACGCGTCTGAGGGAGAGCGCGGCGCGTTCCCAGTCGGTTGCATCCACGCCGTTGGTCATGTAGTAGAGGCCGTCGAGGTATACGGCGAAGGGGTTCACGTAGTCGGCGTAGATGGCGAGTTCCTTGATGCGACGGTACTCTTCTTCGAGGGCTCCTTGCACGCGCTCGTCCTGCAGGGCCTTGTCCATTTTTTCGGCGTTTTTCTTGTCCTTCTTGTCGGTTGCCTTGTCGAGGGCCGCTTGCTCGTTGGCGATCTTCTTCTCGAATTGCGTGACGGCGTCGCGCTGGCGTTCGTAGGCTTGGCGGAACGCGACGCGGGCGGCTTCGCGGTCCCCGAGGCTGAGGTAGTTCAGGCCTTTGTAGACCGAGACCATGATTCGCTCGTAGAAAAATCCGTCGTAGGGGAGGGCTCGCAGGTTGCTGAAGAGCGAGGCGGCTTCCTTCGACACCTGTACTTCCGCGGCGGCGTCGTGCTCGAGGATAAGCTCGTCAACGCGATCGAAGAAATCGATGCTCTTCTGGTATTCGCCGGCGGCCCGCAGGGCGAGGGAGGCTTCCATGCCCCATTCGATCTTATCCTTTTCGGCGCCGTTTTTGGTGAGGTTTCCGAAGGCGGTGTCGTGAGCTTTGTCGAAGTCGGTGGCGACCCATTGTTCGACGAACTCTTCTTTAGATGTCTCGGCTCCGCCGCCTCCGCCACCGAAGGCGGGTTTCTTGATCTTGAAGCCTGCATGGAGCGAGCAAGCGAGGAGGGGGATGGTAGCGAGGGCTACGAATCGTAGAGGTGGTTTCATTTGTCTAGAGCAGGTTTGTTTGGAGGATGTGAGAAAGGGGATGGCTTATTGCTGGGGCTGGTAGGGGCGGGAGACCTGTCCGCGCTCGATGCCGAAGTCAGCGAGGACTTTGCCCTTGGCGAACTTGGGGAGGACTTGCGTGATTTCGATGGTTCCGACCTCGGTTTCTTCGCGTCCCAGATTTTCTCCCGTATCGAAATCGATCATTTCCTCGCCGAGGGCGTAGGCCTTCCAGATCTGTCCGACGGCGATGCCGGTGCCCTCGCCTCGGTTGATGGTGGCTTGGTCGTCGCTGATGGCGATGACTCTGGGAGGGAAGATGCGGTCGGCGACTTTGTTGGAAACTTCTTGGGCGATGGAGGCGGAGATGTCGCGCATGAGTACGTCGGAAAGCTCGCCGTCCCCTTGCACGAAGTCGTTTACTTTTTCCATCTTGCGTTCGTTGCGTTGCACGCTGACAGACTCGATGAGCTTCCCTCCTTGGGTAAGGTCGTAGATCTTAGCGATCACGGAGAAGCGGATGATGCGAGTCTTGGCAGCTTTGCCGATGTTCTTGAACTCGGCTTCTTCCTTGTAGTCTTGGAAGCTATCGATGTCGATATCGAGCAGGTACTCCGCAGCTGCGACCTCGTTGGCCTGCGGCGAGGTAACGAGGCCCGAATTCTGGAGGTCCATTTCCTTCATCACGGAGTCGAGGTCGGTGCGGGCCACGATCTCGAACTTACGGGTTTGGTTTAGGGCGGTGATGACTTGGTCCTTCAGGGACTGGCGGACGAGGTTGAGCGAGTCGAGGTAGCCGTTCGATTGGGCGTTGGCCTCGACGGCGTCGTTGGTCTGGATCTCGGCGATGCCGATGGTCTTGCGCTGAGCGTGGCTCGCGGTGGCAAGGAGGCCGCAGGCGGCGAGGGTGATCAGAGTTCGGTAGGAGGTCATAGGAAGTTAGTTGCTGAAGACGTCGCGGAGCAGGTCGAGGGTTTGCGGGGTGTCGCCGATGTGCAGGTCCGTTTCCTCGACGGAGTCGGACTTTATTTGCGTATCGATGCGGTAGCCGCTCTGGCGTAGGGCTTGGGCTCTGCCTTTGAGGACTTCCGCTTCGGCGGCGCTGAGGGTGGTTTGTTTGCTCAAGCCTTGGAAGTAGGAGACGAGCTCTTTCATTTTCGCCAATTCGGCGGCGGTTTGAGCGGCTTCGATCTTAAGCGTCATGCCCTCGCGGATGTTCACCATGCGAGACCAGTCCTTGTAGCCTTCGCGGGTAATTTTGAGTCGGTGGAGGCCGGGCAGGGCGGTGAACTCGGTGGCGGAGCCGGCGCTGCCGATGGTGAGGCCATCGAGCTCCACGGTGAAGTCCGCGGGTTCCACGCTGTAGGTGGAAGGCTTGACGTCGAAGGTGCCGTCTTCGCGGGCGGTCACGGAGGGGATGGCGATGGTTTGGGAAGTGATGGCGAGGGTGAAGGTGACTTCCTTCTCGCTCTTCTTGGCTGCGATCGCCCCGATGTCCGTGGATTTTGTCTTGTTTGCGAATGCGGTGGCCAGCTTGCTCGCGGCCTCGTCGAGGAGATTTGGAAGCATGCTCCCTCCGTCGTCGTTGAGGTTGCCGGTCTGGCGAATGGTGGCTTGGGCGGAAACGGTGTCGGCCAACACGCTCGCTCCGTCAGCAACATCGAGCAACTGGTAGGAAACCCGCAGGGTGTGGATCTCGTTCGTTCCTTTCACTCCGTAGGAGTCGAAGCTCTTGGTGTTCTTATTGTAGCTGGTGATCGTGGCGGAGAGGGCGAAGTCGGCCCCTAGGTTTTGGGCGACCCGCTGCAGGCTGGAGCCGTCCGTCACGCTGTCGGCCGCTGCATCGTTATCGCCGCTGAAGGCCTCCAGGGCGCCACGGGCGCTGACGATGCGAAGTCCGGCGCTGCTGAAGCGGGAGCTGATCGAATCTTCGAAGGCCCCCAAGTAGCTTTCCAAGCTGGGGCCGGCGTTATTCTTGAGGTGTAGCGCGGCAACCGTGGGTTCGGCGGAATAAGCTTGGCTGGCAACGACTACTACACCGGCGAGGAGGGCGAGGAACGACTTTGTCATACTAGGTATTAATGAAGTATTCGAGGGTGTAATTTATCCTATTTTGTAAACTTATCGTCAAGGAGTCATTCCCCTTTAGCGCTTGTAGTCGGCTCTCGTAGTGGTAGAGCGAATTTCCTTCTGGATCTTCCAAGGGAAACGCGCAATGTGACGGCCCATTATGAACGAGGTATTCAAGCTGCTAGCAGAGGGCGAGCGACTCAACGAAAGCCAAATGGCCGAAATATTGGGCCTGTCGAAGGAGGAGGTTGAGCTGCAATTGGCTGCGCTGAAGGAGAAGGAGCTGCTCCTCGGCTGGATTCCCGTGCTCAATCCTGAGAAGGACGATTCCCTGATGGTTCGCGCCGCGATCGAGGTAAAGATCTCTCCGGAACGCGACGGCGGCTTCAACCGCTTGGCCCAACGCATCAGCCGTTTCGACGAAGTCGAATCCTGCTACTTGATGTCCGGTGGTTACGATTTGCTGGTGGTGGTGAAGGGCTCTTCCTTGCACAAGGTTGCCAGCTTCGTCTCCGAGCGCCTCTCTACCATCGAGGGCGTTCTCTCCACCGCGACCCACTTCATGCTGCGAGCGTACAAGGAACAAGGTTACTTGATCGAGCAGCCAGCGGAAGACAAGGCGCGTCTCGACGTGACGCCGTAGCGGGAAGCGAAAGCAGATTTCGACTCCTTTCGAGCGGCCGCGACACTAGTCACGCCGCTCTTCGAGTTTCTATATGTAGCCAATTTTCGAATACGCAGCCGCAAGAGAGCTGCATTTCACCAAAACCAAAAATACAATGTCTCAAGATCAAAACCGTTTTATCGCCGATCATGTTATCGGGCTCCCGCGTTCGGGAATCCGCGACTTCTTCGAGCTGGTGGCGGCGATGAAGGACGTCATTTCGCTGGGCATCGGCGAGCCGGACTTCACCACCCCCTGGCACATACGCGAGGCGGCGATCTATGCGTTGGAGAAGGGTCGCACCCACTACACTTCGAACCTCGGGCTCATCGAGTTGCGTCGCGAAATCTCCGCTTACGTGGGGCGTAACTTTGGTTTGCAGTACAATCCGAACAACGAAGTGCTCGTTGCGGTGGGCGTTTCCGAGGCTATGGACATTGCCCTGAGGGCGGTGATAAATCCAGGAGACAAGGTGCTCTACCAAGACCCTTGTTTCGTCTCCTATCATCCGACGGTCCTGCTCGCTCACGGAGTTGGGGTGCCCATCAAGACCGATGCCAAGTCGGCGTTTACGTTGAAGGCGGAAGAAGTGAAGAAAGCATGGGAGCCCGGCTGCAAGGTGCTGATGATCAATCTTCCTTGTAATCCTACGGGTGGCGTAGCCGAGCGCAAGGAGCTGGAGGAGATCGCCAAGTTCGCGGTCGAGAAGGACATGCTGGTCATCAGCGACGAGATCTACGCGGAGATGACCTACGAGGGGGAGCACGTGAGCATCGGGATCTTCCCAGGCATGAGGGAGCGTACCATTTTCTTGCATGGTTTCTCGAAGGGCTGGGCCATGACCGGCTGGCGCTTGGGCTACGCCTGCGCGCCTGCTCCGTTGACGGAAGCGATGATGAAGGTGCATCAGTATTCTATGATGTGCGCTTCGATCGTGGCTCAGGACGCTGGGATCGAAGCTTTGCGCAACGGGGACGAAGCGGTGGCCAAGATGCGGCAAGCTTACAAGCGTCGCCGCGATCTCGTGGTCCGTCGCTTCAATGAAATCGGGCTTACCTGCCACAATCCGAACGCTACCTTCTACGCTTTCCCGAACATCACTTCTACGGGGCTCGACTCCGTTACCTTCTCCAAGCGCTTGCTTGAAGAGGAACGCGTGGCTATGGTGCCGGGTACCGCTTTCGGCAAGTATGGCGAAGGCTTCGTTCGCTGTAGTTTCGCAACCGGCTACGATCAGATCGTGGAGGCCTGCAACCGCATCGAGCGCTTTGTAAACAAACTCAAGTAAGGCGAACGAACTCGCGTAACAACTTTCTGGATATGAACTTCAATGTGGCAATCGTAGGCCGACCCAACGTCGGCAAAAGCCGCCTTTTTAACCGATTGGCGGGCAAGCGCATTTCCATCGTTCACGATATGCCGGGGGTCACGCGCGACGTTATCACCCGTGATCTGGACGATGGCTATACGCTGATGGATACGGGAGGCATGGGCCTGCTCGAGGGAATGAGCGACACGCCGGGCAAGATCGTCAACGCGGTGGAGGGGCAGATCGACTTCTCCATCGACGCGGCGGACTTGGTTCTGTTCGTGGTCGATGGACGCGAAGGCTTGATGGCTCTGGACAAGCAAATGGCCGAGCGTCTTCGCCGCAGCGAGAAGCGGGTAATGCTGATCGTTAACAAGGTCGATACCGAGACCACTGCCATCAACGACAAGGAGTTCTATCGCTACGGCTTCGGCGAACCGCACCTTGTATCCGCGGAACACGGACGTGGAATCAGTACCCTACGCAAGGCGATCTTAAAGCTGCGCGACGAAGTTGCGGGGCCTCCCATCAAGGAAGAGGACGATGGCAAGAAGGTCCTGAAGGTTTGCTTCATCGGCCGTCCGAACGTTGGCAAGTCCTCCTTGAGCAACTGCTTGGTGCAGTCCGATCGCTTCATCGTGAGCGACGTTCCGGGGACCACTCGCGACTCTATCGAAATGCCTTTCGTTTGGAAGTCGAAGCGCGGCGAGGATTGGCATTTCATGCTGACCGATACGGCGGGTATTCGGAAGCAGACCAAGCTGAACTCTTCGGTTGAGTACTTTTCTCGGGTCCGCTCTTTGGACGCTATTCGCGGAGTGGATGTGGTCTTCATGGTGATCGACGCCAAGGAAGGACCCACCAATCAGGACAAAGCGATTGCTGGCGAGGCGACCAAGGCGAACAAGCCGGTGGTTATCGTAGTCAACAAGTGGGACCTTGCCCTGGAAGCGTGGGAAAAGGAAGAAATCGACGGTTTCGAAACCGAGAAGGAATTCCGAGAAGCTTTCGAGAAGGGCATCCAGCGCGAGCTCTTCTTTGTACCCGGTTCTCCGATACGTTTCGTTTCAGCGAAAGAGGGAATCGACGTTGAGAAAATCCTCTTGTCCGCTCGCCAGTTGAACAAGCGCCAAAGCCGTCGCATCCCGACGGGCCGCTTGAACAACAAACTCTACAAGATGTCGGAACGCTTGCCCGCGCCGAAACGGGATGGGAAGCGTTTTCGTATCTACTACGCGGTGCACACCGGAAACTATCCGTATCGCTTCAAGATCTTCTGCAACCAGGCCAAGAAGCTGGACGACTCCTATCGCCGCTTCCTGCTCAAGGGTTTGGTGCAAGAGTTCGAGTTGGACGGTTGTCCCATGGTTTTCGACTTGGTCAACAAGACGAACCCCTACGTGCGGGAGGAAGATTAGGATTGTGGGAAGCGGCCTTGCTCTGCGATTGGACCCATAAGTCGCGACGGAAGGTCGCTTCCTACCTGCCTTTATTATGAGTTATCGAATGATATTCATGGGTTCTGACCCCATCGCCTTGCCCGGAATAGAGGCGATTGTTGCGGGGCGATGCGGCGACATCGAATTGGTCGCGGTCTACACGCAGCCCGATCGTCCGCGGGGTCGCGGCAAGAAGGTCGTGCCCAACGAAATCAAGACTTGGGCCCTTGAACACGGTCTGCCGGTTTGCCAGCCGGAGAAGATGGGCAAGGTGGAGCGGCTGGAGATCGAAGCGATGCAGGTCGATTCCATCTTGGTCATGGCTTATGGACATCTCTTGTCGCAAAAGCTCATCGATACGCCACGTTTGGGTATTTGGAATCTTCATACGTCTCTCCTTCCCAAGTATCGAGGGGCTTCTCCGATCCAGTGCGCGGTGGCGAGTGGTGACAGCGAAACGGGCGTTTCCTTGATGAAGCTCGTGCTCGAGATGGATGCGGGACCGGTTTTGGATGTCGAGCGAGTCTGTATCGGAGAAGAGGATACGGCACTTGATGTTGAAGCTCGCCTTGCGGCGGCTTGCGCTCCGCTTTTGGAAAAGGGACTGCCTCTGGTGCATGCGGAGAAGGCGAAGGTTGTGGAGCAGGATGCCTCCCAAGTGAGCTTTGTTCGCAAACTGGTAAAGGAAGATGGCGAGCTCGACTTCAAGGCTCCGGCTTCGGTCTTGGCGCGTCGTATCAACGGGTTGTTTCCGTGGCCGGCGACGCGAGCGCGCTTGGGAGATGTCTCGATCAAGCTCGGCTTGGCCGTCGCGGAGGCGCAGTCGTTCGCGGGCGAACCCGGTACGGTGATCGGGGTTGAGGCGGGTGGCTTGCGCATCGCTTGCGGCGCCGGGTCGCTGCTGTTGAAGAAGCTGCAACGTCCGGGGGGCAAGATGCTGGACGCTGCGGATTTCGCCCGCGGTTTCGAGCTGCCGAAGAATGCGATGTTCGAATCGCGAGAGATGTCGGAACTTGTGACCTCCCAGCGCGTCAAGGGGTAGGTTTTTGTCGTGGGAGCGGGCTTGTCGCGCGATTAGCTGCAGATTCGCCCGACAAGCGCGCTCCCGCATCCTCTAAACGCTTGTTTTCGAAATCAGAATTACCCAGCATTTTAGTACCATGACACGATCCTTTCCCTTTATCGCCGCCCTCGTCTTCGCCGCCTTTTGCCTCGCGTTCCAAGTGAAGGCGCAGTCGACCAATCTGCAGTACCAGGTCGCCAACATCATGGAGGACCAGCGATTGATGATGGAGCAAATGCGCGGCTTGTTGGCGGAGATGGATGAGATGCGCCGCGAGAATGCCCGTTTGCGGGCGTTGGTGGAAGACTTCGAGGCGAAGGCGGCTCGCCAGTCCGGCAGCTACGCAACGGTGGCTCAGGTGAACGAGCTCGTGCGCAAGACAGCTGCCGACTTGTCGGCTCGCGACGAAGTGATCCAGCGCGAGCTGACCGCCATGGTGAATCGCGAGCTGAAGAAGTTTGCCAAGGACGTGCAAGATGCGGTCGCGACGGTGCCGACCGTTTCCAAGCCGGATCCCAACGTGAAAACCGATTTTCCGGACAATTATCCCAAGACGGGAATCCCCTACGATGTGGCTCCGGGCGACAGCTTGGCGGGAATTGCGAAGAAGTTGAATTCTCGTGTCGACTGGATTCAAAACGCCAACAAGATCTCGGACCCTCGACTCCTTCAGGTCGGACAAAAAATCTTTATTCCTCAAGCATCCGAATAGATCCCCACACGACACATGGCGAAAGCGAAACCCAGATTGGGTAAAGGGCTAGCCGGCCTCATCTCCGGCAACACAGCAAAGAAAGCGGATTCTCCAGCTGCCAAGCCTGCTCCTTCCAAGGCGCCAGCGAAAAAGGCTGCTGCTGGCGCTGCCAAGGCGAAGCCGGCGGTCGCCCAAGCGCCAGCTCCGGCTACCGAGAAGGCGCCGGCAGGAAATCCGGATTTCATGGAGCTGGCGGTGGCCAAGGTTGAGCCCAATCCGCACCAGCCGCGTCGCGAGTTCGAGGAGAGCCAACTCACCGATTTGGCGGAGAGTATCCGCAGCGAGGGGTTGATCCAGCCGATCGTGGTGCGCGAGGTGGACGGTCGGTTTCAGCTGATCGCCGGAGAGAGGCGCTTGCGAGCCTTCAAGATGCTGAAGCTCAGCAAGATCCCGGCTCGTATCATCAAGGCAGGGGATTCCTCTTCGGCCTCCATGGCCCTGATCGAAAACTTGCAGCGCGAGAACCTGAACCCGATCGAGGAATCTATGGGTTACGCAAGCTTGCTGAGGGATTTTGATCTGACTCAAGAGCAAGTGGCGGAACGCGTGGGCAAAGGGCGCGCGACCATCGCCAACTCCTTGCGCTTGCTCACTTTGCCCGACGAAGTTCGTGGCTATCTTTCCACGGGCTTGCTCTCTACCGGTCACGCGAAGGTCTTGCTCGGTTTGGAGGCGAAGCAGGAGCAGACCCTGATCGCCCGTCGCATCATCGAAGAAGGGGTCAGCGTGCGCGGGGCCGAGGGCTTGATCGAGTCTCTCAAGCGTTCCGGCAAGGGGAAGCAATCTGGCGGGCGGACGGTGACTCCGGCCGAAGCGGCGGCGATCGAGGACATCGAAAAGCGCATGGTTTCCTACCTGAACGCCAAGGTGGCGCTCAAGCATGCTCCCAAGAAGGGCAAGATCGTGATCGAGTATACCGGCAACGACGACTTGCAGCGCATTCTCGACCGGATAGGCCTCGAGGAGCGCTAGGGCGCGTTTCCGGCTCTCCTTTTTTGGGGTGGGCGCCTGCTACATTATTAAAGGGAACATTGGCTCAGCTTGTCGGTTTCGGTACTTGACAAGGCTATTTCCTTTTTCGACTGTCTCCGGCTCTCATTATGGATTTTCTCAACGGCTTTCTCACAGTAGTACTGGTCCTCGTTTCTCTCTTCATGATCCTCCTGGTTCTGATGCAGCGCGGAAACGCGAATGGTGGCCTAGGAGCTGCGATGGGTGGCGGCATGGCTGAATCGGCCTTGGGCGCCGAGACTTCCAGCGTGCTTTCCAAGTGGACCAAGAATACGGCTATCGTCTTCTTCGTTCTTGGATTCGGGCTTTACCTTTCCAAGCTCCACCAGCACGAGCTGGCAAAGGTCGAGCAAGACGGAGCGTTGCCGACCATTGAGTCGACTGAGCCAAGCCCTGCGTCTGACGCTTTCCGCGAACTGGTCTCTCAGGCTGAAGAAGCGGCCGAAGAAACGGAAGCCGAGGCAACTGAGGCTGCTGCCGCAACCGAGAACGCAGTCGAGGACGCGGCGGAAGCGGCACCTAAAGCTGCTGAATAGCTTTCAGCCGGAAACTTTTTCGAATGGCCGGGTCTATCCTTCCCATGGGATTGCGCCCGGCTTTTTTTATGCCTGCTGCCAAGTCTTTCTGGGCAGCCTTTTTGTTGTTAGCGGTCGCCTCCGTTGAGCTCACTGCGCAGCGCCGCCACGGATCGAGTCCGCTCGATACTTTGGGCGAGGAGGTCAGCCAAGCCGATGGCTTGGAGATCCTGAATGCGTTTCGCCGCTTGGGTATCGCGGGCGAGTATCGGTTGAGCTTCAAGTTGGAGATTCGTCCGCGTCGCGACAAGACGACCACGGTCTCTGGCGTCTTGCTGGGAACGCAAACGACTTTTGGCCCGCTTTCGCGCATCGATATCGCCCTCGAGCCAGCCGATGTTACGGAACAGGGGGAACTGGTTCCAGCCAAGGTGAAGCGGCTTTTGCTGCAGAATGGAATCTTCGCCAACGCCCTGGAGGTGGATGCTTGGAGGTCCGGGGCTGAAGAGGCGCGCTTGATCGAATCCGACGCGTTTTTCGAGAAAATAGCGGGAAGCGATTTCACCGTGTTTGACCTTTTGATGCCTTTCTCCTTTTGGCAGGAGTTCAGGTACGAGGGTCGCACCACCATGCGAAGCCGGCCTACCCACGTCTTCAGCTTGTATCCGCCGAGCGAGGACAAGGCATTGCAGGAGAAGGTTTCGCGGGTGCGCATTTATCTGGACGAGGAGTTCAATGCTTTGAATCGGGTCGAGGTTTACGATGCGGAGGAGAATTTGGCCAAGACGATCACCGTGGTGGCCTTCAAAATCGTGGACGGGCAGGGCGTGCTCAGCCAGGTCGACGTGCGCAATGAGCTCACCCGAGACAAGACGCGGTTCCGCGTGACGGATGCGGCGATCGGAGTCGAAGTGCCGGATTGGGTGTTTTCTCCGGAAGGCTTGGAGCGGGACATCTACGGTACGGAGGTGGCTCGGCTGCGAGCTCCGGCGAAGGAGGGAGCGACGGAGTGAAATCCGTGGTTGCTGTTCACTCTGGCACTTTTTCGTAGGCCTTGAAGAAGCGGTACAGCTCTGCTCGGAGCTCTTTCCAGTAGGCCTCGTTGGCCCGTTTCGAGCTCCAGTTTTGGTTTGTGGCGGAGATGAGAGGAGCGACCATGCCGATGACGCGTTCCTCCTGCCATGAGAATTGGAACTCGTCTTGCGTTTCCAGCACCTGAAAGGCCACTCCGTGGTTTTCTTTTTCCCAAAGCGGAAAGACGCCGAGGTATATCAAGATCATGGGATCGTCGAAGCCAGTCCGCTCATGGAGACGCGGGAGTGCTTTGAGGGTAAGGCTGCCGTTTTTCCTCTCATTTGGCTCGCCGGTAAGCACCTGTTCGAAGAGCTGGCACTTGCGGAGCAGCATTGCCAGTCGTTCCGATTCGTAGACGGCTCGATTGTAGATCCAGGTTTTGGTTTCCTCAGGTATGATGTCGTCCAAATCTTCCCTCTGGGGCTTCTTGACGTGTACGGTGAGCTTCAAGGTTTGCGACACATCGGGTTCGCTGAAGCTTGGGAAGGCGGAGGGGCCCGGGTTTTTTACGCTGGCGCAGCCGATAAGGAAGGTGGACGCAGCAAGCAGGCAAACTGGAAGCTTTTTCATGTCTAGTAGAGGAGCTGTTCCGCGGCTTGCTGGATCGCGTCGCTTAGGGGGCGCAGGAAGCGCAAACCGTGGTCGATTTTCCGGTCGTTGTTGAGCACTCCCATCTTGAGGACCCCCGACATTAGAACCGCGGTACCTGCGATGCTGAAACAGCTGAGGCAGACTTTCACGATGCGAAGGGAAATGCTTTGGTGGATTGCGGTTAGCTTGCTCATGCAAGCAGGATTGCAGGCTCGATGCCAATGGGAGGTGGCGTTTCTTAAGTTGTTCTTCTTCAGGTATAAGCGAATAGTTGGTGGGATTCTTTGGCGAAAGTTCTCGCGTGCATGTCAACCATTGACGGATCGACGTGTACAAATAGTGTACAGAGATGCCTCAGAAGATTTTTTCCCGGGACCATTGGCCGCTCGCTCAAAAGTTGGCGGATATCGTTTATTGCAACCCGTTTGAGGAGTCTCGCTGGGAGCTGGAGCGGGAATGTTTGGGCAAGGACTATCAGGAGCGGGAGCGTTACGTGGGGCCGGGCGAGGCTGAGGAGTTGCTTGCTCCCAACCTGAAGCGTCTGATTGGCTTGGCCTTGTCCTTGATGGAGCCGGCCCGAGCTCGCTTAGCGAAGGTGCAGGAAGTGAGCGAGGCGGAGCGGGTCGCTTACGAAAACTTGGTGCACTTCGTGGTCTACCACGAGTTCATGGAAAAGTACGACAAGTTGATCGAGTACTCCTTGGAGGGCAAACCGCAGCCGGGTGGAGTGTCGTTTTTTTATGAATACAGGGATCGGCAGCGCTATTTCCTGTCGGTGCACGCGGCGACTCGTTTTTCGCCGGAGCAAGAAGGGCTGTACTTCGCTCTCTACTACCAGTTGCGTCGGGCGTGGCTGAATATCTATCGCTACTTGGTAGGCGGCTCGGAGGCGATCAGCGCTTTGCGCAGTCGCATTTGGAGCAGTTGCTTCACGCATGACATGCGACGGTATCAAAGATCTCTATACAACCGCATGAGCGATATTGTGACCTTGATCACCGGACCTTCGGGAACGGGCAAGGAACTGGTCGCTCGGGCGGTGGGAATGTCTCGCTTTGTCCCGTTTGACGTGCAGGCCGGGCGGTTCGCGGTGGATTTCGGAGCCGCGTTTTATCCGCTGAACTTGTCGGCGCTATCCCCGACTTTGATCGAGTCGGAGTTGTTCGGGCATCGCAAAGGAGCGTTTACGGGAGCCTTGCAGGATAGGGAAGGCTACTTGGAGGAGTGCGGCCGATTTGGCACGGTTTTCTTGGACGAGATAGGGGAAACGGACGCCTCCATTCAAGTGAAGCTTTTGCGGGTGCTGCAGACCCGTCAGTTCCAGCGCTTGGGGGATACGGCTTTGCGTCCTTTCGTGGGTAAGGTGATGGCCGCGACCAATCGCGATTTGCCGGATGAGATTGCCGGTGGGAACTTTCGAGAGGACTTCTATTTTCGGCTTTGCGCGGACAGGATTCGCACTCCGAGCTTGAAGGAAGTGCTGGCGGGCAGTGGAGACGAGTTGGAGGTGTTGGTGCGTCACATCGCCTTCAAGGTCGCAGGTCCCATTGACGGCGACTCTTTGGCGGAGGAGTCGGTGGCTTGGATCTCTAAGAATCTGGGGCAGGCTTACCGCTGGCCTGGTAATTTCAGGGAGCTCGAACAATGTGTCCGCAATATCCTGATACATGGGAGCTACGAAGCGGAGGATCTCAGCGTAAGTCGCGACGACGCGGAGCGTGTTAAGGAAGGTGCGGACAATTCCCTGACGGCGAACCAACTGTTGAGCCGTTACGCGCAGGAGGTCTATCGCCGCGGCGGCAGTTACGAAGAGACGGCTCGTGTCCTGCAAGTTGATCGCCGGACTGCCAAGAGATACGTGGTGGGGGTGGATTGAGGAACCTTGATTGATCAGCGGATGGGGGCCTGGATGGAGCGATGGATTGTAGAAATTGCGTGCGGACAATGTACAAATAATGCATGAAGCATTGTCTCCCTTTGGTGGGGATGTTCGGTAAGGTGTTGATATACAGTAGGCAGGCTCGGATTGGCGCGAGCTGAGCGAATGGGGGAGCATGAGCACACATGCACCTCTTTCTTCTTCCTATCGTTTGATCGTGACGCAGGGCTTGAACGCCTTCGGCGATCACGCGGCAAAGATCACCGCCTCCGCCTTGGTGGCCGCTTGTTTTCCCGAACGGCAAGCTGCGGTTTGGGTAGGCGTCGTTTCAGCCTTGTATGTTCTGCCGTATATTTTCCTCGCGCCGGTCGCAGGGCGCTTGACCAACCGTTTCTCTAAGGTGGCGGTGGTGCGCGGGAGCTTGCTGATGCAGACGACGGCTATGACGCTGCTTTCGGTGAGCGCCTTGCTCCACTCCTTTGTCGGCGTTTTGCTGTCGTTGGCGGCGGTGGCTTGCCAATCCAGTTTCTTGGCTCCTTCGCGAAATGCCTTGCTGAAAGACCTGTGCGGTGAGGCTCGGATCGGCCAAATGATGGGGCTGCTGGGTTTGGCGGGCGTGGGGGCGACCCTCGCTGGCTTGGCTTTGGGAGGTTGGTCTTTCGATCAGGTTTGGAGCCTGCTCGGCTCGCCTTGGTCGGCAGCTTCGGTTGCCGGGTTGGGCGCTGCGGCCATTTCGGCTTTGGCTTATGTCGTGGTTTCGGGAATACGGGTGGATTCCGAAGCTTCCAGCGAAACGGATGCCCCGTTTGGGAGCGTGCTAAAGGAAGTGCTTTCGCTGCCCGTGCTTCGCTGGTCGTCTTTGGGGCTCGCCTGGTTTTACGGAGTGGGAGCGATGTTAGTGATGATCCTTTTGCAGGACAGTCGCTGGGATCACGGTCAGGAAATCGGGTCGGCCAGTCAGGGGGGGATGATGGCAGCCTTATTGGGGCTGGGAGTCGCGTCGGGCAGCGGATTGGCGGCTTACCTTTGTCGCCGGCGCATCGAGGTCGGGCTGTCGTTTTTGGGAGCGTTGATGTTGGTGGTGTTGGTTCCAGCGACGGCCCTGTTTTGGAATGCCGGTTGGGGGGCGGTCCTTTGCGTTTTTATGCTCGGTGTGGGCGGCGGGCTTTTTTCAGCTCCGCTCAACGCTCTCTTCGTCGCCTCCGCGAGAGACGAAGTCCGAGTTGGCTCAATCGCCGCGAATAACCTTTTCATCAACCTGATGTCGGGCGCGTTTGTAGGCTTGGCCTCCTTGATGGGATACCTGGCTTGGAGCCCGCAAGCGCAGCTTTGGGTGGTTGCGGTCACGACGATTGTGGTCGTCGGTTTCATGACGGTCTTGGTGCCGGAAAGTTTGTTGCGGGTCCTCTTGCTGGGCATCGCCAAGGTGTTTTATCCGATGCGCTTAAAGGGACTGGAAAACATGCCGCAATCCGGCGGCGTGCTGGTGGTGGCAAATCATGTCAGCTATGTAGATGCGATTTTGATCTATCTGGCTTCGCCTCGCCCGGTACGATTCATGGGGACTGACGAGATGCTACGCTTTCCGCTGATGCGTTGGGCGTATCGAAAATTTAACGTCATTGCGGTTTCGCCGAAAGCTGCGAAGGAAGCGGTGTCGAAGTCGGTAAAGGCTTTGAAGGCGGGAGATGTTGTCTGCATCTTTCCGGAAGGCGCTTTGACACGCACGGGCATGATCATGCCGTTCAAGAAGGGGGCCGAATTGATGGCTCGCTTGTCGGGGGCGGCTGTTTTGCCTGCGGCCATTGATGGGATGTGGGGATCCGTATTCAGTTTTGCGGACAAGCCTTTTCGATACCGATTGGGCATGCCGCTACGGCGTGCGGTGAGCGTGTCCTTTGGCCGTCCTTTGCGAGATGAAGAGGCGACTGCGGATACGATGCAGGAGGCGGTGACGGAATTGGAGCATGTCGCCTTCTGCGCTCGTGCGGAGTTGAGTCAGAATCTTGGGTTGCTGGTCTTCAAGGCGCTCAAGATAAGGTTGTTCGCGTTGCGTCTGGTGGATCGTGGTCTTGGAAATATAAAGGTAAGGGGGTTCGCTCTCTTAGGTTTGGGATTGGGCTTTGCTCGCTTGATCAAGAAAACGGATACGGCGCGTCGCGTTGGAATCTTGTTGCCGCCAGGACTGCCCGGATTTGCGGCAAACCTCGGCGCGTTGTGGGCGGGCAGGTCGAGCGTCAACTTGAACCCGACCGTGAGTAGCGAAGCCTTCTCCCAGATGCTTGAGGCTTCGGGCGTGCGATCGGTCATCACCTCGCGCAAGGCCTTGGATCGATTCAAGGATTTGGACTTTTCTAGCGTGCAGCTCGTATTTGTAGAGGACGTCATGCCGCAGATGCGAGGGCCGGGTTTGTTGCTCGATCTGGTTGCGGTAGCGTTGCTGCCCCTAAGGATGCTTCGCCGCATGTATTCGATTTCTCTTACGGGTGGCGATCGTGAGGCTGCATTGCTTTTTTCCAGCGGCAGTTCCGCTGCGCCGAAAGGCATCCCGCTTTCGCATCGAAACCTGGTGGCGAACGCAACTCAGCTATCGGAGTGCTACTTGATGCGCTCGACGGATCGCCTGTTGGCGAACCTGCCGTTGTTCCACAGCTTCGGGCTGACCGGAGGATTCCTTTTGCCCTTGCTTAAGGGGATGCAAGTGGTGTCCACGCCGTCGCCTCTCCAAGCGAAGGAAAACGTGGCGGCTGTTCGGAAGGAGGCGGTCACAGTGATGTTGGGCACGCCGACCTTTTTGCGCGCTTACCTCAAGCGTGCGGATGCGGAAGACTTTGCGAGCTTGCGTTTAACGGTGGCGGGAGCGGAGAAGTTGCCAGCGGATTTGGCGGAAGAGTGGGAGGCCCGTTTCGGAATCCCCGTTCTCGAAGGCTATGGTTTGACCGAGTGTTCGCCGGTGCTGACCGCGAATTGCCTGCACAGTCGGGAGATGCTGGGGCGCTACGCATTGAGTCAAGTTGGCTATAAGATGGGGACCGCGGGGCGGCCGATGCCGGGCGTTTGGATACGCATTGTCGACGAAGAGAATCTTCTGGTTCGCAAGCCGCGGGGAGAGTCGGGATTGATCCTTGCGAAAGGCCCCAACGTTTTTCGTGTCTACCTGGACCCCGCGATCGAGAATCGATTTGAAGAAGGAGGCTGGTTTAACACGGGCGACATCGGTCGCTTGGACGAAGATGGTTGCTTGGTGATAGAAGGGCGTCTGTCCCGCTTTTCCAAGATTGCCGGTGAAATGGTTTCGCATGCGAACGTGGAATCCGAGATCGGAAAGTTGTATCCAGAAACCGAGGTATTCGTTGGCTCGCGCGAATGCGGGCGCAAAGGGGAAGCTTTGGTGCTGCTGGCAACGAAGGTCGTGGAGCTGGCTGACCTAGGGAGGCGGCTGAGGGGGCGCGGATTGCCCAACCTCTGGATACCGCAGGATGTGGTCAAGGTTGATGCCTTGCCGTTGCTGGGCACTGGCAAGCTCGACTTGAAGCGATGCAAGGCCTTGTGTTTGGGCCAAGCTTTGCGGGAGCGGGAAGCGATGGCTTGAATTCAGTAGGCGGTAAGGTTCGCCTCGGTTTGTGGGTCGAAAAGGTGGGCCTTGGCTTGGTCGAACCAGACGGTGATGGTCTTGTTTATTTGCGGACGTACGTCGCTGTGGATACGACCAATCAGGCTTTGGCTGCCGTTTGAAAGGTAGAGCATCGTTTCGTTGCCCATCGGTTCCGCAACGTCGATGGTCAGCTTGGCGGTGTGCTCCGTTTCGTAGTTGCTGCTCTCTTCTGCCTGATGGATGTTCTCTGGGCGGACGCCGAAGATAATATCGCGATCGACGTATTCTGCGGCAGCTTCGGCGAGGCGATTGCTCAGTCTTAGCGTAATCATGGAGTCCGTCGCTTGGAAGTACAGGGTGCCCTCCTTGCGCTCGATGCGCCCAGGCAAGAGGTTCATGGGCGGACTGCCGATGAAGGATGCGACGAACATGTTTGCTGGTTGATTGTAGAGCGTAAGCGGTTCGTCGACCTGCATGATGTCGCCGCCGTTCATCACGCAAATGCGGTCGCCCATAGTCATCGCTTCCACTTGATCGTGAGTGACGTAGATCATGGTGGAGGCTAGGCGGGCGTGCAGCTTGGAGATTTCAGCTCGCGTGGATACGCGCATCTTGGCGTCCAAGTTGGATAGCGGTTCGTCGAAAAGGAACACTTTGGGCTTTCGAACGATGGCGCGGCCGACGGCGACCCGCTGACGTTGCCCGCCCGAGAGGGCTGCTGGCTTGCGTTGCAGCAGGTCTTCAATCCCTAGAATCTCTGCGGCGTCTTTCACGCGACGGTCGATTTCCGCTTTGCTGTACTTCCTGAGTTTCAAGCCAAAGGCCATGTTCTGGTAGACGCTCATGTGCGGATACAAGGCGTAGTTCTGGAAGACCATGGCGATGTCGCGGTCTTTGGGCTGAACGTCATTGATGACTTTTCCGTCGATGCGAATTTCGCCGCCAGTTATGTCCTCCAGTCCTGCGATCATGCGCAGCGAAGTCGATTTTCCGCAACCGGATGGACCGACGAGGACCATGAACTCCCGGTCCCTTATCGAAAGGTCTATTTCGTTTACTGCTTTTACGCCTTCGCCTTTTCGGTTCGGGTAGATTTTCAGCAGCTTCTTGAGTTCGACGGTAGCCATTTCTGCTTGGTGGTTCGTGTGTTGGAGGCGGGGCTGGCGAGTAGTGCGAGACTAAGCTCGTGCTTTAGGCGGGAGACTGTCAATCCGATTGTCCGAGAGCTCTTTTAACGCTCGCTGAAGGTGTCGACGATCGCTTTGGAGGAGGTTTGGTGTGATGGGAGAGTGTTAGTTTTTGGGTTCGGAAAATTGGATACGGAAGCTGTGTATCGAGGATCCTGTTACCCCCCTTTTTTTACGGTTGCGGGCGTGATTCGTTTGGGAAGTATTACCCATGTATCCGGTTTTATGATCTGGATACGTTGTGAGGATTTGGGCTCCCGAAAGGGTTCGAGAATCTGAATACGGGCGAAAAACGGCACAATTTTTTGTAAAAACTTGCTGTACCCAAAAAATACTAACAGGAATATGATTGAAAAACTAAGGTTTTTCGGTAATTGAACGCTACCTTAGGTTTAATATTTCTCACCGAATAAACCGTTAATCCAAACCATACATACTGTTATGGCCGCAAAAAAAGGCGCTGAGAGTTCTCCTCTCACATTCGATCTGAAGGCAGACTTGATCGCTGTCCTCGACAAATACCAAAAGCAGCTTGGTGTATCCAAAAGCGAAATTATTCGCCACGCGATCGCCGGCTTTGACTACGCTGGATTTGCTCCAGCAGCTGAAGACCATCGTCAAATCTCGGTACGTCTTCCGCTCGACCAGAAGAAGGACCTCGTAAAGCTCGCCAAGGGCAAGAAGGTAAGCATCGGTGAACTGCTTCGCGCAGCTCTCGAGAAGTTGCCGACTGTTCCTGCGAAGTCTGGAATCGAAAAGGCGGCTCCAAAGCCGAAGGCAGCCAAGAAGGCCGCCAAGAAGGCTGCGAAGAAAGCCGCTAAGAAGGCACCTGCCAAGAAGGCTGCGAAGAAGGCCGCAAAGAAAGCTGCTCCTAAGAAGGCAGCTAAGAAGGTTGCCAAGAAAGCTGCCAAGAAGGTAGCTAAGAAAGCGGCAACCAAGGCCGCCAAGAAGGCAGCTCCCAAGAAAGCCGCTAAGAAGGCAGCTCCCAAGAAGGCAGCCGCCAAGAAGGCAGCTCCTAAGAAAGCCGCCAAGAAAGTAGCTAAGAAGGCTGCTAAGAAGGTTGCCAAGAAGGCGCCTGCCAAAAAGGCAGCTAAGAAGGTCGCCAAGAAAAAGAAGAAGTAATCGCTTCAATCCTTTTCAAAAACAAAGCCGAGGCTCGTGAGCCTCGGCTTTTTTTTTCGCTCGTATTGGCAGTGGATGATGGTGCCTGTCTTCAGGCGCTTGACTCCGCGCGCGGCATTTACTCCCGAGAAGCGGAACGGGTGGAGCCGGTCCCTCCCCAATGGCAAAGATGCAGGCTAGCTGCGTTTCCTCCGCGGCTGCGGCTCGCGGCTCAGAGAGGGGCCTTGTGGGCTCGCTTGATCGCTTTTTTGAGGGCGTGGATCACTGTATCTAAAACTTCGATGCGGGCACGCATTTTACAAGTTGCGGGCACTATGTGCCAAGGGGCGTAAGGCGTATTCGTTTTTTCGATCATCTCGTTGATCGATTCCTCGTACTTTTCCCATTTCTCGCGGTTGCGCCAATCTTCCTCGGTTATCTTCCAGTTCTTGAGCGGATCGACTTGGCGAGCTTCGAAGCGCTCCAGCTGAGTGTCCTTGTCGATATGGAGCCAGAATTTAACGATAGTGGTGCCGTAGTTCACGAGGTGTTGCTCCATTTCGTCGATCTCTTGGTAGGCTGCTTTCCATTCGTCGTTGGTGCAGAGCGCTTCTACCCGCTCGACGAGCACGCGTCCGTACCAGGAGCGGTCGAAGATGGCGATCTTGCCGCGACGCGGCATTTCTTTCCAGAACCGCCAGAGGTAGTGGTGGCTGAGCTCGACCTTCGTGGGGGCGGCGACCGGAGTGACGTCGTATCCACGCGGGTCGATGCTTTGCACGAGGCGTTTTATGCAACCGCCTTTTCCGGCTGCATCCCATCCGCAAAATACGATGACGACAGGGATTTGGTGGGTATGGATTTCGTGAACGAGCTCGTGTATCTTTTCCTGGCGCTTCCTCAGGGTCGCCTTGTACTTTTGGCGGTCCATGGGGCCTTGGAATTCGGTGTCGGCCAGAAAGTTGTGTCCTTTGTAGGGTATCCAGGCGTTGGTGACGCTTTTGGCGGCGGGGCTGCTCAGCTCCTTCTTTTTGCGGCTAATGGCAGACTGCAGGCTATCGATGATGCGATTGTAGATTTCGACGAGGGCGCCCTTGAAGTGTTCGGTATCGATGATGTGCCACTTTGCGTAATCGCGATCGGTGGTTTCGATGGCCTTGAGGGCGGTGTCGCGGTAGCCGCGGTACTGGCGATGGCGACGCCAGTCTTTTGGGGTCACTCGCCATGATGTCTTGGGGTTTTCTTCCAGTTTTCGGAAGCGTCTGGCTTGGGACTTTTTGGATACGTCGAGGAAGATCTTCATGATTTCCACCCCGCTGTCATGTAGTTGCCGTTCGAAGTTTACGATATCGCTCCAGTACTGCCCAAGCTGGCTTTCGTGCAGCTTGCCTTCTGCCCAGGCGTCGAGCACGAGGTAGTAGGGTCCCCGGTCGTAGAATTGAATTTTGCCTTTGGCGGGGGTGTTGTTCCAGAAGCGGTGGAGCAGGGGATAGTTGCGCGGCTCTTCGTGCGAGGCATGCGTGGAGTAGACCTTGAAGGAGCGGCTATCGATCTCGAGCAGGATCTGGTTGAGCAGTTTTCCTTTTGTGGATGCGTCGAGCCCTTCGATGATGACGAGGCTAGGGATGCCGAGGCTGCCGGCCTCGCGCTGAACGACACCGAGTTTTTGAGCGAGGAGCTTGAGCGGCGACTTGGCCGGCTTGTCCGTACGTGGTTCTGGAGCGTCTGTCATAGGCGTAGTAGATTGGCGGGGCGGCACTAGTGGGTGTATCCAAAAAGTTGTTTCGACTTGATGAATTCGATGGCTGCCGGTGGTACCATCTGTTCCCAGATCGGGTCTTTGTCGGCAATGGCGGCGAGAATGTCTCGAGAGAATATCTCGAGGAGCTGGTCGTCGATGCCGCGGATGTGTTCGATGTATCCGTTTTCCAGGAGGTGGAGGTAAAGGTTGGAGAGCTGCGGTTTTACGCGCAGGTTGTTGCAGGTGATGAGAAGGTCGTCGGTGAGGCTGCCTTTGGTCTCGGAGGAAGCGCTTTTTGGGGGAGAGTCTTCGCCGTTTCCTTCCCCTTTGTGGATTTTCAGATAGCGGCGGTAGGCTTTCTGTTTCATGGGATAAATGTATAGGCGAACCGAGTTTTTGAGAAGCCGGCCGAAGGATTCCAGGATGCCGCCAGCGAGGTTGGCGTAGTATTTCTCGTTGAAGATTTCGAGGAGGTTGTTGATGCCCATGCAAACGCCGATCATCTCGCCGGTGTATCGACGGAAGTATGACGTAAGGCGATAAAACTCGAAGTAGTTGGAGATGAGAACGTAGTTGCCGGTGGCTCCGATGGTGTCGATGCGGGCCAGGTAGTCTTCGTAGTCGAGCTTTCCGGATGCGAGCAGGTTGTTCATGGTGATTTCCGCTAGCACGATGACGTCTTTGCCTTGCACGGAAGGTTCTTGGATGAACTGGGCTCCGGAGCACTTGAGCATGTCGATATTGACGCGCGTGACGGGGCGGAAGCTGCCGCGCTCCACGAGAATCGCTTTTTTGTAGAGGGCTTCGGAGGGCTGGGTGATCTCGCCTTCGGGCGAGAAGAGGACGGCGTTGGTCAGGCCGCGGCGAACGAGGTGCAGGTTGGCGATGCGGTCGTCAACGCCCTTGAAGGCGGGGCCGCGGAACTTGATGAAGTCGACCTCTATCCGTTCGTTCCCGACGTTGTCGACGAGGGACTCGATGAAGGCCTCCACGTTTTCGTTCAGGTAGCAGGCTCCGTAGATCAAGTTGGTGCCGAGGATGCCTACGGCGTGCTGTTGCTGCACGTTTTCGGGATCCCACATGCGGCAGTGCAGGTAGATCTCGCTGGGCTCGCAGCCCGGTGAGGTCTGGAAGCGGATGCCCATCCAGCCGTGGGTGTCGTCGCCGCCTTTGTAGCTCTTGGCCTTCATCGTGTTCGCGTAGGCGAAGAAGGTTTTTTCTTCCCCAACATCCTCCTTCAGCCGCTCCTCCAGCAGGGCATACTCGTGGTCGATCATCTTGATGACGCGTTCCAGGGAAACGTAGCGGCCGACCTTCCCGTAGATCGAGTCACTGAAGGTCATGTCGTAGGCGGAGATGGTCTTGGCGATGGTTCCGGCGGCTCCGCCGGCTTGGAAGAAATTGCGGCAGGTCTCCTGTCCGGCTCCGATTTCGGCGAAGGTTCCGTACTTCTCGTTGTCGAGATTGATGGTGAGGGCCTTGCGGTTGGTGGTGAGAAACTCTTGTGGTTCCGCGTGGGTTTCCATGTTCGTGGTCTTAGGTCGTTGTTTAGGCGTCTGAGCTGGCAATTTCTACGGGGCTCACCGATGAGTCAAACTGGGATCGGGCTTGTGAGCGACAATTGCGTGTCTGGACGCCCGGGCGAAAAGGATTGCTTAGGTCGCTGCGGGGGATTACATGGCTGGGCTTACTCCTTTTTGAACCGAGACCCCTGCTTGCGTTATGTCTACCCTTCTGATCGCCCTCGGCGTCGGCGCCCTGTACCTTGTCGTCTACCATACCTACGGTCGTTTCCTTGCCCGCAGGATCTTCAAGCTGCGCGACGACGTGGAGGCGCCGAGCGTGGCTTTGAACGACGACAAGGATTTTGTGCCGACTGACAAGTTCGTGGTTTTTGGGCATCATTTCACGTCCATAGCAGGAACGGGGCCGATCGTGGGACCGGCGATCGCGGTGATATGGGGATGGGTCCCCGCATTGTTGTGGGTGCTGTTCGGGTCCGTGCTGCTGGGGGCCGTGCACGACTTTGGCTCCTTGGTGGTGTCCATGCGCAATCGCGGGCAAACCGTTGGCGAGATTTCGGGGCGTGTATTGAATCCTCGGATACGGTTCCTCTTTTTGCTGATCCTTTTCCTGGCTCTGACGATCGTGCTGGCGATTTTCGGGCTGGTGATCGCGGTCGTGTTCAAGACCTATCCGGGAGCGATCTTCCCATGTTTGGTGCAGATCCCGCTCGCGGTGGCGATCGGCGTTTGGCTTCATCGCAAGGGGATTGGATTGATGGTTCCCTCTTTGATCGCCTTGGCGCTGATGTATCTCTCAGTGGTCTTTGGCGACCGTGAAGGCTGGATACATAGCTTCAATATGACTTTGGCTGCCTGGCCGGTGGCTCACTGGGTGGCGTTGTTGCTTGCCTATTCCTACATCGCTTCGGTCTTGCCCGTTTGGTCTTTGCTGCAGCCGCGGGACTTCATCAACAGCCTGCAGCTGATCACCGCTCTCGCTCTGGTCGTCGTGGGCTTGGTGGTTGCTGCTTTTGTTGGCGGTAGCCCGATCGGCGACTCGGAATTGCGCCCCAGCTTGGACATTGCGGCTCCGGCTTTTCGCGCCGGCGTGGCAGGCGCTCCCGTAATGTTTCCCTTCCTTTTCATCACCATCGCTTGCGGTGCGATCAGCGGGTTCCATTGCCTGGTGTCCAGCGGCACTTCCAGCAAGCAGCTGCGTTGCGAGACGGATGCCCAGTTCGTGGGATTTGGCTCGATGTTGCTCGAAGGCTTCTTGGCGACCCTGGTGATCCTGGCTTGCGTGGCGGGCTTGGGGCTTGGAATTCAAGGAGCAGGGGGAGAGGTTCTCTTGGGCGAAGCCGCCTATGCGGCTCGCTACGAGTCGTGGGCGGCAGCTGGCGGTCTGGCTGCCAAGGTAGGCGCTTTCGTGGACGGGGCCGCGAATTTCCTGAAGGCCTTAGGGCTGGCTCCCCAGTTCGCGGTGGCTCTGATGGGGGTATTGGTGGCCTCGTTCGCGGCGACGACCCTCGATACGGCCTGCCGTTTGCAACGCTACGTCGTGCAGGAGTTGGCGAGCACGTTCGTGGCCAAGGATGGGGAAGGGAAGACGGCCCTGTCGGGCAATCCGCTCTTTTGGCTGACGGACAAGCACGGGGCTACTATCTTTGCGGTGATCCTCGCCTTTTGGGTGGCGGCCATTCCTCCGCAAGGAATGGATTGGACCTGGGGCAACGTCGGCAAAGGCGGGCTGATCTTGTGGCCGATGTTTGGGGCGACGAACCAGCTGCTCGGCGGCTTGGCTTTTCTGGTGATCGCTTTTTGGATGTGGAGGCGCCGCCTGCCGGTTTGGTTCGTGGCGATCCCGACGGTTTTCATGCTGGTGATGCCGGCTTGGGCGATGGGCTACCAATTGTTCACGGAAGGAGGATGGCTTGCCGAGGAAACCAAGAACTGGCCGCTCATTTTCATCGCCGTGGCCACGCTTGCTCTAGAGGTGTGGATGGTGGCGGAAGCCATCCTTTGTTGGCCTAGGGCCCGCGGCGTTTTGGAGGAAGCCTTGGAGCCTTTGCCTCGACGAGGGTCCCAGGTAGATGGTGGCCGGTCGTGCTAGAGATTCTTCGAAGGTCTCGCGACTTCCGCTATTCCGGGAATGATGCGGATTTTGCTAAGAATCCGGTTTCGCGGGGTGCCATTTATAAATCGGCGCTCTGAAGTAGAGGTGTGATTAAGCCTGTGCGTAGCTAGAGCGGACTGGCTCTGTCCGCCGTGGATGGATGATCCTGCAACACGGCTGTCTGGGCCAGACAGCCCTACCCTCGCGAATACAGGACACCGTTTTGATCGGCGCTCTGATAGGAGGAGGCTGGCAGTTTAGGTTTGCGACTGGAGGCCGATGAAGGTGTCTAGTGTTGCCGGCCCCTATGGGCTGGGATTTTGTTTTTACCTAACTGTTGTAGCTATGAAGGGATTTTTTAAGACGTTTCTCGCGTCCTTGTTGGCGATCGTTTTCGCCGCTGGAGGCTTGGCGCTGTTCATTGTCGTCTTGTTCGGCATGCTTGCTGCGATGAGCCAGCCGGTGCCTCAGGTGCGCGACGGCAGCGTGCTGGTCTTCGACATGTCGGCGACGGTGCAAGATCGCCCGGTCGGCATGACGCGCGACGCGATCATCGACGAGGCGATCGGAGGCAAGCGGCAGCGGGCCTTTTCGCTCCTGTCCTTGAAGCGGGCCTTGATTGCGGCAGGAGAGGACGATCGCATCGAAGGATTGCTGCTCACCGGCTCGTTTTCGGTGGATGGCTACGGTTCGGGTTTCGCGGCTCTGAAGGAAGTGAGAGAAGCGATCGAAGCGTTCAAGGAGTCGGGCAAGCCGGTAGCTGCCTATGTCGTGTATCCAAGCGCTCGGGACATGTACGTGACGTCGGTGGCTGACACGATTTACATGAATCCGGAGGGCGTGGTTTCGGATACCGGCATGTCGATGAGCTACCCGTACCTCGGTGGGTTCATGAAGAAGTATGGGATCGGAGTGCAGGTGACGCGTGCTGGCGATTACAAGGCGGCGGCGGAGAGTTTCGTGCTGGAAGGCATGAGCGACCCTTCTCGCGAGGCGAATGCAGCCGTGTTGGAAGACTTTTGGGCGGAGTACCTCGAAGCCCTTGCGGAAGGGTCGGGAATCGCCCCGGAACGTTACGAGGCGAAGCTGAACGAGCTCGGCATGCTGGTAGCCAAGGATGCTCAGGAACTGGGTTTGGTTGACGAGCTGCTCTACACCGACGAGTTGATCGCCAAGATGCAGTCGGTTTCGGGAGTGGACGAAGCGACGCAGTCCTTCGCGCAAACCTCGCTGGACGATTATTTGCTGGAATCGGTTCGCCCTGAGTATTCGAGCCAAGGCTTTGTCGCCGTTATCTACGCGGAGGGGTCGATCGTGAATGGAGAAGGCGAGGACGGGCAAGTGGGCGGAAGTTCGCTCGCCCGCGAAATTCGCAAGGCGAGGCAGAACGACAAGGTAAAGGCGATCGTCCTGCGAGTGAACTCGCCGGGCGGCAGCGCCTTAGCGAGCGAGGTCATCCAGCGAGAAATGCGCCTAGCCAAGGAAAAGGTGCCAGTAGTCGTCTCCATGGGGAGCCTCGCGGCATCGGGCGGGTATTGGATTTCTGCATACGCGGACAAGATTTACGCCCAGCCGAACACCTTGACCGGGTCGATCGGGGTGATCGGCGTTTTTTTCAACTATGAAGAGTTGGCCGCCAAGCATGGCGTGAATTTCGATACCGTGAAGACCACCGAGCACGCTGACTTTATGGGCATGTTCCGAGCCAAGACTGATCGAGAGATGGAGTTGGTGCAGCGTCAGGTGGATCTCGTCTACGACTCTTTTCTGGCCAAGGTGGCGGAAGGGCGAGGCCTGGAGCTTGCGGAGGTAGCCAAGATTGCGGAAGGGCGGATCTGGTCTGGTGTGGACGCCTTGGACATCGGGCTCGTCGACGAGCTGGGCGGCCTGGGCGATGCCATCGCTTTTGCCGGCGAAAAGGCGGGGTTAGGGGAGGCGCCTGCCGTGATGGAGCTTCCCAGGGCGAAGAACTTCCTCGACGAGCTGTTCAAGAACGTTTCCCAGCAAACGGCGGACGCGTCCGCCAACGTAGCCTTGCAGCCTTTGGTTGACCTCTACCGGGAAGCCAGTGAAATGACCGCTCGCTTCAACGATCCGAAGGGGGTGTACGCGGTTTTGCCCTACACGGTTTCGATCGACTGACCAGAATAATCACCTGCTAGAACAAATAGAAATGGAAACGGTACTTACACGAGACTGCAGCGCGACGGCGATCCCGGCCGGCGACGCGGTGACGCTAGAAAAGGGCACGCAAGTATTTATCGCTCAAACCCTCGGAGGAAACGTTACGGTGCGGACCGACCGCGGTCTGTTTCGTATCGCCAGCTTTGACGTGGATGCCTTGGAGGGAGTAGAGCTAGGGGAGGACGACGCTGCGGGCGTCGACTCTGGCGAGTCTTTGGAGGATCAGGTTTGGGGCGCCCTGCGCCAGTGCTTCGATCCGGAAATTCCCATCAACATCGTCGATCTCGGCCTTATTTACGACTTGCGCATCGAAGATGCGGAGGGGGGGCAGTCGTCGGTCTTTGTGAAGATGACGCTGACGGCCCAAGGTTGCGGCATGGGGCCGGTGATCGCGGAAGATGCCCGTACCCGCATCCAGCAGCTGGACCAGGTCGCGGAGGCGACGGTGGACATCGTCTGGGACCCCGTCTGGAATCCCCAGATGATTTCGGAGGAAGGCCGCAAGATCCTCGGAATCACCTGAGGCCTAGCCAGTTTATTTCTGCGAAGAGCGACCCGCCAGCCAGCGGGTCGCTTTTTTTGTATGCCGACGGAAACGCCTACGGGGCTGCTTTAAAATGGGGTTATTACTATCAGGTCTGGAATTATAAATATCAGATTTCATTGACAGGGTGCGTTTGCTGATAATTATAAGGAGCCAAGTTGGCCGGCTTGGGTAATGTTCGGCCGATTGGATTACCCCCCAATAAGACAACCCTAACCCTATCGACTTATGAAACTATCTTCTCGTGGGAGATTTGCGCGAGTATCTGCCAACGCGTGTGCGTTGCCTCGCTTTTTAAGCCTATTCGTGGCCGTGATGGCCATGGGTATTAGCGCCTTTGGCCAGGACAATGGTCGCATCACTGGGCGTGTACAGGATGCCTCGTCCGATCGCTACATGGAAAACGTGACGGTGACGGTGACGGAAACTGGCGATTCGGTAAGAACCGTTTCGGACGGAACCTACCGTTTGTCGGGGCTGCCCTCAGGAACCTACTCCTTGGACATCGAGCACGTGGGCTACTTTTCGCGTTCGATCATGGTAGAGGTCACCGCGGGACAGACCGCGACCCCTGCTACCGTCGTTCTCAAAAGCCGCAACACCTTCAATGACAGCGACGAAGTGTTCGAGCTAGAGGCCTTCGAGGTGAAAAACGAAGCCGACGCTTACAGCCGCGCGATCAACCAGCAGCGGGTGTCCGACTACAACGTAAACGTGGTAGACTCGGGCGCCTTCGGCGACGTGACGGAGGGCAACGTGGGCGAGTTCGTCAAGTTCCTGCCGGGCGTGAACATCAACTACGTGGCGGCGGACGCTCGCACCATCACGGTTCGGGGCATGGCGGACAACTTTACGCCGGTCACAGTGGACGGCAATCGCATGGCGAGCGCCGCATCGGGCGCCAAGGCTCGCGACTTCGAGCTGGAGCAGCTTTCCATCAACAACATCGAACGTGTGGAAGTGGCCAAGGTGCCCACTCCGGACATCGCAGCGGACTCTTTGGGAGGCGCGGTTAATCTCGTGAGCAAGAGCGCCTTCGAGCGCGATGGCCGTGAGATCAAGTACCGAGTCTACTTTAGCGGCAACAGCGAGGACTTGGACTTGGGGTCGACTCCAGGTCATGGCGACTTCACCAGCCACAAGATCAAGCCAGGTTTCGACCTGACTTATTCCGACGTCTTCAAGGACGGAACCTTGGGGGTTATCTTCAACTACACGAACTCCAACCAGTTCAACGAACAGCACCGCGCTCGTTCGCGTTGGGTAACTGACAACTCCGGGGAGGGGATCGGCACGCCGATCTTGCGTCGCTACCAGATCCAGGACGGGCCCAAGTACACGCACCGCGAGTCGTACCATGTCAAGACCGACTACAAGCTCGGCGAGAACACGGTGATTTCCGGTAGCTTGCAGTTCAACGACTACTCTTCCGAGTTCCGCAACCGCAACATCACTTGGGATACGAACATCACGAGCACGACCGACAGCGACGGCAACGACGCGGATTCGGTCATTTCACCTGATTACATGCTAGGCGACGTGGGACGTGGCGACATCGACCTCGGCGGTTCCTGGAGAAACAAGTACGGGGACACCTGGCATGGCGATTTCAAGATCAAGCACTACGGCGACGTTTGGACCTACGAAGCGGGAGCCTTCTCTTCGACGGCAACCAACTTCTACGATGACTTTTCGCAGGGCATGATCATGGCCGTGATCGGCGATGACGACTACACGGGCCGCTTCGAATTCAGCAATCTGGGCGATCCGATGGGAGGACGTATTGAATATACCCCTACGTTGACGCTTTACGATTCCAGTGGAGCTGTGGACCCAACCTACGGCGTTGGTAGCCTCTCCACTTTCGACCTCGACGAAGTGCAAACACGCGAGCAAGACGCTCAGGACGACTTCACTGGCTTCAACTTCGACATGAAGCGTAACATCCGAGTCGGCGACAGCACGGGCTACTTCAAGATGGGAGTTCGCTACCAAAAGCAGGAGCGTCACGCGGATCGTAACCGTACTCGTTTGCGCCACGTTAGCTCGACCTATGACGACACTGGATTGCCAGCTGAGCAGTATTACTCCGGGGAAGGCGCCATACACATTGGCCCTGGCATTATCCAATGGCCCGACTACGAGGATATCTACGACTACTACGCGGCGAACCAGGACAACTTCGAATGGGGCAGCCGTACGGAGGAAAACATCGTCGAGATGGCGAACCAGCTCTACACTGCGGAAGAAAAGATCTCAGCGGCCTACATGATGGGGCAGTTGAACTTCATGGATTCCAAACTCAAGGTCACTGGTGGTTTCCGCTACGAAAAAACGGAGATGACAGGCGAGGGCGGCTTCTTCAACGAGTCGCTAGGGGACGGAATCACGGACGAAACAGAGCGCTTGATGGCTCAGTGGAGTCAACGCAAGGTATCCTCTACTTCGTACGACGATCTGTATCCAAGCATTCACTTCGTATACGACTTCAACGAGCACTTCTTGATGCGTCTTGCTTACGCGAATACGATCGGACGCCAAGACTTCAGCTCCATCATTCCCCAGATCGAAATCGACACGCCAGACGAAAGCGAGATGGAGTCGGACGGTTCTGTTGAGTTCAACAACACGGGCCTCAAACCGCAGGATGCGGACAACTACGATTTGACCTTCGAGTTCTATCCAGATGCGGGTGGCACCATTTCCGCAGGTCTCTTCCGCAAGGAGATCTCGAACTACATCATTGGATACAATGGTATCTTGAGCCAGCTCAGCGATGCGGAGTTTGCCGCTTTTGACTTGCCGAACTTCTTGGCCGATACGCCGGAGTACCAGTTCGAAACTCAAATCAATGGCGGTGAGGCGACAATCGATGGCATGGAGTTCAGCTACTTCCGTTCCTTGAACGGCAGCGGCATGCCGGATTGGTTGAGCAGCTTCAGCGTCTTGGCCAACGCGACCTTCATCGACGTGAAGCGCAACATCAACGGAACGGTCATCAACGAGTTGGAAGACATGGTGGAAGAGAGTTACAACCTCGGCCTGACCTACGACCGTGATCCGCTGAAGATCCAGTTGAAGTTCAACAGCAAGGGCGAGCAGCTGGTCGGCGGATTCTCGGACATGAGGACCTTCGACTCCAACGGAGACTTCGTGAGCAACTTCCAGCTCTACCGCGACAAGCTCGAGCAAGTTGACCTTAACATTGACTACAAGATCAACGACAAGGCGAAGATCTTCGTCAGCGGACGTAACATCTTCAACAAGGAGCAGAAGCAGTTCGTTGCCAACGCGGACCGTAGCATCATGGTGCCGGACCGCATTGAAGAGTTCGGCGTCCAGTGGGCGGTGGGCGTCAAGGGGAAGTTCTAGCCAAGCGACTCATAGGTTCAGTATCTGAGTTTTGACTACAAGCGCGTAGCCCGAGCGGCTGCGCGCTTTTTTTTGTTGGTTTATGGAGGAAGCTGATCCTGCGCGTCGGACCGGGTAGTGCCGAGCGTAGCGACACGTTCATCGATCCCTCCCGGACGTGTATCGATGGTGGGAGGACCTCCTTGTCGTCCGCTATGCGAGAGCTAATTCCGCTATCTTGCGACTGCGGTAGGGACCGGTCCGGTCGATTCTCTGACTTTCAGGACTGCGGGCAGAGTGACGTCGGTGAGGCCTGGTGATTTCGTCTCCAGGGAGTGCGTTAGGATACGGCCAGCTTCCCGGCCCATGACCTCGGGGTCCGCTCCGGCGGAGGTGAGGGTGGGGTGCTCTTCCTCGCAGACCCGCGTCATGTCGAAGGCGGCGATGCTGACAGTGGTTCCGATTTCGACTTGATGCTGCAGCAGGCGGTTGATGGCTCCGCGGGCCATCAAGGCGTTCAGGCAGATCCATGCGGTGGGCAAGGGATCCATCTGCGAAATGATTTGTTTGGCGGCTTGGTAGCCCTCGTTGCGGTCGGCGCCGTCGAGAGTGACCTTGGCTGGCTTTTCCAAGCTGAGCCCTCTTTTGGCCAAGGCAGCTTCTACGGCTGTCAGGCGATCGTCGTGTCGCCCCTTGGGCTTGCCGCCGCCCAGCCAAGCGAAGCTTCGATGGCCTAGATCGTAGAGGTGCTTGACTAGGAGCTCTCCGGATTCGAACTCGTTCGAGAGCACGGAGTGGCACTGTCCGGAAGCTCGGGCGGACACATAGACGACTGGCCGGTCCGTCTCCAGCACTTGGCTGAGGAAAGTGGGCCTGACCTCGCCCATGATAGCGATGCCGCGAACCGACTCCGGGAAATGGGAGGCGAAGCTGCCCGCCGAGCTGTTGATGTCGTCCTCGGAGCCGAGGTAGACGGTCTTGAGCTTGTGCTCCAAGAGGTGCTCGTGGAGGCCTTGGTGGATGTGGCTGAAAAAGTTGCTCTTGTTGGCGAGCTTCAGCGGGGAACGCAGGATGTAGCCGATGGTGCGTTGCTGGAATTCGCCCAGCGAGCCCTCGATCTTCATGCCCTTGGGGGTGTAGCCTTGCTGGGCTGCCAGTTCGCGGATGGCGTTGTAGGTCTTTTCGGAGATGCCTTTGGTGTGGCCGTTGAGCGCCATCGATACCAAGGCTTGGGAGCAGCCGATCTCCTTGGCGATTTGGGCTTGGGAAATGCGTTTCTTCTTGGGTTGGGTCATTCGAGGAAGTCTGAATTTATCAGTTTCCTCTTTATATATATCAGAATCTGTGGATGTGAAGCTGCAAATCTTGCTGCGGCAAGGATCGGAGCGCATAGATTCCGCCTAAAAGAGTTGACTCTGATAATAGCTGATAATTATAAGTTGGTCATTTTAAGCGAAACCCCTGTTTTGACCGCTTCAATTAGGGCCGATCGAATCGGCTCCTACCCAATACTTATCAGCTCGATGGATACTACCCTCACTCAGTTCGACTACGGCGTCGTCGCCTTCTATTTTTTGTTCATGTTGGCCATTGGTCTGCTTTTTCGGAAGTTCATCGGCAACACGAGCGACTTTTTCCGTGGCGGCGGCCAGATGGCTTGGTGGATGGCTGGCAGCAGCGCCTTCATGGTGCAGTTCAGCGCTTGGACTTTTACGGGGGCTGCGAGCAAGGCCTACCAGGATGGGCTTTTGGTCTTGGTCATATTCTTGGGCAACGCAGTCGGCTTTCTCGCCAACTACTGGTATTTTGCGGCCAAGTGTCGGCAAACGCGTGTCGTTACGGCGGTTGAGGCCATGCGTATCCGTTTTGGCAAGACAGCTGAGCAGGTCTTTACCTGGCTGCAGTTGCCGATCGGAACGCTTTACGCGGGTATTTGGTTAAATGGACTCGGCGTGTTCTTTAGCGCCGTATTTGGGTTCGACATCGCGACGACCGTTTTGGTTACGGGCTTGGTAGTGCTCATTCTCTCCGTTACGGGAGGGAGCTGGGCGGTCGTCGCTTCCGATTTCATGCAAGTGCTGGTGCTGATGCCGATCAGCGTGGTGGCGGCATTCTTTGCCCTGAAGGAAGTGGGGGGCGTTGGCGAACTGGTGGAACGTTTTCCGGCGGATCGCTTTTGGGGCGGCGACACCAATTATTCGACCCTGATCTGGATTTGGGTGGTAGTGATCTTGCTCAAGCAATTTGCCTCGACCAACAACCTGATGGATGCCTCCCGCTACCTTTGCGCTCGGGACTCGAAGGAGGCTCGCAAGGGAGCTCTCCTGGCGTCCGCTCTCTTCGTCATCGGTCCGGCTGTTTGGTTCATTCCGCCAATGGCCTCAGCCATTTTGTATCCAGATCTTGGAGAAATGTTTCCGCAGCTCAAGAAGCCCGAGGAAGCTAGCTACGTCGCGATCTGTATCATGACTTTGCCGGCAGGCATGCTGGGACTGTTGATGTCCGGCATCTTTGCGGCTACCATGTCTTCCATGGATAGTGGTCTAAACCGCAACGCCGGCATATTCGTGCGCAACTTCTATTTGCCGATTCTCAGGCCGCAGGCGAGCGAGAAGGAACTGCTGCTTGTGAGCAAGGTTTCCACGGTGGTCTTCGGCTTGTGCATCATCGTGGCGGGTATCCAGTTTAGCCAATTGAAGGACATTGGCTTGTTCGACCTTATGCTGCAGTTTGGCGCCCTGATCGCGATTCCTATGCAGGTGCCCTTGATTTGGGGTATTCTGGTGAAGAAGGTGCCGGACTGGGCCAGTTGGGTGACGATCTTGGTGGGGCTTTGCGTCTCCTTCGTGATCAAGACGTGGATGACGCCTGATTGGATTCAAGGTATCCTCGGTTTGGATACTCCCTTTTCGGGACGCGAAGGAAGCGACCTTTCTTTGATCCTCGGGGTCGTTATCAACCTGACGATCGGTTCCGCGGTCTATCTTGGCTCTACCGTCTTTTACAAGGACCAGTCTGAGCATCGGAAGAAGGAGGTAGACGATTTCTTCGTAAGCCTGAACACTCCAGTTGAAGCGAGCGAGACCGGCTCGGCGGAGCGTGACTCCTCTCAAGGAAAAGCGCTGGGCATTCTGTCGATGATATACGGCGGGTTTGTCTTTCTCTTGGCAGCAATTCCCAATCCACTGCTTGGACGCCTTGCCTTTGTCTTTTGCGGTTTGGTGTTGTTGGGGATTGGATACGCTCTCGCGCAGCAAGGAAAAGGAAAGGCTAAGGCATGAAGCTGACACGTAACTGCCTGCTACCGCTGCAAGCGAATCGTGTTTGGCGGAGCTATCTTGGGGGGCGATCCTTGGATGAGATCGAGGGCCAACCGCAACCGGCTGACGGCAACTTTCCGGAAGACTGGATTGCTTCCTTAACCTTGGCGAACAATCCGGTGCAAGGGGACCCGGACGAAGGCTTGGCTAAGCTCACCAACGAGGATGGCGAATTGGTTCTGTTTTCAGATTTGGTCGAGAGCGACCCCGAGTTTTACTTGGGCAAGGAGCATGTCGCTCGTTTCGGTACGGATATGAGGATACTTGCCAAGTACTTGGATTCGGCGATCCGCTTGCATTTCCAGGTGCATCCCACCACGGCATTCTCCGCGAAAAACCTTGGCATCAACAAGGGGAAGACGGAGGCCTATGTCATCTTGGCGATCCGCGACGAAATCGAGCAGCCTTACATCTACGCGGGTTTTCAGCGTCCGCCGAGCAAAGGGGAGTTGAGGAAGTGGATCGAGACGCAAGACATCGCCTCCTTGGAGGCTTGTTTTGACAAGATACCTGTCAAGGTTGGCGACGTCTTCCTCATTCCGGGCGGTTGTCCGCACGCGCTTGGCGAGGGGATCTTGATGGTCGAGCTCATGGAAGCGAGTGACCTGGTGGTGCGTTTCGAATTCGAGCGCGGCGGATATGTGCTTCCGGAAGAGTCACGCTTCATGGGGCGCGGACTGGACTTTTGCCTGAACGTTTTCGATCTGCGCCCGAAATCGGTTGCGGACTTTGCGTGCCAACCGCGGGTGTTGCACGAATTTGCGGACGGCTCCGTGCAGAAGCTGCTGATCGGGGAGGATCGCACTCGCTGCTTCGAGGCTCGATCCACTCGTATTGAGAAAGCGGTTACGAAAAGCGAGGATGGGTTCTACATCTTGGTCGTGACAGCGGGATCGGGAACGGTGGAAATAGGTGGGCAAGTCTGCGAATTGAAGCAGTATGACCGTGTGTTCGTAGCCGCAGAGGCTGGCGAAGTAAGCTTTAAAACCCATGCTGGACTCGAGTTTCTGGAACTTGCAGGGCCAGTCCTCTGAGGAACATTTTGATGACTTCTACCAATCTCATCGTTGTAACATCCGTCGAGCGTGACACTTTTTTGGTGGACGGTCGGCTCGAGGAACTCAAAGGGCTAGTCGCTCCCTGTCGGGTCGTTGACGTGGAATCCTATTCGCAGGAATCCTGGATCGAACTGTTGCGGGAGACCAATCCGAAGATCCTGGTAGCGGGTTGGAAGGTGAAGCCGTTGCCGGTGAACACCCGCTCGGCGATCGCTCCGGCCTTGGAGTACATTTGCTATTTGCCGGGCTCGATTCGGCATTTCGTTCCGAGGGAATTGATCGAGGAGGGCGTCCAAGTTACGAATTGGAGCTCTTCGATAAGCCGTATCGTAGCGGAATGCGCTTTGTTGCTCAGTCTTTCGTGCATGCGGAGAGCGGCCTACTGGGCCCACCAGATGCACGACCGAGGAGGCTGGAAGGACGCGACGACGCAGACGCAGTCCTTGTTTGACCGTCGGGTCGGCATCCATGGGTTCGGAGCGATCGCCAAGGAGTTGCTGCGGCTTTTGCGTCCCTTCACCAACGAAATTTCAACCTACACGGAAGGCGTTCCGGAAGCTGTTTTCGAGGAGCATGGAATTCGCAAGGTGGACAGCCTGGAGCGCCTCTTTGCCGAGAACGACTTGATTATCGAATTGGAGGCCTTGACGCCGGAGCGACACAAAATCGTGGGCGAGAAGCTGCTCAGAAGCATTCCGGAGGGAGGCGCGTTCGTCAACGTAGCCCGCGGCGCGCTTGTGGACGAGGACGCATTGGTGCGGGTTGCCGAAGAAGGGCGCATCCAGGTGGGCTTAGATGTCTATTCGGTGGAGCCCTTGCCGCCGGACCACCCGTTCCGAGGCTGTCGCAACATTAACATGCTGCCGCATTTGGGAGGTCCTACCACCGATCGTCGCCGCGATGCTGCAGATCGAGCCTTGGAGAATCTTCGTCGCTTCCAACGCGATGAGCCGCTTCGCGACGCTATAACCCTTGAGGTGTACGATCGCTCGACTTGAACGAATTTACAGAAAAATGGATACGAAAGAATTAACACCGCGTTTCTTTGATCACGCAGATGTCCGCCGCGATGCGGTGCCTGCGTCCTTTAGGACTTGGCAGAATCATGCCCGGTCCTTGATGGAGCCGCTTGTCGCGTTGATGGAGCCAGGCAAGGCGCAGCTCGACATAGAAGGAATGGCCAGCGACCACGACGCCAATGCCGATCGCTTGGAGGCGCTTGCTCGGCCCTTCGTTCTTTTTTGTCACTGGGAGCGTTCCACCAAGGCGTACCAAGACGAAAGGGATGCAAGCTTGTTGGCGAAGTCCAAGGCTTGGTTTCGCGAAGCGTTGTTGATTGGAAGCGACCCCGAGTCGGATCAGTTTTTTGGATACTCAGCCAATTTCCATCAGCACTCCGTGGAAATGGGTTTGTTGGTCATTGGCCTGGAGTTGAGCCGCGATTGGCTATGGGATGAGCTTTCCGCGAGCGAACGTGAAAGAATTCTTTCGTGGCTCGAGTCGGATGTGGGAAATGGGCACCATTGGAACAACCACATGTTCTTCGGTATTTTCGTGCTCGAGTTTTTGCAGCGCGAAGGACGCCTCCGCGAAGCCTATCGTGGAGTGGTAGACCGCTGGTTCGAGGAGCTGGAAGGGATGTACGCGGACGAAGGCTGGTACATGGACGGTATGAACCAAGCCTTCGATTTCTACAATGCCTACGCCTGGCACTACTACAGCATGTGGTGGGTGGCCTTGTATGGCGAATCGGATACGGGGCGTTGCGATCGATTCAAGGTTCGGACGCGTCGCTTCTTGCAGGATTATCCCGCCTTTTTCGCCGATAGCGGAGAGCATCCAGCATTTGGTCGATCCATCGCTTATCGCTTCAATGCCACCGCTCCTTTTGGATTGGCTCAAGCGATGGGAGCTTTGCCGATGGAGGCAGCCGCGGCCCGCGGCCTCTGCCAGAGAAGCCTCGAGTTTTTCCTCTCCAAGCCGATCGCCCAAAGCCAAGGCTGCCTGTCGCTCGGTTGGTACGACGAATTTCTTCCTATGGTCGAAGTGTACTCGACAGGAGGTTCGCCCTATTGGGCGGCCAAGGCTTTTTCGCCGCTGCTCCTCTCGCCGGACGATCCGTTCTGGGCGGAAGATGAGGCTGGTTCGGAAGGTGGAAGCGCTAGATCGGCTATCGCTTTGAAGGCGCCGTGCTTGATCGTGCGAAAGGCCGATCGGGAGGTCGAAATCATCAATGCCGGCTCGCAAATCGCCTCCACCAATACGCGTTTCGGCCCCCACAAATGGGGTCGCCTCAGCTACAAAAGCGCTTGGGGATTTGCCTTGGCCAAGGATGCCTCCCTGTATCCGTTCGACGGAGGATTGACGGCTCAGAAACGAGGATCGGAGATTGTTTACGGGCGCCACTACACAGCTCCCTTTTCCATCGAGGAAGATCGCATGGGCTGCCTTTACAGTTTGGGCGGTAAGCTCGAGCAGTTTCAGGTTTCGGTGGAAACTCGGGTTTGGTGGAAGGGGAATTGGCAATTGATCGTGCATCGGGCGATCGCCAAGGATGCTGCTACGCTTCGCCATGGAAGTTATGCTTTGCCTGTTTCAAATGATCAGGAGGCGCGTTTGTCCGAGTCTTTTCCGATGGTGTCGGCGAGCAACGGAAGTCAGGGGGTCGCTCTGTATTCGCTTTGTGGATTCGGCAATGCCAGCTACGATAATCGCTTGAAGGAAGCGGATGGACCGCGTCGCCACATTCAAACGCCATTTCATGCAACTGCGATCTTGGAGGCTGAATTGGGCGCCAACGAGACGCGGGATTTGGCGCTCCTGCACTGGGCAGGAACGAACGAGGAAGAGGGACAGGCTTGGGCTGTGAGTTCGCTGAGCGAGGGGCTTTGGAAGTTAGAGCACCCATTGCTGGGCGAGTGGACCGTGGAAGACGACTCTCTTCCGAGTGTAGATTGATTTAAGGTACGAAAGATTCAGTTATGATATCTGAGAAGTTAAAGGGTAAGCGCGTACTGGTGACAGCAGGGGCGCAAGGAATTGGAGAGGCGATCACGCGACGCTTTATTGAAGCGGGCGCCCATGTGGCGGTTCACTATTTTTCCAGTGACACGGTGGCTCGATCATTGGTCGAGCTGGCCGAGTCGAAGGGCTTGAAGGCGGTGGCGGTACAAGGCGATCTTAGCAAGCGCGAGGATGCGAAGCGGGTTGCGTCCGAGGTAAGGTCCGCTTTGGGCGGCCTCGACGTATTGGTCAACAATGCCGGCTCCTTGATCGGCCGCCGCGATTTAAGCGATATCGAAGACGCGTTCTGGAAGTCGGTTTGGGATGTCAACGTGACTTCGAATTTCCTGATTACCCAAGCGGTGCTCGATCTCCTGGTGGAGAACGAGGGGAGCAGTATCGTAAACCTCTCGTCCTTGGCGGGCCGCAAAGGCGGACACGCAGGGTCGATCGTCTACTCGGCGGCGAAGGGAGGAATCCTTACTTGGACGCGGTCGCTTGCCACGGAGCTTGGACCCAAAGGGGTGAGGGTGAACGCGGTGGCTCCCGGTCTGATCTTGGGAACCTCTTTTCACAACACGCACACGACGCAAGAGTCGGCGGACGCAACGGTTCGCTCGCTCCCGCTCGAGCGAGCGGGCAATCCGGACGACGTGGCTCGAGCGGTTCTGTTCTTAGCTTCTGAATACGACGGTTTCATTAGTGGCGCGACTTTGGACATCAACGGAGGCGTGTATGGCTGCTAAAACGATTTCACTAGTATTGGCGGGTGCCTGGGCATGTGCCGCGGCGTTCGGTTTGGACGAGGAAGAGTTTTACCATACCTACGACGGTTTCGAGCTTCCGGCGGAAGTTGTCATGCCGGAGGAAGAGGTGCACCCATCGCTTTGGTTCTCGGAGCAAGAGATCTGGGCGATCTCCCAAAAGCGTTCCGGCGACGAGGTGTCCAGGGCCTATTGGGAGGCTGTTTTGAACAGCGAGTACGTGTTGGCCCAACTTCCCCCGATCCCAAGGCTGGAGGACGAAAAGCAGGTTGTGCACAAGTACTACGGAACCTTGACGCAGGTTGCGGCCTACAACGCCTTCCTGTATCAAGTGAGCAATGACGACAAGAAGCAGGCTTACCTCGAGAAGGCGGTGGAAGCCTTGAAGCGCGGATACGCGGGACCGCTTTACCAGCTCGATCCTATCGTGAAAGGCAGCGCGGTGGATGAGATCTACCAAGGGGTTTGGGCCCAGAACTTCGCGGCCGCTTACGACTGGGTGCAACCGGCTCTGTCAGCTGAAGACGATGCACTGATTCGAGGGCACTTGGTGGAGCATGCCCGTTATATGTACGAGAACCTTTGGTCTTGGGCCAGCAGCCCGCACAACCATCTTTCCAAGCCCGCATGGGGATTGGGCAGCACGGCATTGTGCTTGTCGGACCATCCGGAGGCCAAGGCTTGGCTTGAGCGAGCGGTGGCCGCCTCGAACGCGAATACGCGCTATTTCTTCAGTGGAGACGGCATCTATCGCGAGGGATCGCACTACTATATTTTCTCGATGATCAACTTTCTGCCGTTTCTCTATCATTACGAGAACACGAGCGGATACAACGCGTTTGGGCCTTTCCAGCCAGCCTTCGAGTGGCCCGTCTTGACCCGCAACGGCAAGGGGTGGATGCCAAACTTCGAGGACAGTTTCATTCGTCCCTATCCATCGCAGCTGGTCGCGAAGGCGTATCGTTACGCTCCGACCCGATTGCACACCGAGGCTCCTCTTTCTGAGGTGTTGCAGTGGAATTTTCGGAACACGGACTATGAAGCCTTCGACAAGTCCGAGGAGCGTTCGGGCTTCAACTACACGGGAGCGAGCTGGGATTATCCAAAGGCCCTTGTCGAATACCTCTGTTATGAGCCCAGCATCGCGGCGACGGCTCCGGACGTGGCCCCGGTGCAGTTTTTGGGCTCGGGGCAAAGCGTGTTTCGCAGCGACTGGAAATCGGGCGACCCGAAGTCGCGTACCCTGATTTTTCAGGGTGTCGCGGAGGCTGACAATCACGAGCACTACGACCACTTGAGCTTCGTCTTGCATGCGGAAAATCAAATGATGTCGTCGGACGCTGGATACACGAGGAAGAGTTACGGCGAGCCAATGCGCAAGGAGTGGTATCTGACGGCCGAGGCTCACAACGTCGTTTTGGCGAATGGCGAGGCCCCGGTCGATGTCGCGGCGAATTTGGCTCCATTGTCGCGTTCGCAGCTGATGTCGCCTTTTTTCTCCAGCGAGATAAAGCAGGCTCCCTACGCGGCGGGGGGCAGTCACCAGCGTTTGGTCGCGATGCTGGAAGGGGATCGCTTCGCTATCTTGGATTTGGTTGAATTGCCGGAGCCGGGACGCATGGAAATCGTGATGCACGGCGGGCGAGCGAGCCTGGATCGCGGCGAGGAGCTGATGGCCTGGACGTATCAAGACGACGACTACGGACCGGCTGCTGGATTGAGGCAGTGGTTCTGGGGAAAAGGGTTTAAGACGAAAGAGCTCGCTGGCGAGCTGACCTACATCAAGGGCGATTACGCCGCCTTTCCGTACGTGAAGCATGAGAAGCAGGGAGCGAACGGCCTCGGGCTGACGCTCTTGGACCCCGTTGCTAAAAGCGAAGTGGGCGTCGATTACGCCTATGAACGAAAGTCGGATACCACGATCGTGGTTCGCAACAGCGAAGGAAGCGAGTGGATCGCGGCCAACGCCACTCGGGCGAGAATCGGCGAAGGCGGCTGGGAGTCTGACGCCTTGTTCACTTTTGTGAGATCAGGAACGGAAGGTCGGCTGCGGGCAGCTGCGGTAGAGGCTACTTACCTCCGCGTCGGCGAGGGCGTCGAATTTGAGTTCAATGGTCCGGTTACGATGGCTACGGAAACGAGCAGGAATGGCGTCTACTTTTATTTCTCCACCTCGGTTCCGCTCCAAGGCATCGCTCGTTGCGGGGGAAAAGTTTATCGACTCGACCTAAGCGATAGCGGTTTAGTGGTCTTCCGATGAAGTTAGCATTTACGACCTTGGCGTGTCCCGGTTGGGACTTGGAGACAATTATCGATAGCGCGGCCGATTACGGCTTCGATGGTATTGATTTTCGTGGAACCAGCGAGGGGATAGACGTGACGACGCAATCCGCTTTCACCACGGGTATCGAGGCGACGCGTAAACGCATCGAGGACAAGGGGCTAGTGGTTAGCGGCGTGAGTTCGAGTATCCGCATTTGCGATACCGACAAGTTTGGAAGCAACTTGGAAGAGGCCAAGCGGACGATTCCGGTGGCTTTAGCCCTCGGCGCCAAGCAAGTCCGCGTTTTTGGATACGGCGACGAAGACGCCTCGACCGAAGACCGCGTGCGGCAGGGAGTGCGATGCATGGGCGCGATCTTGGAGTTGGATGGGGCGGATCAAATCGACTGGCTGCTGGAGATGCACGACTATTGGGTCGCCTCCTCGGATTGCCGCTTGCTGATCGACGGGGTGGACCATCCCCGTTTTCAAATCCTCTGGGACATCGGTCACACCACCCGCATCGGGACGGAGTCACCCATGGAGACCTTTGCGGCTCTCGGGTCCCGAATTCCCTGCGTGCACCTGAAGGATGCGATCTTCGACGAGAATCAGGAATTCGCCATGAAGGACGGTTGGCGCTATGCCTTGCCGGGCCGAGGGCAGCTTCCTCTTAAGGAGGCGGTTTCCGTGCTGCAGTCAGTGGGCTACCAAGGGTGGTACGTTTTCGAACACGAGAAGCGCTGGCACGCGGACTTGGAGGAGCCGGAGGTGGCTTTGCCGGCATACGTCGCTTGGATGCGTTCCTTGGGCTAGTGTCCAAAGTTCTCTCGTTTGGATCGACGCGGCTGTCTGGGCCCTTCGACCTTTGTTCAGGCTAGACCAGACAGCCCTACCCTCGGGCGGCGGGCTTGGCGGCCGCGGTCGTGTCTCGCACGCTGAGGTGAGCGGGGAGGGTGAGGTCGCACAACGATTCGGACTCCTCCTCGATTGCTTGCAAAATGATGCGTCCCGCTTCCCTGCCGATCTTTTCCGGGTCGGAGCCGGCGGAGGTGATTTCAGGCCGCTCCTCGGTGCAGACGCGAGTCATATCGAAGGCGGCGAAGCTCATGTCGCCGGGAATACGGAATCCGTTTTGGAAGAGGTAGTTGATGGCTCCGCGGGCCATGAGCGCGTTGAAGCCGATCCAGGCGGTGGGCATCTCCAGTCCCTTCGAGAGGGCGGTCTGGTGGATTTGCTGGGCGGCGTCGAAGCCTTGGTTGCGGTCGGCCTCCACGGTGGCGATGTTGAAAGAGGGAGCCAGCTTCAGTCCCCTTTGTTTGAGGGCGGCCTTCAGGGCAGTCAGGCGTTCCTCGCGACGGCCGATGGGCGTGCCGCCGATCCAAGCGAAGCTGCGGTGCCCTAGTTCGTAGAGGTGGTCAACCAGGAGCTCGGCGGAATCCGCTTCGTTGGAGAGCACGGAGTGGCACTTGCCGGTAGCGCGAGCGGATATGTAAACGAGCGGCTTTCCGACCAGGCGGAGTTCCTCCAGCAGGCCGGGATTGATCTGGCCCATGACCGCAATCGCCTTGAGGGCGCTTGGAAGGTGCTCGCTCAGAGAATGGCGTTCGCCGGTAAAGTCGTCCTCGGAGCCGAGGTAGACGGTCTTGATTTGGTGTTGGCTGAGGTGCTCGTGAAGGCCTTGGTGGATGTGGCTGAAGAAGTTGCTTTTGTTCGCCAGCTTCAGGGGGGAGCGGAGGAGATAGCCTACCGTGCGGATGGGGTCGGCCCCCACAATTTCGTCGAGCTTCATGCCCCGAGGCGAGTAGCCGTGCTGGGCGGCGATGCGCCTCACCTTCTCCAGGGACTTGGCGGCGATCCCCTTGGTGCGGCCGTTGAGGATAAGCGAAACGAGAGCCTGCGAGCAGCCCGCCTCGCGGGCGATTTGGGCTTGGGATACGCGTTTATTAGATTTGGAGCTCATGATCGGGGCCAATTAATAGGTATCAGTTTATTAGTAGCAAGTGTTAGTTAATAAATTTTCAGAAACTTTGTAAGTATCTGAATGATAGGGTATAGTGTTATTAATGAGGGCCGAGTATGAGAGTGCTTGAATTAATAATATGAAAGTAAAAGTTAATAACTATTAATTTTCGATTGACGGCGAAGCTTCCTTGGGGCGAAAGTTGCGGGGTCGCTGCGGTCGCACGTGGTGGCTTCTTATCCTACTAGAGGCGGCGCTCCTGGGCGCTTCTTCGGTCGTGCAAGGCAGGCGGGGCCTGTCCACGCGATTTGCCAGAACACCCCAACCCTACATCTCATCATGAAATTTAGTCCCCCCGACTTGAGGACCTCTCGTGGGTCCGTACTAGGATCGGCCGTTGCCGGTTCTTTGCTCGTCGCCTTGCTGGCGATGCCTAGCTTCGCCCAGGAGGGCGAGGAAGAAGTGTTCACTCTGAGTCCGTTTTCGGTAACGGCTACGGACGAAGGTGGTTACTCGGCTGCGGAGTCGATCACGGGTTCGCGCATTCGGACTCGCATCGCGGAATTGCCCTATGCGGTAAACGTGGTGACGAACGAGTTCTTGGAAGACTTCGCAGCCGACTCCCTCGACGACCAGTTTGCCTATGTCAGCTCCTTTGCGGGCGACGAGGTGGAAGGCTGGTATCAGCTTCGTGGATTCAAGCAGCAGACGCAGTTGCGCAACGGGTTCACGCGTCTCGGTCTCATCGATCGTGTAACGGTATCGCGGGCGGAGGTCATCAAAGGCCCTGCGGCAGGCAGCTATGGCAAGATCAACCCAGGCGGCATCATCAACATCGTCACCAAGTCGCCTTCTTCCACGCCTCAGCAAGAGTACTCGGTGGAAGTGGGCACGGACGACTACACGCGTCTTGCCTTGGCAACTACCGGTCCGATCACCAAGGACGAGAAGCTGCTCTATCGATTGGACAGCGCTTGGCTGACGCGCGACGACTGGGGCTTCACCGGTCGCGAACAGTTTGCCGTCTCTGGCGTACTGGAGTACAACCTTTCCGAGAACACTCAGTTCACCCTGGAGAAGGAGTACCTGGAACGCGCTCAATCGCGCGGGCGTTCGCTTTTGCCGATACGCGATAGCGGAGGCTCTCGCGACTACCTTCGCCTCGCCACGGAGCTCTACAACTACAGCTTCCTCGGCCCGGACGAAATCAACGACCGCGACATCGACACCACCGACTTCCGTTTCTCGCACAAGTTCAGCGAGACCTTTTCGATGCGAGCCGCGTACAACAACTACGATCGCTACTTCGATCAGTTCACAGGCTACCCGGGAGAAATCGCTATCGACGTGGACGGCCGCGATCCGAGCGAAATCACTGCAGAGGTGGTGATGGAGGAGGGCGTTGTTCGCTTCGTCGAACCTGTAAACTACGAGATTTGGGAATCCGGCGATTCCTTCCAGGTCGACTTCCTGAAGGAATTCAACACGGAGCGTATCCAAAACCGACTCTTGGTCACCTTCGACAAGAACGAGCAGCGTGACATCCGCGTGCGTTCGCGCTTGAACCGCAATACCACTGCCGAACAGCAGGCGATGCTGGAAGAGCGTTTCGGCATCGACATTACGAACAAGGACCTGCGCCGCAATTCCTTCTTCAACGCGATGCAGGACCGTCGCTTCGACGTTTCCAATCCCGACTACAGCTGGATCGACCAGCAGTCCCGCGACCTCGTTCGCGAAACGGACACCTTCGGAATTGTGGGTGACAACACCGACCCCGTCGGTATTGGAGTTATTGATACAAATTCCGACCGTACAGTTGATGTGGAAGGCGTGTTCATCGCGAACCAGATGAAGGCTCTCGACGGCGACTTGAATATCAACATGGGCGTTCGCTATGACGAAGTGACGACCGATCTCTACAACGCACCGTTCAGCTTGAGCTCCTCCGCGCAAAGCGCGCCCAGCACCACGAGCGAATCCGTTTCCGAAGAAACCTACCAGTTCGGCATCAACTACAAGCTTGCCGAAGGCTTGATGGTTTACGGAAACACCAGCACCTCCTTCTTGCCGAGCCGCGACTTCAATACGGTTGATCCGGTCACGGGCGAGCCGCTCGCCGAAGCTCAGATCTTTGAAAACGAGAAGGGCGACGGAATGGAGATTGGCTTTAAGGGGGACGGCTTCGGCGACAAGCTAAGCTTCACGCTGGCCTACTTCGACATCAAGCGCGAGGATGTGGTCATCAACGTCAGCGCGCCGGATCCGAACAATCCGGGAGAAACCTTCACTTACAAGGCGCAAAACGGTTTGGAGCAAGCGACGGGTTACGAGTTTGACTTCAACTTCCAAGCGTCTCGGGCCCTTAGCATTACCGGTGGTATTGGATTTGTGGATTCGGAAATTGCGATCACGGACAATGCGGTCCTTGAAGGATTGCCAGTAGCGGAGATTCCTGACTACAGCGCCAATATCGTAATGAAGTACTCGATCCGCGAGGGGAAGGCCAAGGGCTTGTTCTATACCTTCGGCATTCGCGACACCGGCGAGTCTCGCTACTCGAACTCGGGCGGCCGCGAAACGATTATCCAAGACGGTTACACGCTCTTCGAAGGTGGCGTTGGCTACAACTGGGGACAGGATCGCAAGCACACCTTGCAGCTGACCGCCAAGAACATCTTCGACGAGGAATACACGCGAGCCTCTGCCAAGCGGGGTGATCCGCAGCGATTCATTTTCCGCTACCGCGTGAAGATGTAGGTCCTGTTCGAAAATCTGTATTCGAGGGCGGGAGGTTTCCCGCCCTTTTTATTCAATTGATTGCTAAAACCCTGCACATGGCTTTTCTGATTTAAGGCCCAATCCTCATTCGATTACGCAAAGAAAGCGAAGCGACCTTTGACCCTGCGAAGGCGCTGCGCGGCTTATTCCCATGAAGTACATTTCGACACTGGCGCTTTCTGCCTCGATTCTCTACCTCAATGCTTGCACGAGCGAGGGGAAGCAATCGGTCTTGTGGAAGGAGTTCGCGCAGGCGAAGGCGCGCGGCGAAGCGGGCGTTTTGCCGGACTATTCCTATGCGGGCTACGATTTCTTGGAGTCACCCATTCCAGAAGGTCCAGGCCCTATCTTCGAGGTAGAAGCCTTCGGGGCGAAGCCGGACGATGGCCAATCGGATCGCGATGCGGTTCAGGCCGCCCTCGATGCGGCGTCTGTCGCAGGTGGCGTGGTACGTTTCAATAACGGTCGTTATTTGTTGAATACAACTGGAGGATCGGAGAAGCCGCTTCGTTTGAGCAAGGGAAACGTGGTGATTCGAGGCGCGGGGTCTGGAGAAGAGGGGACGCAGCTGGTGTTCGAGCGGCATTTGGAGCCAGAGTTTCCGGATCGGATGTACTCGACCCCGTTCGTGCTCCATATCGAACCGTCGACGACGGAAGAAAAAACGCTGTCGAAGGTGCTTGGAAGATCCGAGCGTGGCTCCTTCGAGCTAAGCGTCACGAATCCGCAGGCGTTCGCTGCGGGAGACTGGATTACCTTGCGACTGCAGGATCCGAAAGCGGTGCCGTCCGTATTTGGAGATCGTCCCGTCCAGCCGGATTGGGAAAGGCTGAAGACCCAAGGGATTGGCGTTTCCGAACGGCATCAAATTGTGAGCGTTGAGGGGAGTCGGCTCGCCTTGCGCGCTCCCTTGCAGACGACGGTTGACGCCGTTTTTGATTGGACGGTATGCGACTATCCCGCTTTGGAGGAAATCGGAATCGAGGGGCTTCGCTTCGTGGGCGGCTGGAAGGGGAGCTTCGTTCACCACCGCAGTGCCTTGGACGATGGCGGCTGGAGCGGCATACGAGTGCGCAGTGTCAGGAATGGATGGATACGCGACGTAGTGATGAATGACTGGAACTATGGGATCCGCCTAGACGATTGTTCCGCTTTCAGTGTTTTGCGAGTGCGTTTCGGTGGGACGCTGGGGCATCACGCCATGCATGCTCGAGGCGGTTACGGCGTTCTCTTCGGGTTAATTGAAGATAGGGCGGGGCATTATCACGGTCCTGGAGTCGGGTACATGAGCGCGTCGACCGTTTTTTGGCGTTGCGAGCACACGCCCAACAACTCTTTCGATGCCCATTCTACGGGGCCGTATGCGACCTTGCTGGATGCTTGCCGCGGTGGTTGGATGTACGGTCGTAGTGGAGGTCCGCTCAAGGGCATGCCGAATCACCTGCGCGGCTTGACCGTTTGGAATTTCGAGCGAACGGGCGGAAAAGAAACTGAATTCAATTTTTGGAGACAGGAATACAACAAGCGCGACCTGTTTCTCGATGCGAACTTCGTGGGATTTCACGGAATCGAAACTAAATTTAACGAAGCTAGCCTAGGTGCGATAGAAAGCCTCGGTTCGCCGGTAAAACCAGAATCGCTCTTCGAGGCTCAGCTTTCCCTTCGCTTGGGTGGATTGCCTGAGCATTTGGAGAAGGAACTTGCCCTTTGGGGTGCGAGCTCCTCCGAAAATTAGGTCTTCATGGATATTTCGCTTACCAATTTCGACTACGGCGTAGTCGCCTTTTATTTCCTGTTCATGTTGGCGATAGGGCTTCTCTTTCGGAAGTTTATCGGCGACACCAGCGATTACTTCCGCGGTGGCGGGCAGATGGCGTGGTGGATGGCGGGCAGCAGCGCCTTTATGGTGCAGTTCAGCGCCTGGACTTTCACGGGTGCAGCCAGCAAGGCCTATCAGGACGGAGTGTTGATCCTCGTTATCTTCTTTGGCAATGCGATCGGCTTTCTCGGAAACTTCTGGTGGTTTGCGGCGAAGTGCCGCCAGTCTCGGGTCGTGACGCCGGTGGAGGCGATGCGTATCCGTTTCGGAAAGACAGCGGAGCAGATGTTCACCTGGCTGCAGCTTCCCATCGGGACTCTCTACGCGGGAATTTGGTTAAACGGATTGGGCGTATTCTTCGCCGCCGTTTTTGGGTTCGATATAGAGACGACCGTTCTAGTGACGGGCTTGGTAGTGCTCTTCCTTTCGGTGACCGGAGGAAGCTGGGCGGTCGTCGCTTCGGACTTTATGCAAGTGTTGGTTCTGATGCCGATCAGTGTCGTTTGCGCATTCTTTGCCCTGAAGGAAGTAGGGGGCGTAAGCGCTTTCGTGGAGGAATTCCCGGCCGAACGTCTCTTTGGCGGGGGCACGAACTACTCTTCGCTCATTTGGATCTGGGTGGTGGTCATCATCATAAAGCAATTCGCTTCTACCAATAACTTGATGGACGCGTCGCGCTACCTCTGCGCTCGCGACACGAAGGAGGCGCGCAAGGGAGCCTTGTTGGCGTCGGCTCTTTTCGTCATCGGCCCGGTTGTCTGGTTCATCCCTCCCATGGCGTCCGCAATCCTGTATCCAGATCTTGGAGAAATGTTTCCGCAGCTAAAGAAGCCCGAGGAAGCGAGCTACGTGGCGATTTGCATCATGACCTTGCCAGCTGGCATGCTCGGTCTGCTCATGTCTGGAATTTTTGCGGCTACCATGTCTTCCATGGATAGTGGCCTCAATCGAAACGCGGGCATCTTTGTACGTAACTTCTATTTGCCGGTCCTGCGTCCGCAGGCCGATGAGAAGGAGCTTTTGCTGGTGGGCAAAATCACGACTTTGGTGCTGGGGGGAGCGATCATTTTCGCAGGTATCCAATTCAGCCAACTCAAGGACATTGGCTTGTTCGACCTGATGCTGCAGTTTGGGGCATTGGTGGCGATTCCAATGCAGGTGCCGCTGATTTGGGGGCTGGTGGTGAAGCGGGTCCCGGACTGGGCGAGTTGGGTGTCGATCCTTTTGGGGCTCATCGTTTCCTTCTCGGTCAAGACTTGGGTGACGCCAGAGTTCGTGCACGAATTTCTTGGCTTGGATGCGGACTTTTCCGATCGGGAGGCAGGCGACCTCAAGCTGATTCTAGGTGTCGTGATCAATATCTCCTTCGGTTCACTGGTCTACCTTGGCTCCTCCTTGCTCTACAAGGAGCCCAAGGAGTCGCGCAAGGTCGAAGTCGATACCTTTTTCGCCAATCTGCAAACGCCAGTGGAGGCAAACGAGACGGGATCGGGAGAACGCGATGCGTCGCAAGGCAAGGCCCTGGGCATTCTTTCCATGATCTACGGTGGCTTCGTTGCAGTGCTGGCGCTTATTCCAAATCCCGCGAGCGGACGTTTCGCCTTCCTCTTTTGCGGCGGCGTGTTGTTGGGAATTGGATACGCTCTAGCTAAGACGGGAAAACGATCCCCAAAAACGAAGTGAGGAGGGCTGGATCCGCATGAACTCTACCAATCTGATTGTCTTAAAGGATAGGGAACGCGACACCTTCCTAAAGGGGGGGCGACTCGAGTCGTTGCAAGCTCTGTTGGAACCCTGTCTTCTAGTGGATGCCGAAACTTGCTCCAAAAAGGAATGGGCTGAGCTTTTAGCGGAGAGCAATCCTGAGATCATCGTCGGTGGGTGGGGCATGCATCCCTTGCCGGAAGATACGATGAGCGCCCTGGCTCCAGCCTTGCGCTACCTTTGTTACCTGCCTGGCTCCGTGCGGCATCTGGTTTCTCGGGAGCAGATCGATGCAGGTCTGCTCGTTACGAATTGGGGAAACTCCATTAGCCGGACCATTTCGGAGTGCGCCCTGCTGCTGACCCTTTCTTGCATGCGCCGTCTTACGTATTGGTCGCATCAGATGCACGACGAGGGGGGGTGGAAAGATTCGAGCACGGTGACGCTTTCTCTCTTCGAACGGAGGGTAGGCTTGCACGGTTTCGGGGCAATTGCCAAAGAGCTTGTCCCCTTGTTGAGACCTTTCACTTCGCGCATCTCTGCTTACACGGAAGGCATGCCGGACGAAGTGTATCAAGAATTTGGAGTAAGGAAGGCGAATAGCTTGCAAGAGCTCTTCTCTCAGCACGATGTAGTCATCGAGCTAGAAGCCCTCACGCCTGATCGGCATCAAATCATAGGCGAGGACCTGCTGCGCAGCATTCCGGAAGGCGGCGCCTTTATCAACGTCGCCCGCGGCGCTTTGGTCGATGAAGAGGCATTGTTGCGGGTGGTGAAAAGTACCGAGCTGCAAGTCGGGCTGGACGTTTTCGCCGCTGAACCGCTGGCGGCTGACCATCCGTTGCGGGGATGTCGCAACGTAACCCTCTTGCCGCATTTGAGTGGACCGACGACGGACCGCCGCTGCGATGCAGGGGATCGGGCTTTGGAAAATCTCAAACGCTATCGGTCGGGAGAGGCATTGATCGCGCCGATCACCTCAGAAGTCTACGATCGCTCGACCTAACTTTTTTGATGAACCTACAATCGAATCTCACTTGCGCTACGGTGCCCGCATCCTACCGCTATTGGCAAGACGCCGCGAAAGAGCTGTTGCAGCCGCTGCTGGACCTGATGCAAACGGGGTTAGCGCATCTGCCGATCGAGGGGAAGGCTAGCGATCACTGCCTGGATGCGGATCGCTTGGAGGCGTTTGCGCGTCCGTTTCTGTTATTTTGCCATTGGGAGGTCTCGCTAGGGCATCACTGCGAGGAGAGCGACAGGGAAGCCTTGGAAAAAGGCAAGGCGTGGTTTCGGCAGGCCTTGCTCTTAGGAACGGATTCCGAGTCGGATCAGTTTTTTGGATACTCCACGAACTACCGCCAGCATTCGGTTGAGATGGGCTTGCTCGGCATCGCCTTCGAGATGAGTCGAAACTGGTTGTGGGAATCGTATTCGGATTTCGAGCGCGAACAGGTTTTGGTTTGGTTGGAATCGGATGCGGGCAACGGGCACCATTGGAACAACCATCTCTTTTTCGGCGTTTTCTTGCTGGAGTTTCTTGCGGCCGAGCGCGGCGAGAATGCTCGTTGCCGGGCTGCTATCGATTGGTACTTCGAGGAACTGGAAAAGATGTACGCGGGCGACGGTTGGTACATGGACGGAAACAACCAGGCCTTCGATTTCTACAACGCCTACGCTTGGCACTTCTATCCTATGTGGTGGATACGTCTATATGGCGAAAAGGATCCCGCTCGCTGCGAGCGTTTGGCGAAACGAACCCGCTTGTTTTTGGAAACGTATGCTAGCTTCTTCGCGGATAGCGGGGAGCATCCTGCCTTTGGGCGTTCGATTGCTTACCGCTTCAACGCGTCGGCCCCAATTGCGTTGGCCCACCAACAAGGGGCATCGCCCTTGAGCCCTGCAGTGTCGCGAGAACTCTGCACCCGAAACCTAAAGTTCTTTTTGGACTGTCCTATCGAGCAGAGCCAAGGGTGCTTGTCCTTGGGCTGGGTGGATGCGTTTCCAGATTTGACCGAGAGCTACTCTTGCGGAGGCTCCCCGTACTGGGCAGCCAAAGGCTTCGCCCCCTTGTTGCTTCCTCCTAGCGACCCGTTTTGGACGGACGGGGAGGAGAGCCTGCCGAGCGATAGTAGCGTAGCTTTAAAGGGACCGAAATTGATCGTGCGCAAGGTCAACGGAGCCTCTGAGATCATCAATGCGGGCACGCAGATCGGCTCCTCCAATACTCGATTTGGGGCCCACAAGTGGGGCCGCCTTAGTTACAAGTCCGGTTGGGGATTTACGATTCCTCGGAGCAACGATGTGTATCCGTTTGATGGATCGCTGACCGCTCAAATGAAAGGAAGCGAATTTGTTTATGGGCGGCACGGCACCGTTCCGCTTGTCTTGGAGAGCGACCGTATGGCTTGCATGTACAGCTTGGGGGGGAAGGTCGATGGCTTGCAGGTTTCGGTTGAAACGAATCTCCACTGGAAGGGGGACTGGCAGTTGGCGGTCCACCGTTGCAAATCCTGCCAAGAGGTGACTTTGCGCTTCGGGTCTTACCCGCTCAGCTATCACGATTCCGAGTCAATCAGGGTCGAGGAAAAGGAGGGATGGGTGCAAGCTCGAACCGACGTAAAGGCTATCGCCTTGCAGGCGGTATCAGGCTATGATTCGACCGCCGTTGATGAACGCTCGAGCGAAGCGGATGGACCGCGTCGCAGCATCCAGGCCCCCTTGCATGTTACGGGATTGCTGCTCAAGGAATTGGCCCCACTGGAAACGGTGACCTTGGTAAGCTTAAGCTACGCGGGAAAAGATTTTGCGGCAGCGGCTCCCTGGTCAGTTTTGTCGGCGTCGGATGGATACATCAAGTTGAAGCATCCATTGTTGGGTGATTGGGAGATTAGTGGATAGGGTTGCGGCCCTGTCTAGCTCTCGCAATTGGGGCGGGCGATGACGCCGGAGTAGGGTTCGTCGGCGAAGAGGGCGTCGCCGTCTTCGGGCATATGGCGGTCGCAAATATCGAAGAGTTGCTGCTTGGTCTTGGCCCGACGCATCTCGTAGAGGAACTTGCCTTCGGGATCGACGCCTTGCCCTACGAAGTTGAGGTACTTCTTCATCTTGTTGACCTGGGCTTGCTCGGGGGCGTGCGGCTTGGCAACGGCTGCGTAAAGATCCTTCACGTAGCGGTTGACTTGGTGAAGGGTGATTTTGGATACAGGGAGGCCAGCTTGGTCTTCGCGGATTTGGCGGAAGATCCAGGGGTTGCGGATGGCGTGGCGGCCGACCATGACTCCGGCGGCACCGGTATAGTCGAGCACCCAGCGGGCTTTGGCGGCGGAGGTGACGTCGCCGTTTGCGAGCAAGGGGCAGTTCACGCGTTCGGCGGCGCGCTTGATGAAGTCGTAGTGGACTTGGCTGCGGTACATTTCCTTGACGGTGCGGCCGTGCAGGCTGAGCAGGTCAACCTCGTGCTTGTTGACGAGGTCGAGGATGGCATCGAAGTTTTCCGTATCCTGGAAGCCAATACGCATTTTGACCGTGAAAAGTCCTGGCACGGCTTCGCGCAGGGCGCCGAGGACTTGGTCGACTTTTTGCGGGTCGCGCAGGAGTCCGCCGCCGCATTGCTTCTTGTAGACGGTGGGGGAGGGGCAGCCCATGTTGAGGTCGACGCCGGCGATGGGGTGGGCTTGCAGGTCCTTGGCGGCGCGGGTGAGGTGGTAGATGTCTTCGCCGATCATTTGGGCGAAGACGGGGCGTCCGGTGTTGTTTTCGGTAACGGCTTCGAGGATGTGCTTTTCAAGCCGCGACTGCACGTGCACGCGGAAGTATTCGGTGACGAAATAGTCGGGCGCTCCGCAGTCGGCGATGACCGCCATGAAGGGTTTGTCGGTGACATCCTGCATGGGCGCTAGGGCAGTGAGTGGCTGTCCGGCCTCGATAGGGGCGGGAAGGGGCGTCTTAGCTCGACTGACGTTTGCTTCGCTCATGAAGGCGGGGTTGATGGACGGAGATGGGGGAAAAGTGAAGGAGGAATTTTGAAGGAGGAAGGGGGAATTGGAAGGATGAGGGGTGAGGGGGGATTGGGGAGAGGAGCTTTGGTGGCGGTTTTTGAACCACTGATGGGGACGATTGGCACCGATTTTTTGTTTTTGGTGACTTGGGGAATTGTTTTCTTGGGATGATTATTGTTCGGAGCAAATTTTGGCTTGGGCGGCTCGGTTTATGAGTTCTTGCAGGACGGTTTCGTCGACGTCCGAGAGGCGCTTGATGTTGAGGCAACAGCTGCCTGTCTTGTGCTTGCCGAGTTTGGCGAGCAGGTCTTGCTGGTTCTCGAATCCGGCGAGCAGGTATACGGAGAGGTATTGCTTGCGGGGAGAGACGCCGATGCGAAACCAGTCTCCTTCGCGCCCGCTGGCGTAGCGGTAGTGGTAGCTGCCGTAGCCGATGATGGCGTCCCCCCACATGGCGGGTTTTTCTCGGGAGGCGGTTTTCATCCACTGGCAAATGGTCTTGGTGTCCTTTCGTTTTTGCGGATCTACGATGGCGTTGAGGAAGGCGCTGACGCTTTGGGCGTTTTTCTGGGTTTTGAGTGAGCTCATGGCGTGAAGGCGAGTGCGGTTTACTGGGATTCGTCGCACAGTGGGCAGATCGAAAGGGTGTGGAAAGCGGCCTTGCTCAGAGAATGCGCGACCTTATCGCGGCGCAAGGCCGCTTCCCACAATAGGAGTCCACAAGAGGAACTTGGTCAGTCTGGAACCTGGGGCGCTGGGTAGTTTTCTGGAAAATTAAATGGGAGTTGCCGGGGAAGAGTGGGATCGTTTTTTTGAGGCGATGGATCCCTGGGCCAATTCCCCTCTTTCGCTCAATAGCTTCGTGGTCAAGGAGCATGTCGGCATGTTCAAGGCGGCGAACAATTTCGACATGTACGATCCTCAGAGCGGTCGGCTGGTGCTGGAGTGTCGCGAGGAAAAGCTGGGCGGCTTCACCAAGTTGCTCCGTTTCACGGACTACAAGCGGATGACGCCGTTCCACATCGAGATCCGGGAGCCGGGCGGCGAGACCTTGATCGAGATCAAGCGGGGCGTTTCCTTCCTGCTTTCCGAGGTGGAAGTTTTTGACGGCGAGGGAAACCTGCTGGGAAGCTTCAAGCAGAAGTTCTTTTCCATCGGGGGAAAGTTCGACGTCTACTCGGCGGAGGGGGAGGTGCTTTGCTCGCTCAAGGGTAAGTGGACCGGTTGGGATTTTTCCTTCGGGATCGACGGCATGGAGTTCGCTCACGTGAGCAAGCAGTGGTCGGGCTTCGGAAAAGAGTTATTCACATCGGCCGACAATTACATGCTGCAGGTAGCTCCCTCCTTGGAGCCAGACCATCCGTTGCGTAAGCTGATCATCGCGGCGGTTATGTGCATCGACATGGTGCTGAAGGAGTAAGGCGCTCGCTCGGCCTGGGGAGCCGCTAGGAGCTTAAGGGGGCCAGGGGGTGCGCGAGCGTGTGAACAAAACTTAGGGCGCTTCGTTTGAAAATAAGCGAAAAGTCGCTATCAATAGGGCTCCCGGTTTCGGGAAAGCCGCGACAGCTGCAATGAAGTAGGTCCGGCCCGATCTTTCAGTCCTTTTTTCAATGCTCAAACGTTCGCCTCTCGACCGCAGTGTCAGCTTCCGGAATCAATTGCCACGAGTGGAACGAGGTTGGCTTGCCGGCCAGTTGAGCAAACTGCCTGGGATCGCCACGGCGCTCTGCGATTGCGATGGCGTGGACGATTTGATGAGAGCCTCCGTGGTCCTCGGGCGCGAACGGCTAGGCTTCGTTCGCATGGGCATTTGGCTGCTGGATGACGACGGAGCCTGCGCTACCGGGACCTTTGGGGTGGACATGGAAGGCAAGGTCATCGACGAGCGAGGGGAGCGGATCTTCGACAACTCCGGCTACATTCGCGACATGATGGAGGCGTGGCGGCGCTCGCCTCATTACTTCGAGAAGCCGATCGATTCCTTAAGGGCTGCGGACTCGGCGGTCGTGGGGCGGGGAGTGCGCATCACGGTTCCGCTCATGGCGAAGGCCGAGATATTCGGCTTCATCTCGGTAGACGACTTGATCGATACGGAGAGCGTCAACGACCGCGCAGGTCCCTTGCTTTGCCAGTTTGCCCAAGTCGTTTCCAGCGCCTACCAAATGCGCAAGATGCAGGACGAGCTTGAGCGTTCCCGCCAGCAGGTGAGTGAAGCGGAGCGGGTGCAGAGCGAATTTCTAGGGATGATGGGGCACGAGGTGAGGACCCCCTTGAACGCCATGATGGGCTACGCTCAGCTGCTGAAGTCTCGGGCCGTGGGCGGCGAAATCGAGGGCATTGCCCAGACGATCGAGGAGAGCGGCCGACACATGAAGGGCTTGATCGACAGCGTGCTGGAGTACTCCCACCTGTCGAGCGGGGACGTGAAGCGCTGGTACAAGCCTGGGGACCCGCTGGATGTCCTGCGCTCCACGGTGCAGAGTTTCGAGGAGATGTATCGGGGGAAGGGCCTGGTCTTGGACTTTTGTTTCGAGGGGCGCCATGTGCCGGTGCATTTCGATGCGGTTAGCTTGCGCCAGGTCGTCAGCAACCTGCTGCAAAACGCGTTCAAGTTCACGGAACGTGGCGGGGCACAGGTACGGGTCTTTTCCCGGATCGAGCCGGATGCCACAGAGTTTTTCATCGAGGTGAAGGACACGGGGATCGGCATCGAGGAGGCGCATCAGCGCAAGATCTTCGAGCCCTTCCGCCAGGTCAGCGGAGAGCGCGGACGAAACTTGGGGGGCATCGGGATGGGCTTGGCGATCGTCAAGCGCCTCGTGGTGGCGATGGACGGCGAGATCGCCTGCCGCAGCGTCCTGAACGAGGGGACGGTGTTCACCATCGACCTCAAGTTCGACAACGTAACCGAGGCCGATCCCTCCGGCCCGGGAGACGTTCCCATCCGAGATCGCGCGAGCTCTCGGGTACTGATCGTCGATGACGACGAGACGAACTTGGAGGTCCTGCAGTCGATGGCCAAGTGTCTTGGGTTCGTGAATACCGACCATGCTCGCAATGGTCTGGAAGCCCGCGACCTGTTGGCGGAGCATCCCTACGACATTGTTCTGTTGGATGTGCAAATGCCTCGCATGGACGGATTGAGCCTGACGCGCATCGTTCGTTCGGGAGAGGTTTGTCCGATAAATCGCGAAGTGCCGATTGTTGGCGTGACGGCTTACACGAGCAAGCACGACAGGGAGGAGTGCCTGATGGTGGGGATGAACGATTACCTGCCGAAGCCCGTCATGCTTGATTCCCTGCGGCGCGTGTTGGACCTGGCCTGATGCAGGCGTTCGCGTGCCAAAGCCGCTTTTTGAGCTTTCTCTTTCGGCTAGGAAGCGATTTGTTGAGCCTTCAATGGCGGGTGTGCAAACAATCGAAGAAGCCTACGACTTTATCCAGAAGGTGGGCATCTGCACGATTTTCAGCGAGAGCGTTCCGGGGATCGGTTCCTTTTACGATGCGGTCGACTTGCCGGATCGTAGTGGCGGGAGAACCAAATGGGGAGCTCGCATGGAAGCGGTTTGGGAGTGGAAGATCGAGCTGCCCACCTTGTATCCAGAAGACATATACTACGGTAAGATCAAGGGAGGGCATGCGGCCTTGATGAGCATGCGGTATTTCAAGGAAGTGCACTACCCAAAGCACGCCTATGTGGTTTCCGCCTGCAAGCCGCTCGCCCAGCAAGTCTACGAGATTGTGCGCTTAAGTCCGGGGACGACTGCTGAGGTGAGGCGGGAGGCTATGGAGCGATTTGGCTGCAGCAAAAGCCGATTCGACACGGCCCTCAAGGAATTGCAGATAAGCTTGAACATCGTGCGTTTGAACGAGCCGGACCTCAAGAACGACACTTGGGTCCCCTTCGAGGAAGTGTACGGAGAGCTCGAACTTGGAGGGGGCCAAGAGGACGATGCTTGAGGATTTCGTTGGTTTCGTTTTCTCCGCTCTGCTCGGGATCGCGATCATGGTGGTGGTGGTCTATCTGGCCCGCAAGGAAATGCTCAAGCAGGTCAAGAAGAGCGAGCAGCACAAGCGACGGGACGACGCGGGAGACGTCGAGAACCGTGGCGCATCGGACGGTCCGAACCAAGGTTGAGGGACCTCGCTTGGCCCGGCCTTCGACGGGAGTCTTCGATTATTGAGGGAGAGAGGCGCAGGAGCCCGCCGCGTCCGGAAGACGCTACCGTGTTGACGCTCGAGAAGCGTGAGCTCCTCCTTTTTCCTGATGTAGGGTGCGGAGCTGTTCGCTGAGCCAGATCTTGCGCTTCCAGCGTGAATTCTTGGAAGACATGTCGATCTGGTACAGGCTTTCGTCGTCGCCCTTGGGCTCCTCGATATTGAGGATGCGGCAAAGGTTGAGGGCTAGCCACTTCTCTATCTTCAGCACGACCAGCTTCTTGCGCAGGCGTCCTTGCACGTCGCGGTTGAGGATGGTGGGAATGGTGTTGAGAGTGAGGATTTCGTCGATGGCGGTGTTGGCCATCTTCACGCGGCCCTCTTCGCTGGCGTAGAAGTGGCTGACAGCGAAGACAGTCTTGCCGGGCTCGATCTGCTTGAGGAATTGGCAGGACTTTACGACGGTGGAGCCGGTGCGGACCATGTCGTCGAAGAGGATGATGTCGTGGCCGCGGATGTCCTCGAAAGTGGTTTCGCTCTCCGCGTGCAGCTTTATCTGCACCTCGCGCTCGCCGGTGCGCTCCTTGTCTAGGAGGACAAACTTAGCCTTGGACAGGCCAAGTCGGCTGAACATTTCCTTCACGAACTCGCGGGCTCCCTTGTCGGGGGCGCAGAGGGCGAGGCCCTCTCCCTCGTCGCCGTAGTCGACGATGTCGGAGTTCAGGAAGTAGTCGACGTAGATCTCGTAAGGGATGAGGTCGTAGAAGCGTCCGCCGAATACTTCGGTGAACATGCTACGCACGGACTTGGAGTGGTTGTGCACGGTGAGCACGGCGTCCACTCCGGAGAGCTTGAGCAGCTCGGCGTAGAGCTTGGCGGTGAAGGGTTGCCCGTCGAATTTCTTGAGGTCCTTGCTGTCGCGGTCGTGGGCGGTGTTGCCGAGCTCGGGGCGGGCTCCGCGGTCTTGGGCGCTGTAGAAAAGGTCGGGCTCCACCAAGATGACCTCGGCGGCGCCGTTTTCCTTGGCGGCGCGGGCGATCATGAAGGTGCGCATGGCGAGGCTCTGGCGGCTCATGCCCAGGCTGCTGGCGCTGACGATGATGATGGACTTGCCCGCCATCTTGTTGCCGATGTTTTCGAAGTCGGTTTCGTCGGAAATGAAGCGTGGGCAGAACTCGGTATTGGCGAAGCGCTTCATGCTGATTTTGTCAGCCACGTCCTCGATCTGTCCCATGCCGTAAGCGACATCGATTGCGAAGGGGTCGTCGGACGAGTTGCCGACGACGATGTATTTCGGATCCAAGAATTTCACTACTAACTTTCGAGAACGGGAGGAGGGAGGAAGACAGCTACAGGTTTGTCCGCTAGAGCCCAATGATCAAGCGGTGGAAAAGGATGAGGGCGAGTCTTTTTCTTGGATTCGAGGGCTCTTCGTGAAGATCTCCAGCATTCGGTTGCAGCAACTGCGGAATGGAACGGGCATCTGCCGCATGAGACTCAAGGGGCCTTTGCCAGACGGTGGCGAGCGGCTTGGGCGATGGTCGCCCGCAGGCTTTCGGGGGCGCGGCTCCAGAGGGAGATTTCGTGCAGGGTGCGGCCGCAGCCGCGGCAGACGCCACGCTGGTCCAGCTCGCAGCGTTTCCGGCAGGGCGAAGGATTGGGTGGGCGGGACGGCGTTGGGTTTGAAGGCATTTGTTTTGGCTACCGAGAATTTGACGGGAAGAATGGCCGGCCATTGACAAGGCACACATGTAAGAGTGTTCGCTGACGATTCGACTCCTTGCGAGCTATGGCGGAAAGTCTATTTTGCGAGCGATAAGTGCCCCAATCCTCCCCATGTCTCGTCTTTTAACTCTTTTCTCATGCTGCCCGGCCTGGGCGGTTTCCATGCTCGTGGCTGAGACCACCCAGCTGTCCGACGTGGAGTCGGAGCGGAGGAACGTCTGGTGTACCTGATCGATGGTGCTGTCCGTGGAAGCTCAAAAATTCGTAGATTTTCTCAACAATGTGCCCATCGAAATTGACCGCTTGCGAACTGCCATTGAAGCGGGCTGACCGGCGGATGGAAGTCGGACGTTCCGAAAAGGATTTCATTGAGGCTGTGGCGTTGGGTGGCTTGCTGGGGGGCGTGTTGCTTCCTATCTCAACAAGCCCCCAGAGCCAGACTGTCGAACGCGCGCCCTTGACGCCTTTCAAATCCGAGGGGAGGCAAGCGTCATGAGTTCCGACGAGTCTCCCGTTTCGCTTTCCCTTGCGGGATCGTGGCAGCTTGAGTTGGACCCAAACGATCGGGGCGTATCCGAAGATTGGTTTCGCCGTTCGTTCTCGAGGGAAGTCGAATTGCCGGGATCGCTCGATGGACAGGGGATTGGGGAGCTTGTTGATCTGAATAGCAAGTGGACTGGAACGATATTCGATCGCTCCTTTTTCGATGCGGAAAAGTACGCTTCCTACCGCGAGGGGAGCAACTTCAAGGTTCCGTTTTGCCTGCAGCCTGAGACGCGATTTGTGGGTGTCGCTTGGTACCAGAAGGAATTCGAAGTGCCTGAAGGGTGGAACGGAAAAGCGCTGACTCTTTTTTTGGAGCGGGTGCATTGGCAGGTCCAAGCGTGGCTGGACGAACGCGAGATCGGGAGCGGGGAGAGTCTTTCCGCGGCGGTCGAGCTGGACTTGGGACGTTTGCAGGCGGGGCAAAGGTATCGCCTCACGCTTCGCGTCGACAATCGACTCAGCATTCCGCTGGGAGAGAACGCCCACAGCCTCAGCGACCATACTCAGGGAAACTGGAATGGAGTGGTGGGGCGTATCGAATTGTTGGCGACGGAGGGCTTGCGTTGCGAGCGATTGGAAGTGTTTGCCTTGCTGGAAAGCCGCAGCATCCGCGTCGAAGGCGCCCTGCAAGGAGCCCTTCAAGGGGCGACGCTGCAGCTCGCGGTTCGGGCGCGACGCGGGATGGAAGTGCAAGGTGGCGCGGCTCTGGTGGTGCAAGAAACCGCGGTAGGCGAGGGGGGCGTTTTCGAAGGTGAAATACGGCTGGGAGCCGATGCGTTGCTCTGGGATGAATTTGGCCCGCATCTTTACGAGTTGGAACTTCGATGCGGGGATTTCCGGAGAACGGAGGTTTTTGGCCTGCGAAGGTTTACGGTGGAAGGGACCCAATTTTGTATCAATGGAAGCAGGACGTTTTTGAGAGGAGCCCTCGATTGCTGCGTTTTTCCGAAAACGGGTCACCCCCCCATGGATCAGGACTCTTGGCGCGAAATCCTAGGACGCATCAAAGCCCACGGATTTAACCATGTTCGCTTTCATTCCTGGTGTCCGCCGAAAGCGGCCTTCGAGGCGGGGGACGAGCTGGGGCTCTACTTTCAAGTCGAGTGCGCGGTTTGGCCGAACGCGGAAGCGGTACTCGCCTTCAATTCGCCAGCGGGGATCGGAGATGGCGAGGAGGTGGACGATTGGGTTTATCGGGAGGGCGAACGCGTATTGCGGGCTTACGGAAACCACCCTTGTTTCGTGATGATGGCCTGCGGGAACGAGCCGGGCGGTCCCCAGCACGAGGCGTTCCTGACCAAGTGGGTGAAGCACTTTCGCAAGCGTGACCCACGTCGCCTCTACACCGGGGCTGCGGGGTGGCCGGAATTGGACGCGAACGATTTTCAAGTGGTTTCAGAGCCCCGCGTGCATCAATGGGGCGATGGCCTAGACTGTCGACTCAACGGTTCGCCTCCAGCGACGACCTACGATTATCGCGATTGCGTATCCAAGCGTCAGGTACCGGTCATCGCTCATGAAAATGGTCAATGGTCCGCGTATCCACCGCTTTATGACACAGGCAAATACTGTGGACATTTGAAGGCACGAAACTACGAGATCTTCGGCGCAGGTCTGGCGGCCAGCGGCCTTGAGGAATGGGTATCGGACTTTGTTCGGGCTTCCGGCAAGCTGCAGGCATTGTGCTACAAGGAAGAAATCGAGTCGGCCCTGCGTACGCCGGGGATGGCCGGGTTCCAGCTTTTGGGCCTGCAGGATTTTCCGGGGCAGGGAACGGCCCCTGTAGGGGTGCTTGACGCGTTTTGGGAGAGCAAGGGCTATCTCGAAGCAGCTGAGATGCGGCGCTTCTGCGGAGAGGTCGTTGTTTTGGCCCGCCTCGATAAGCGAGTGTATTCCGCTGCGGAAAGCTTGGAGGCGATCGTCGAAGTCGCTCATTTCGGTCTGAGGGATTGGAAGGAAGCACGACTCTCCTGGAAGCTGGTTTCGCAAGCGGGGGCGATCGTGGATCAGGGTGAGGTGGATATTCCGAGTCTCGAACGAGGAGGCTTGCGGGAGGTAGCAAGCTTAGCTTGCTCGTTGAGCAAAGTGGTCAATGCCTGCCGCTGTCGCCTCGAAGTCGAGCTCAGCTCGGGAGGGGAGTCTGTCGCCAACAGCTGGGATATCTGGGTTTACTCGGACCCCCTCGTCTCCTTGGATGCTTCGGGAGTTGCTGTCGTATCCAATTGTTCTGACGCGTTGACGGCTATGGAAGCCGGTATGAAGGTTCTCTGGTATGCAGATGCGGCTTGGATGGGCAGCGACGTTGCGCTCGGATTTACCCCTATTTTTTGGAATACCGCTTGCACGCAGCAGCAAGCCCCCCACACGCTAGGGATCCTTTGCGATCCGGAGCACCCAGCTCTGAAGCGCTTTCCGACCGACTGCCACACGGATTGGCAATGGTGGTACGCCTTGCGAGGGGCGACGCCATTGAACCTAGAGCTCTTGGCGGGACAGGTCGATCCCATCGTAAGGGTTATCGACGACTGGTACACGAACCGAGATCTAGGGCTTCTCTGGGAAGCGTCCCTAGGGAAGGGTAAACTGTTGGTTTGCGGCCTCGATTTGAGCGGGGCTGAGAATTGTCTCGTGAAGCGGCAGTTGTTCCACAGCCTTTTTCGCTACCTGGATAGTCCTGAATTTGCGCCGAAGACTGCTGTTTCAACGGAGGTTCTTTGGGAAATGAGCGGTGGAAAAACCAAGGAATCTAGTTCTTTAGGACAGTCAGATTCTTGTTGATTTAAGTCGACCCTTCGCCCGCAGTTTTCTAGCGTTTGAGCTTCATTAAACGGAGCTGGCCTAGACAGATGTTCCGTATGCGAAATCCAATTACGGCAGAATCCCCCGCCTACCGTTGAACCCCACACGACTATGACCCTACTCAAATCAATGCTACCTACCCTCGCTCTGGCTGTTGCCGTCTCGGCTGAACCGGTGCATCAGATGACGATCGATACGTCCGGCTCGAACGGGCATATCAGCGAGCACATCTATGGACACTTCGCCGAGCACTTAGGTCGCGGCATCTACGACGGCTTTTGGAAGAAGGACGCCAATGGCGACTACATTATTCGCGACGACGTCGTGGCGACCTTGAAGGAACTGGGCGTGCCCAATCTCCGTTGGCCGGGCGGCTGTTTCGCCGACTACTATTTCTGGGAGCACGGCATTGGCCCCAAGGACCAGCGTCCCACGGTGGTAAACAATCTCTGGGGCGGGGTAACCGAGGACAACTCCGTCGGCACCCATGAGTTCATGGATCTGGTGGCTGAGTTGGAAACCGAACCGATCGTAGTAGGCAACGTGGGCAGCGGATCGGTCGAAGACATGGCGAACTGGTGGCAGTACATCAACCATCCCGGCGAAAGTCCCATGGCCAAGCTGCGCCGCGAAAACGGCCGAGACGAACCGTGGAAGGTGCGTTTCTGGGGCGTAGGCAATGAGAGCTGGGGCTGCGGCGGCCATATGCGGCCGGAGTACTACGCCGATCTCTATCGCCGTTTCGCGACCTTTCTGCATGCTTACGGAGACGTGAAGCCGTTCCGCATCGCGACGGGGCCCGCAGGCGGCGACTACAATTGGACCGAAGTCGTGATGGAGCGGGCGGGCCGCATGATCGACGGTATCGACTTGCACCACTACACGCTTGATGGCTCTTGGTCGACGCACAAGGGGCAGGCCGTCAATTTCGATGAAGGCGGCTGGTACCGCTTGATGGGAAGAGCGATGGAGATGGACGAACTCATCACCAACCACAAGGCCATCATGGACGCGCACGATCCCGAGAAGCGCGTTTGGCTGATCGTGGGCGAGTGGGGGACTTGGCATGAGCAGGAAGAGGGCTCCATCCCCGGTTTCCTGTATCAGCAAAACACTTTGCGCGATGCCCTCTCGGCTTCCGTCACGCTCGACATCTTCCACCAGCACTTGGATCGCGTGAAGATGGCCAACATCGCCCAGACGGTAAACGTGCTGCAAGCGATGATCCTGACAGATGGCGAACGCATGTTGCGCACGCCCACCTTCCATACATTCGACCTCTACAAGCCCCACCGCGAGGCTACCGCCTTGCCCTATGAGCTCGATCGAGGGGAGTACAAGTACGACGGCGAAGAAGGTGAGCCTTTGCCTGCCATCAGCGCGACCGCTTCTATCAACGATGCCGGACGTATCCATTTGAGCCTGACAAATATTGACCCCAACGAAGCGCGTACGGTTGAGGTACAGTTTGCCGACGGGAAGAAGCTCAAGGTGAAGGAGGCTCGTATCCTTACGGCTGATGCCATGAATGCTCGCAATACCTTCGACGCTCCCGACGCTCTGGTGCCGAGCGCGTTCAAGGGCGCCAAGTTCGCCAAGGGAAAGTTGGTCGTCAAGTTGCCAGCCAAGTCGTTGGTGACGATCGGTCTGGAGTAAACTTAAAGTCAGCAAGGCAGCTACGATCAAGCTGCGAAACGGTAGGGCTGGCGCTCGCTGACATGCTGTGTTGCAAAATTGCACTGCGGCGTGTCGCGAGCGACAGCCCTACGACATTTTAGGGCGGTGCCTGATGGAGGAACGACTTCTATGTCGTCCGCGTTGCTAGATCCTGCAACGCGGACGCTGGCTGAAGCTCAGCGCTACGGTTTTTGAATCTTCTCCCTGCGGCTACTGCTTGCTCAAGGCTTGCGGTATCAGGGCGGACACTTGGATGGCTGCGAGGCCCCATTGGGCAGAGTCGTTGGTAGAGACCCAAGCCGCCTCGTCAACTGGATTGAGGACATCGGGACCGTCGATGCGGTGCGTCTTCAGTTCCACTCGAGATCCCCACTCGTTCCTGTAGAAGGCGTCGACGGCTCGTTCCGCGAGCTTGGGATCGTCCTTCATGTAGGAGGCGTAAGCGGTGATGCGGGAGTGCGAGCTTTCGAAGCCCGGACCGCGGAAGGTGGTTCCATAAACAGCCTGGACCTCTTCGTCGGGCGCGTTGCAGAGGCTGCAGTACTGGAGCCAAGCCTCCTCGAACTCGGGGACGTCCAAGTTTTGGATCAGCTCTGCGCAAATGGCGGGCAGGCCGAACATAATACTCAAATGGGACACGCGATTGGGAACTTCGTCGATAGGGATCATCGACTTCGTCTCGGGATCGTAGTCGAAGGCAGTGGTGAAGAACCCGTACTTCGATTTCCCGATGGCTCGCATGGTATCCTCGATCCAACCGCGATACTTGGGATCGCCGGTGCGCTCCCAAGCGGTGAACCAGTTGGAGACGGTGGCTCCGTAGTCGGTTCCTGGAGACATAATGGATTGCTCTGGAGTGAAGGGCTCGCCTGGCAACTTACGGCGTGGGTTGAGGGTGCCGAGAGCCTTGTCCGCCTCGATCACTTCGTTCAGCACGTCTCCAGTGCGCTCGTCGGTGGTGAGGAAGTAGTGGAAGCGGCGGTTCATGGCGGTGCTGATGCGCAACTGTTTGGCGCTGCAACCCCAATGCTGCACGTTGTGGCGGGTGCCAAGGCCCTTGAAGCGGCCGAGGTGGTAGATGTCTACGTCGCGATTATGGCGATTCATCGCCTCTGCTAAGCGGAAGGCTTTGCTGTTGCCGTCGCGCAGGAAGGTGTACCATAGCCACATGTCGGAGGAGAGCTCGGAGTTGTCCCAAGCATAGCCTCCTACGTCGTAGCGCCAGACGTGGCGGTCGCGGTCGTAGGTGTGCATGACGTCGCCGTAGTCCCAGAAGCCATACCAGTGACGTTGTTCGACTTGGTCGTGATAGAACTCGATGGACCAGTCGAGGCGGTCTTCCAGTTTGGAGAGGGCAGGTGTGGAACGATTAGGGAGGTCCCACATATTGCTGAAGACTCGGGCGCGGTGCAGGTCCTCGGGGCTGGGAACCAGCTGAGGTGGGTGGGCGGTGAATTGGGAAAGCTCCGCCAGTCGTTCGCGTGAGGGCGTCGCGTCGTGGGCCCAGAGATAGAGATCGGTTGAGCGAGCTACGCCGTGCGGGGTGCCGAAGCCGGGCTCGTAGTCTTCGTAGGTGATGTTTAGGGCGTCCAACTGCTTGGCGTAAGGCGTGTCCGGGACGCTGGTTCGCACGCCTGGAACGTCTGTGCCCTCGAGCGGGCCTTCCACATCCTGGCCGAGCCCGTCATGGTAGAAGCGGATGTCCATGGGAGGGGAGTCGGGTGACCACATCCAGAGGGTGACTTCGGCGTTGTCGGTAGCGGCGTCGCGGATGTCGAGCTGCGTGGGATGGAGCTTCCAGAAGTCGCGCATTCCGAAGGAAACGCCGCCGCTGGCGCCGCCCACGTAGCCGAAACCGTTGGCTCGTTCCCCTTGGTCGACGGGGACCCAGCCTTGGCCTGCTTTGGTTCGCTTGCGCAGCGAGAAGCCGTTGGCATTGGGCTGGCTCAGCGAAAAGTCGCCCCATGTAGGTACCCAGTGGATACGGCTGCTGACGTTCGTTGGCCAGGTGGTGATGTCGGGAACCTTTTCGCCGGCGACCTGAGCGTCGCGCACTTCCTTGCCCGAGTCGCGGCGCAGGCCGGTGAGGCCTTGGACTGCCTCGCCCCAAATCCCGTCGTTCTGTCCGGCAAAGCGGACATGGCGATCGTAGTAGGCATCGCCCATGGGAACGTGGAAGCGGACGCCGAGGGAGCTGATGAAATCCTTCTCTTCGTCGCCGTCGAAGACGAAGGTATGGGCCATGCGGATACCTTCGCTGCCAGCGTGGAAATACAGCCTTACGGAAAAGGGCAGCCAATCGCGTTGTCCGCCGGTCCGATGGGTGCCGGTGATTTTAACGACGGCGCGAACGGGTCCGCTTTGTTCAAGCTCGACGGTTTCGATTTCGCTGCTGAAGGGCTCCACATTTGCTCCGCGTTCCGGGGCGTCTTGGCGGGTGCCGGTAAGCAGGCCGTTGACGAGCACGGGCTTGCCTTTGCGGGAGACCGAGGAAATGAGTGCGGCCCCGCTATGTGGGAGCTCGCAGAGGATGGTTCCGGTGTCTACCAGGGTGGAGTCAGCAGTCTGCTTGACGCTCACCGGCGAGGAGTGAGTCGCGGGGGAGCCAGCTGCGATTTCGTAGTAGTCGGCTGCGGGCGCGTCGGGCGCCAAGGCGTGCCCGGTCCACTTGAGGCTGCCATCGGGCCAAGTGGCCGTGGTCCAAGTCTGTACGGGCACGGCTTTGCCGTTCGGCGTCTTGACCGTAAAGGTGGTGTCGGCTCGATGTTCACCCTTGGGCCATGCCACGCCGAAGGCGGTGCCGGCGTGGGCTTGTTGTCCCTCCAGCCAACGCAGCTGGCCTTTGCCGGCTGTGGGCTTGGGGTAGGCTTTTTTTCCAGCAACGGCCTGGGCGGACGCATCTTGGGCCGAGACGAGAGTCTTGGCTGAGATGGCGAGTAGGGATGTAGTGGAGATGAAACTACGGCGGCAGATGTTTTTCATGTGCGTTGGGGCTGAGGCAGTGAAGGGTTTGGGCGTTTGAAGCGCTAAGGATTCGAAATGAGTCTTTTTTTGGGGGGGCTGCGTGTCGGGTGGACCGGATGCTCGCGAACCACCCATGCAGGGTAGTCAACTCGGGCCATTTGTCACGCCGTGCGGAGACTAACATGCTCCCCAGCCTCGGAGACGAGAACTACATTTGTCAGACAGTAAGAGCCCGCCTTTCGGCAGGCGGGCTCTCGGGACTATCGCTTCACTGCTTGACCAGCCCCAGTTGCTGCAGCAAGCCCAGCTGGTCGAGCAATTCCCACTCGTGGAGGATCAGCGGCCCCTCGAATCGGCTGATGATGACGCCCTGCAGTTGCACGGATTTTCCGGTAGCGGGGACGCCGAGGAAAGGGCCTTGGTGGCTTCCGCTCAGGGAGATGCGCGTGCAGACGCTTTGCCCTTCGGCGATCTGCTCCTCGATGGCGATATACAGGTCCGGGAACGCGCTGCGCAGAGCTAGCACGAAGGCTTTCAGTTGCTCGACTCCTTGCATGGCTTCGTTGGGAGAATCGTAGCGATAGGAGGCGTGGATCACTTCGTCGATCACTCTGAGGTTGCCCCGGTTGAGGGCTTCCTCGATGAAGATGCGTACGGTTTGCTTGTTTTGCTCTTTCATTGGTTTCAGGCGGGAAGGAGTCCCATGAGGACGCAGAAGGCGGCGAGGATTGCGGCAGCGGTGCGCAAGTGGTTGAGAAAGGTCCAGCGCGGCAAGTAGCTTTGCCAGGTTGCGTGCCCCGCGGGATCGCTCGGGCTCGCGGTAGCGAGTCGATTGTTCAGCGGCACGTTTCCGAGCGCGGTGACCAGGAAGGTCCCCAAGAAGTAGCTGAGACCGCCAGCGATAAGCCAAGGCGAGGTGGTTGTCGCGATCCCGTTGACGACAAGGATTACGGACAGCAGGGCGGTGCCGCAGAATAATCCGAGGAAGAGGGGATTGAGCACCACGATGTTTATGGATTGCATCGCGTGCATCCCCGCAGGGTCTGGGATCCTCCCGAGCGCTTTCATTACGAAGGAAGAGAAGGCAAAGAAGATGCCTCCGACCAAGGCGCACCCGAACAAGGCGGACACTTCGATAACAAGTATCCAGGAGTTCATGACAGAACCTCCTTGGGATTCCAAATCCCATCTGCAGCGGCGGCGTTCGCGAAATCGGAGAAGTCGCGCGGGGCGCGCCCGAGAGCACGCTGTACGCCATCGGTGAGGTAGGCGTTGCGGCCGTCGAAGACCTCAGAGATCAGTTGGGCGATTGGCAGGGCTTCTTCCGATGAAAATCCGTGTTGGGTAAGTTCTTCCGCGTATTGGGAAACGGATACGCTGTGGAACTCTATGGTTCGACCGATGGCTTCGCTCAGTTCGCTGGCCACTTGCTCTAGGGTTAGCAGTCGTGGACCAGTGAGCTCGTAGACCTGTCCGATGTGGCGATTGTCCGTAAGAGCGGCAAATGCGACGTCGGCGATGTCCTCCGCGTCGACGAATGGCTCTTTCGTTTGACCGACGGGCATGGCGAGGTGTCCGTGGGCAATTGCTTCAGCGAAGGATTCGCTGAAGTTTTGGTTGAAGACCGAGCAGCGGACAATGGTCCAGTCCGCACCCGAATTCTGGATACGTTGCTCCGCGTCCCGGGCGCCTTCCTCCCCGCGGCCGGAGAGGAGGACGAGGCGTTTGACCCCATGGTCGAGGGCAACCCTTGCGAAGCCTTCCACCAAGTCGGCAGCGCCTGGGAAGGCGAGATCTGGATAAAAGGTGATGTAGGCGGACTGGACCCCTTCGAGAGCGGGAGCCCAAGTAGAGTTGTCTTGCCAGTCGAAGGGCGTCTCGCTTGAGCGCGAAGCGGCTTTCACGGGCAGGCCGGCGGCTTGCAGGCGTTGAGCGACGCGGCGGCCGGTTTTTCCATTGGCCCCGATGACGAGCACGGCACGGGGAGATTGAGTTGACGGTGTTTGTGTATTCGTTGTCATAACCCCTGTAGCCTAGCGAATTCTCGGCAATCAGGCCATAGCTCGGATGCTCAAGCTCATAAGCGATCGTCTAAAATGAAGGAAATCGACGCGTTCAGCGGACTATTGGAAGGCCCTAGGGCTCGCGGCGCCTTTGCTTTGCGTGGCTTGTTGGCGTCGCCATGGAGCTTGAGGATCGAAGCCGATTCCCCCTTGACGGTGATTGCGATGGTAAGGGGAGGCTGCCACATCGCACACGACAATGGGGCGGCGGTTTCGCTGGAAGCGGGGGATGTCGCCATCACGCGGGCTCCCGGGCACTACACTGTATCCGACTTTTCGGGCACGGAGCCGACGGTCTACGTTTATCCTGGCCAAGAGTGCCGTTCGCCGGAAGGGCGTTCCCTTCACGAGGAGATGAAGCTTGGGGTACGGACCTGGGGCAACGATTTGGGGGCGGACACCTTGATGTTGATCGGGAGTTACGAATCGATGGCGGACGTGAGCGAGCGCTTGCGGGATGCCTTGCCGCCTTTGCTTTGGGTAAAGGGGGAGGCTTGGGAGTCGCCCTTGATTCAGATGCTGAGCGACGAGATGGCGCGTGACGCTCCAGGACAGGCTGCGGTTTTGGATCGCTTGCTGGATATGCTGCTGATCGCAATTCTCCGAAAGTGGTTCGAACGGGGAGAGGCGCGCGAGCTGCCATGGTATCAAGCCAAGGGAGATCCAGTGGTGGGGCAGACCCTGAAGCTGATCCACAAGGAGCCGGCTCGCCCTTGGACTCTGGCGAGCCTATCAGCGGAAGTCGGGGTGTCGCGAGCGGCCTTGGCGCGGCGCTTCAGCGAAACGGTGGGGGAGCCGCCCATGGCCTTCCTGACTCAGTGGCGCCTGGCTCTGGCGGCGGACCTTTTGTGCGAGCCGGATCAAACGGTGGGAACCGTGGCGGAGCGCGTGGGATACGGTAGCCCGTTTGCCTTGAGTTCCGCTTTTAAGCGCGTGCGAGGAATGAGTCCGCAGGAGCATCGGGAGCGGGTACTGGCGGGCGCTTGAGCGGTCTGGACTGCTGCTGAATTTTGCACGGACGGTCTGCATTTTGCAGGCTAACGAAGACGGTTCCCCTCGGTGAGCCTTGGTGTAGGGACCCGTGGCGCGGCGAATGCGTTGGGGGCCTTCGTTATGAAAACGATACCCGGAAAGAATACTGGATTGAAACGTCAACTGTGGATCGCTTGTGGAGCGGGAGCCCTTTGCGTCGGCTTGGTGGGGTGCGCCTCCTCTGGCTACCACGAACGTCGCGGCGCCGCTGCGGGGGCGACGGCGGGGGCTATTATCGGCGGCATCATCGGTCACCAATCCGGTGAAGAAGGCGAGGGGGCCGCCATCGGTGCGGCTGCCGGAGCGATGATCGGCCGCGAGGCTGGTCGAGCGAAGGACGAGGCGGACTATCGCACGGAGAGCGAACGCGATGTGGATCGCGCCGTGGACTACGGCGACTTGATGACGGATGCCGAAAAGGAACGGGTACGAGCCCGCGCCGACAAGGATATCATCGTCGACTGGTCGGCTTACTTGACCCCTGACGAGAAGCGGAAGCTGATGGACCGTGCGGGCAGCTCGGTGGGGGGCTGATGACTTGAGGGCGGATATCGTCTAATGCAAATTTGCTGGGCAGGGCGCAGAGCCCTGCTTCTTTTTTGAAAAAGGCTGTCACCTTACCTGAGGAGGTTGGCACTTAGAGGATGAAAAGGGAGATTCGAGCCAAGACGCTTCAGTCCGAAGCGCTCAGGGATCTTCCTCTAACCTCTATCCATACGGAAATGACAGAACCAATGAACCACCAAAAAGCCTGTGTTGGAATCGCCGCTATCGTTAGCGGTGTGAGCGTGGGCATCGTCGCCCTCTTCGCCATCTTTGCCCCGGTGTCCTTGCCTGCAGCAGGTTGGATCGTAGCACCGCTCAGCCTCATGGGGATTGGCTTGGGATTCTTGAGCACGAAGCCGAGCAATCGCTAGGACGTGCCGAACCAAGGTTCCGAGCTTGCTGCTCGCAGCTCTGGAAAGGCTCAAGCTCGAGCGGAGGAGACTGCCTGCGCTGCTTGTTGGAACAGGTCTTCAAAGGCGTCCACAGTGAGTTCGATCGGCTTCGCGTAACCACCGCCCATAAAGATCACGATAGGGATTCCGTGTTGGGCATTGAGTTCGAAGACTTTCTGGTTGCGTTTTCGAAGGCCCTCTCGGGTGAGGGCGAGGTTTCCCAGCGCGTCCTCCGCTAGCGTATCGACGCCGGCTTGGAAGAGAATGAGATCGAAGCGATCCGCTTCAATTTCATCCATGGCGCGCTCCAGGATCTCCATGTATGAGAGGTCGCCGAGCTGGTCCTCCAGCCCGATGTCGAGATCGCTGCGTTGTTTTCTAAAAGGAAAGTTGCTCTGGGCGTGTATCGAACAGGTGAATACTCTAGGCTCCCGGGCTAGGATGGAAGCGGTGCCGTCTCCTTGATGCACGTCGAGGTCGAGGGAGAGGATACGCTGATCCTTTTTTTGCTGCAGGGCGTTCAGCGCGCAAAGCGCCACGTCGTTGAAGATGCAGTATCCGGAACCGAAGTCACGGTAGGCGTGATGGGTACCGCCGGCTAGATTGCCTGCTATTCCCCTTGTCTCCAATGCGAGGTCGAGGGCTTGCAGGCTGCCGCCAGCTATTCGCAAAGTCCGCTCGACGATGGCTGGAGTCCAGGGGCGCAGCCCGATGCGGCGCATGGCTTTCTCGTCGAGTTGGTTTGCCAAGAAGGTATCGATGTAGCGCAAGTCGTGGGCCAAGGCGAGTTCGTCTCGAGTGGCGAGACGCGGTTCGCGCAGTTCGATGGTTTCATGCTTATGCAGCCGTTCTGCCAAAAGGCGATAGCGTTCTCGCGGGAAGCGGGCGCTGGGATCGATACCTTCGGTGTAGATCGGATGGTAGAAGAGCGGCAGCATCGGCCCATTGCTAGCTATTCATGGCGGCAGGTCGATGCCGAAGTGAACGTTGCGGATGGCGGCTGCGAAGTTAGGAGAAGGGAAAGATCGAGTGTGGCCCCGCCGGTAGGATACCGCTTGGATTGAGTTCGTCGTGGGTGAGGTAGTAGTGACGCTTGATGTGGTCGAAGTCGACGGTTTCAGCAATTCCGGGAAGCCGATAGAGGCGCTCGGTATAAGCGATGAGGTTCGGGTAGTCGACGAGGCGACGCAGGTTGCATTTGAAGTGCCCGTGGTATACGGCGTCGAAGCGAATAAGGGTCACCCAAAGCCGCCAATCGGTTTCGGTTAAAGTGTCGCCAAAGAGGTAGGGGCCACGGTTCAGTCGCGATTCTAGCATGTCGAGCGTATCGAAAAGTGGATACAGCGCTGCATCGTAAGCCTTCTGGCTGGATGCGAAACCCGCTTGGTAGACCCCGTTGTTGACGGTTTCGTAAATGAGTTGATTGAGACGGTCGATCTGGCCGATCAAGTGAGGAGGGCAGTGGTCGTGCCCTTGTCCGGTGATTTTGGCGAAGGCGGAATTGAACATTCGCATGATGTTATCGTCGTTGTTGCTGACGATGCGCTTGGTCTCTTTGTCCCAAAGCACTGGCACGGTCACGCGCCCGTCGTAGTCGGGATCGGTCGCTCGGTAGGCTTCGCTCAAGTATTTGAAGCCGTTGAGCGGATCCGGTTGGCAGCGCGGCACGTTGTCTACGAAGCGCCAGCCTTTTTCGTCTCGAATCGGATCGACAACCGTCATACCTATGTGCGGAGCCAAGCCCTGCCGTTCCCGCATTATGATGGTGCGGTGAGCCCAAGGACAGGCCAGCGATACGTAGAGGTGGTAGCGGCCGGAGGCTGCGGGGTACTGGGAGTCAGGCGAGGGCGATACCCAGTTGTCGAAGGCGTCCTTTTGGCGTTCGAACGATCCGTCCTCGCTTTGCTCGTCGGGGAATTGGGCTTTTCGAGTCATGCCCGTGCCAACGAACGAAGGTCGGATTTGGCTGCATTGGACGAGTATCCGAATGAAGACTACACAGACGGGGTGTCGTGCCGTTTCTCAGTCTTTTTCGTCGTCTGCGGTCTCGTCAACTTCGGCTATGTTCTCGTTCACAACATTGTGGATAAGCACTCCGCCAAGGCAGAGGAAGCAGACGAGTATGCCGATGATAAATATGGTTAGGTCGCTCATTGTCGCCCCCTTGCTAGTAGTAAGGCCCCGGCCGAGCAGATTGAGGGTACCCAGATTCCGACAAATATTCCCTGCTCTTTGTGGCCCGAGAACCACAGGTAGTTTGCTAGCAGGAACGCGATGAAGGCGGCTGTGAAGAACAGCAGTTTTACCTTAGTCGAGGATTTCATTTTCTTTCCCATTTCCAGATAATGTTTTAGACAAGCCCAAGCGGGCTGGGGGAGGGGCTTTAACATGGGAACGAACCATCGCTCGGTGTTATTGAGTTTTATCGCCCCTCTGCGTCACTTTCAGGACTAGTTCAAGCTGCATCCAGAAACGCGCGAGTTGGATTGATTCAACGGGTATTGTTGGCTAGCCGACTGTTGTACCTGTAGAAAGGATACGAGAGGGATGGGCTCGCCTTCGCTCTCACTTGTGTTGCCGAATTGCCCGCGTCCTCCTGCTCGCAGCAAGGAACCGGAGGGAAGCGGTCGGAGACTCTGGCTAAAGGTTGTTCTCTGCCGTGGTGATGCGGTAGAAGAGGCAGTATGTATCCGTAAATAAGATACGGCGTTGTCCCATAGCCCCGGTGGAGAGGTCCGATTGTCCGTTCACGAAGGCGGAGGGATGTACCTTTTCCCAGATCCCGCTTCCGAGTTCGCTGCAGCTTTCGATCTGGATGGCTTGCTTGAGGCCGCTCGCGGGAAGCTGCAGGGTGAGCATGGGCTTGCCGTTTTCTAGTTCCGCTTTCCAAGGCAGCGCTCCGCTGTAGTTCGCAGGAAGGTTGAAGGCGAAGAGGAGGGCGAGGGGAATTCCAGCTGCGTTTTGGGTCCCGTCGTGCTGAAGTTCGTAGCCGTTTTCGAGCAGCCATTGGCCGAAGGGGCTGGGCGCGTTGAAGGTCGCTTCCGCGAGAGAGGAGCCGTTAAGGGTACGGGTCACTGCAGTGTCGGTATTGGGCATGAACTCGGAGCGGCGAGTGTCGACAACAGTGATGAAGGCAATCCGATAATTGCTTGTTCGACCATTGCGGCTTTCTTCGAAGACTTGCAGGCTCAGGTCGGTGCCCACTGGGCCCTCTGTGCGGTCTGGCGGATTGGTGGCGACGTTGATTTCTTGGGTTTGGGTGCGCCCGTCGATCGTCAGTTTTGCAGTGAGGATGCCGGCGATGGGGAAGGACTCCAGTCGGTCGTTTTCGAGGATCTTTCCCTCTGGGGAAATTGGATGGGCGGCGCCGATGGTGTTGACCCTCATCTGCAAGCCAGTCGTGCTTTGCTCGAAAACCACTTTCTTGATGCCGAGTCCATGCAGGTACATGGTCGCGGTGTTCTTGAAGGTGGTGGGCGATTCGGAAATCAATCCGGCCGTGAATCGAATGGCGGTGGGGCTTTGCGTCGCTGGGTCGAAGCTTAGCGTAGCCTCCATGCTGCCGGTGTGCTGAAACGTTTGCTCGGAGGTATCTCCAGTCGAGTAGCGAATCGAGCCAGTGCGCTCGCTTTCGACGATGGTGAAGACGACGGGGATCTCTGCAGCGACGGCGTAGCAGGATGCAAATAGCGATACAGTCGCTATGCAAACAAAGGGGATTCCATTCACGGAATTAATCGAATCAGGTGTTTTCGATTAGTCAATTGCGCGTGCGGGGCGTTTTGAGGGAAAAGTGGGGCTTTTTCTGGTTTGCGTGCGACTCGAGGAGGAGGCTCTTGGCGGGGGGTTGGTGAACACAGATTTCTCAGATGAGAGGGATGGATCTGTTGAGGGATGTTTTCAATTGATGGACCGAGCGGATTGAATGCTGGGGTTGGGGTGCTCCATAGTTTTGAACTGTGAAAACGGGTGGCGTTATTCTGGAGCTTCGCTGTCACTTTTTACTCGCTGCAGGTCGGTCTGTTTTATGGCTCATGCGAGCTGCGGCAGTTCGTATGTCAAAAAGTTAGATCCTTTCGATTTTTCCTTCGATTGACCCTTACGTGGCGCAGAGGAAGCTAAGCGATGCTCGTTTTTCTTTGGGACCCTTTATTCAAACAACGCAAAGAACATGAAAAAGTCGGTCTTCAGTCTAGTCGCAGCGCTCGCCTTGGTAGCGAGTATGTCTTCAACGCTTTCCTCGGAAGCTTTCGCCTCGGATAGCGTACAGGGTAGCAGTATTCAATTTTCCGTTACGGAGGCTCCCTCTTTTCCGCAGGAGTTGATGGAAAAAGGGCAGTCCACGGGGCTCGCTACGGTTCGGGTCATGGTCGACGAGCACGGATTCTTGGAGGACTGGATTGTCCTAGAGGCCTCGGATGTCTCGCTCGTCAACTCGATCGCGGAGGTCATATACGGTTGGGAATTTGTTTCGGCAAGGGTTGGTGGGCACGCGGTGAGATCCGTTGGGGACATCGTTGTGCAGCTCGATGCCGGCAAGGCTTATCAGCGGATGAGGCGGGATCGGGAGGACCTGTTGGAGAGTTCCTTCGTTAAGGTCTATACCAGGCAAGGCGAGATGCGTAGAACGCGTGCCCGTCCTCAGCGGGTGAACTATGTGGTGGCTCGCCAGCTTGACTCCAGTCCGCAGCTTGTCGCTTATCGCGAGCCGGCTATGGGTCGAGAGTTGTATGGAGAAAGCGACTACATAAGTGTCAGGATGGAATATTATGTGGACGCTGAAGGACGCGTGCGCATGCCTACGCCCGCCGAAAGGGGCGAGGACGTCGCGGACGAAGCCGTTTATGCGCTGCAGCATGCGATGAGGTCTTGGCGTTTTGCTCCGCTCACTGTAAACAAGGAGCCTGCAACGCTGCGCCTCGTGCAAACGATTCGCATAAAGAAGCCTCTTTAGAAAAAGGGTGGAGGAAGAAGAGCTAAGCTCTGGTTGAGTTTGTGGACGCGAAATCGTTGATGAGCTACCAAGGTCTGTCCTTGGCGGTATGGGGGATTGGCCGTTGTTGTGGGCCGCGAGTCGGTGCCCGATTGCTTCGTCACAAGGACATCAGGCTGACTTTCGAGGCCTACACAGTAAAACAAGCCCCTGCCTATTCGCGAAGCCTTGATGGGGCTTCCGTCGCTGGCAAAACGTAGAGGCGCCCAGCTTGGCGCATCTACTTTGGTCTCATAGGGTCAAATCGAGTCTCAGCCTGTCTCATTGGACAGGCCTGAAACCGATTTGAAAGACCTTGATTACGAGTCGGTTAGACGTCTTCTGTCTAGCCTTGTCTCGGGCGGTCAAATGGTGGAGGTGGCGGGAGTCGAAGGGATTGTTGGTGTGTCACTTTATTCCTAAATATACACCGAACGTTATCCATTAGCTACTTATACATTTAGTTAAGTGTGCAGAAATGACTCTAAACGCATCTTTCTGAAAATTATCAGGCACAAAATCGGCAATTGCCAACCTACTTTGATTCCCTTCCTGCGAGAAGCCTCAATGGCCTGATAGGATTGCAGGAGCTATCCATTCAGCGTCGATTCCGCTTCTCGTAGCGTATCCAAAATTTCCTCAAACGGTGGCGGGGTTCTGAAAAACATCTGCTCCATCGCCTTGTAGTCCTTCTTGAGGTTTTCGATAGCTTCCGGCCCAGGTAGCAAACGGAAACTTCCCCGTTTCGCGGTCTCATAGTTCGCCCACGAGGTGCGGAAGAAGCGGGACTTGTGTGCCACTACTCGCTTTAGCAGGTCGTCGTTCTCGAGCGCTTTCTTGCAGATCGGATTTCGCCAAAGCGCGGCGAAGTCTGCGTAGTGACGCGAGAAGCGGTCGCGTTGTCTCGGACTGGGACGGTGATACTCCGCGTGCAGGATGGTCGCTTTCTCCCAGAAGGTACGTTCGATTTCGAGGGCTACGACGTGAGCCTGGCAATCCTCGAAATGCCCGGGCGCGAGTTCGTCGACCATGGCGGAAACCTTGCGGCATCCCGTGGGACGCTGGTCGGTGAGCGAGCCAAACTCCAGTTTTACCCAAGGTGGAATATATCCGCTGTCTTTGGCGTTCCGGTCAGTTGGGTAGTGAAACAGCAGGACAGGCGAGTGAGTGGCTCCCTCCAGTTCATAGCTTAGCCAGGATTCGCCGTCTTGCCGCTTGCCGATACGTTGGGTGATTTCGTCCTCGAGGAGCGGCTTGAGTTGATCCTCGACTACGCTCGCGCAAATCGCCTGCAGTTGTTCCACCAGCTTTATACGTCTCGTATTCGAAAGGCCGATCGCTTCGAGCTCGCTTTCCTCGCAGCCAAGAAACCCAGGATCTACCGACAGATCGATGTCTTCGGAAAACCGCTGGATCGTGTTGTAGACTTTCGACAGGGAGGTGCCGCCTTTGAAGACGCAGTTGTCAGCAATCGGTTTGGCGTGAAAAAGGATACCGAGCATCCAGCAAACCCAGAAATCCTTTTCAACGATGGTTGTATCGATTCCTTGGGTACCTTGGTATTGCTGAAAATAGAGCCGCCGCTCACTGGCGGGCAAGGTGGCGAAGGCGTTCATTCTACCGTCCCTTTCGTTTGGGCAATCGCGCGCAGGTGCGGACGCATCCATGCCGGAGCGAGGCGAAGGTCGCTGATGAGCTGCTTGGCTTGCCGCTCGTCGATCGACTTTGCGATAGTGGCCACGCTTCGTTCGCTTACGCTGTCCTTGCCCATGTAGCGAAGGGCTTCGACGATCAAACCTGACATGCGGTCGGCCGCGGCAACGCGTTTCGGGGCTACGTGCTTTAGCTCGATCTCTAGTTTGCCAACCTGGACTTTTCGATTGGGACCATCCGATAGAAATACGATACGAGCAGGGACCTGTTCGGAGAGGTGGAGCAGATTCGCAGCATAGGCCCCCGTGGGGAGCAGGCGAACTTGGTCGCGCCCCTTCAATGCATCGACGATGGTCTCGATCGAGGGCGTCAGCTCCCCGAGGACGGGATGCGTTTGAGGGTAGGTGTAGAGTCCCCGTCCAATCCGTTTGATGTCTCCGGCTTTCACGTGACGCGACAAGGCCTTGGCGATGGCCGTCCGCTCTCCGAGATCGGCGAAGTCTGCGGTAGTCCAAACAGAACCCATCCCTTTTCCTCGTATGCGGCTAATTAACTTTTTATCAATGGATTGCGTCACGAAAGTCGACTGTAATATGTCACAAAAAACTATACTTTTTCGTGACACAATGCTTGGTTCTTAGGGGCGACGCAAGAAAGATTAGCAGTGAGCCCGAGGGGGGGCGGAGGGAACGGATCTGGTGTCGTTGCGAGGGACTGACCCGCATTGGCTAAACCTGCCCTCGCATCCGTCTAGAACAGACTCATTGCCCGACATTTGCCAGATCCAACCACTGCTCAAGAGGTGCAAACACATCTACTGGTATGCAGATCAGGCTGTTTAGATGAATACAAGTGGTGGAGGTGGCGGGAGTCGAACCCGCGTCCCTCGAGCCTTCACATAAGGCGTCTACATGTTTGTTTTCGTTTTTGATCTCGCTCCGCAGTCGCGACGAAACCGCGCTACTTTTGAAGCCAGCCGCTTGGTGAAGTACGGCCGAGACGCAAGTGGCGCCCATTCCCGGCTATGCTCGCTGGTCGTCGCTCCGCACCGCCTAGCGAGTATCGGCGGGGGAACGTAGCGCTATATTTAAGCAGCTAGAGGCATTTCTTCATGTGTGCCATTTGTGTTTTTGATAGACGATTTAAGAGGCCAACTATCATCCTCTACATGCAGCCAGATGCTCCAACTTGAGGTCGAATCCGGAACACCCCCATGGCAGGCGTAGCCTGCAATTGAGATTGAAAATTTCAGATGTCTTGTCGCGAAGCTCCTAGAGTGTCGCCTCGCTCGGTACGACTTTGCTGGGGCCGCTTTTCAGCGGCGGTTTGACTGGAAGTCAAAGAACAAGGACCGGAAACGTGTCAGAAACTTTTCCGAAATCAAGTGATTTAGTCAGCTGCTGGTGGCTGGAGTTCCTTCTTGTCCTCGGAGAAGAGCACGGAGAGGCCGATGAGACCGAAGAACCCGCCGCCGAGAATGGCGATCCAGCGTAGCCCGCTTTGGCTGAGCGGCCGGTGGAATTGGGTGGGGTTGTCGGGATTGATGTAGACGGGAAGGGTGTTGCCGATGGCGAATTGGCCTTCGACGGGCTCGTCCTTATCGTAGCCTTTGGAGGAGGACTGGGAGTCGGTGTAGCTGCGTGCTCCGGAGGGGAGGTCCACTTGAAAGCTGTAGTGGATGGCCCAGCCTCCTTCGAGACCACCGTGTCTGGCTTCGCTTTGGGTGATGGTGGCTTCGTAGTAGTCCCAGTTGGCTTTAGCGTGGGCGTCCTCTTCCGCGGCTTGGAAACCGAAGTAGTAAATGATGAGGGCGGCGATGCCGAACCAGACGAGACAGCTCCAGCGGCCGGCCTTTGGGGTCTCGGGAATCGGGGATGTCTTTTCTGGGGATGGTGAGGGTGATTTGCTCATGGGAGGATGCTGTTTAAACCACGGTTTACACAGATAGACTGGGATGGTCTAAGGTTGGTGTGGGTGAGCCTGAGGGATTTTTGGAACCAAGGATGAACGCGGATTTTTTTGATAGTGAAGGAATCTTGGATCTATGACGCGTAAGATTCTAGCTTATCTGTCGTGGATTTATAGATACGGAGGGCTAGGGAGTTGAGATTTAGCTTTGCTGCGAGGGCGGCGGGAAAGATGCCGAGCCAGTAGGTTTTAATCCAAATGCGTGCGGCTTGGCGGAGATGGTTGATTTTGGATACGAGTTGCGGCGCGATAGCGTAGTAGGTGGCGACGAGGTCTCGGCCGCTTGGGGTTGCGAGCTGGCCCGCTGGCAGGCGCCGTTGAAGAAGGCGCTGTCGATGAGGTCGTTTTTCCAGTCGTCCTCGTTTGAGAAGAAATCCAGCCAGGCGAGGTTGCAGACCGCGGCGCTCGGATTGTTTTCCCGCAGCTGCGTCATCAGGACGGAAGCCAGCGGGTTGACTCGATTGCCGAGGGCGAGGGCGGTTTGGCGGACGCGCTCTTTGGTTTCGGGGCGGATTCGGGGTCGTCCGGCAGGGATCGCGAGACCGTGCTGGTAGAAACGCCGGCGGCGGCGGGCACATCGTCCATCGAGGGGCGGGTCTTGGCGGTAGAATGTGCAGCTTCGTCCATGCAGGCAAGAGGGGGAGCGACTGATGTTTTAGGGATTCGGCGGCGGTTGGGTATGGTTATTTAGTCATGTGTGGAGCTCTTGCCTTCCAGGGTGCCCGATTGTCGCATCGCCCGGATGGCGGCCGCCGCGTGAAGCGGGCTGGTTGGAATCTTTTTTGTCGAAAGGTTTAGTGATTTGTCGGGCTTGGCGGCTCTTACGCTTTGGTAAGGCAGCTCACTCTCCGGCGTAGATCGGCTGTTTGGACGAAATCGCCTCGCTCTTACTTCGTTTGCCCCCCCTAAAGCTACCCTAGATGAAAGACCTAAAGGAGCGTGGATCTTGGTTCACGGAAGAAATTCTACCGCATGAAGAAAGGCTGCGAAAGTGGCTGAGAAGCCAGTTTGACTTGAGGGATGGTGTCGATGACGTGGTGCAGGAGGCGTTTATGCAGGTGTACAAAGCGTCGGAAAAACGACCCATTACGAATCCGAAAGCCTACCTTTATTCGATCGCTCGTAACGCGTCTTACAAAAAGCTCAAAAAGGATGCGATGCTTGTCTCTGAGTCGTTTGAGGAGAGCTCGACGGTTGTTCCGTTCGAACCTTCCAAGGGTTCGGATGACTGGGTCATCTACCAAGAGGAGGTGGGGATGCTGCGCGACGCAATCCAGCGGCTTCCCAAAAAATGCAGAAAGATCTTTGTGATGAGAAGAATCCAAGGCTTGTCCCATGCCGAGATCGCCGAGCGCCTAGGGATATCGGTGAACACCGTTTCCGCCCAGCTTACGATAGGATTGCGGAAGTGCGCTCAATTTTTTGAAAAGGTCTAGGGGCCTGGGCTGGAGACCGAACCAATCTTTAAGGAACATGAAATCGAATATCGAAAAGACCGCTAGCCAGTGGGCCATCCGCGAGCAGGAAGGCTTGTCGGCTGCGGAGCGGGAGGAGCTGAGCAAGTGGCTTGTGGAGACGCCTGGCGCTCGGCGGGCATTGGAGCGGATGCGGAAAACGTGGGGACGATTCGAAATGCTGCGTAATACCGACCTTGCCGATGACCTCGTTGGCGATGAGTCCTCTGTGAATTGGTATTGGTATTCGTCACTCGCAGCTGGGTTGGTATTGGCGATCACGGCTTTGGCGTGGACCTTTATTCAAACTCCCTCTCACGATTCGCTGGAGGCGGAAGCAAGGGAGCTCCTCCGCTGGGAATCGGCCGATTTCGCGGAATTGGAGGATGGGTCCACGATAGACTTAAATAACGGAGCGGAAATTGAATACCAGTTTTCGGAAGGGAGCAGAAGTATTTGGGTCCTGCGTGGGGAGGCTTATTTTACGGTGGCCCCGGATCCCGAGCGGCCGTTTGTTGTGTATGCGGGGAATTCAGTGACTCAGGCGGTCGGCACCCAGTTCAATGTTAAGCTCAAGGAACGTTCCGTGGAAGTTCTGGTTACGGAGGGAAAGGTTCGATTTTCGTTTCAGCAGACCGATGCCGTGCGCCCAGAGGAAGACGAAGCGTCGGCGGTGGAGTCGGCTTATCTGACGGAGCAGCATTGCGCCTCGCTGTTGAATGACCCGGAAGAGGATTCTGGCTTTGTGATCCGGGAATTGGACCCAGAAGAGCTTCGCAGCTTGATCGTATGGAAGCCTGTTACGTTGAGGTTTGATTCTACTCCGCTGGCGGAGGTTTTGGAGTTGTTTAATCAATACAATGAGATCCAGTTGGTATTGGAGGATGGGGAACTGGGTGACTTGAAGGTGGCGGCGAAGTTTCGTTCCAACAAGTTGGATGGCTTTGTGCGATTGCTTGAGGCGACGTCCGGAATCAAGTCGAGACGCGAAGGTGATAATATCTACTTGTACGCTGGAAATTAGGGGGCGGGGTCTATTCGCAGTAATTATATAACGATCCGCCACGGGTAATCGAACTCCGCTGCCGTCCCGGGAGCGTTCTTACGGATCGGAGGAGCCGCTTGCATCCGCCGATGTTTTTTTCGCTCGCCGCCGATGCCTTGTCATGGCGGGCTTGATGCTCATTGATCAGTCTAAAGGGCCGGCCTTGCGTCCCTGTCTAGGGTATGTTGCTTTTCGGACGATGATCCGAATTCCTAGTCAACCGTTTTCTCGTTCCTTTCCATGTTTCGGGGCGTATTCGAGCAAGCGGGCGCGAGGAGCTGATTTCCTGAAAAGGCGTCTGGGTAAAACTCCAACTTGACCGCAAAGCGTGGACGAAGCATAAACAGAAAAGCCGCAACCGAAATTGTAGGATTCCGAGTCCCGGCGCCCGCCCCTGTGTTTACCTATCCTTTGGGCGCGACGATCTCCCGCGAAACTATACATGTTCTGATTTATCGGACGGTCTCTGAGATAAATTTCAAAATACTTTTAGTGAGTAAATTGGTTTTAGCACTCTGCAGGAATGACGAACCATTCTGCAAATGCCTACCCCCAATAATAGTACCATCCACGCTGATTTTTCGAAAGCGGGTGATAGTCGTCTTGTTGGGGCTTTTGGTGTGTCTTGCCCAAGGCTGGGGATCGCAGTTGATCGCATCCGATTCCGCAAAAGTGCAGTTTCGTATTCCGAAAGGATCAGCCGAAGAGACCTTGAAAACAGCGGCGGAACAAGCGGACATCGATCTCATGTTCGAGTATCAACTGGTCGCATCCGTTACGACGGATGCCCTAGAGGGAGTTTACTCCATCGATCAAGCGTTCTCGCTTCTCTTGCTGAATTCCAATTTGCAGTTGTTCAAAGATCCGGAGTCCCAGTCCTATGCGATTATCCGATCTGAGGCAGGTTCGTATCGTACCCCCCGGAATTCCGGGTCTGTTAACTCCAATATAAAAGTAGGAAACGATATGAAAAAAACGAAATCTGGCGTCCGTAAAATTTTTGCGGTCGTAGGTGGTTTGATTGTAGGCGCTAATTCCCCATTGAGCGGGCAAGCGGGAGAATCGTCGTTGGATGGCGACGAGGTTTTCGAACTGTCTCCCTTCGAGGTAGGCGCCCAGGAAGAGCAAGGCTATCGGGCGACGAGTTCGCTGGTGGGCGGCCGTACTAAAATGAGTATGGACGATATAGCGAATTCGGTCGATGTTATAACGAAAGACCTGATGGAGGATATGGCGGTAACGGATATCCAAGACATCGCGGTCATCGCGAATAACGTCGAACCGGCTACCGTCGGCTTTGCCAATACCTCCGGCGAGTCGCGCGAGGTATGGAATTATAACTGGATTACGATTCGCGGCTTTCGTGTAGGGACGGCGACGCGCAACTTCATGAATCTCGAGACTAGCGTCGATGCTTATAATACGCAAAGCGTCGATTTCTCAAAGGGGCCGAATGCGGTATTGTTTGGTCTGGGCGACCCGGGCGGAACATATAATTATTCGACCAAAACGCCGTTTTTCGAGGATGATAATTCCGTGTCCTACAAGATTGGAAGCGAAGGGGGGCATCGCTTTTCCTTTGATGTAAATCGGGTGCTGGTGGAGGACAAGCTTTCGGTGCGTGTAAACGGATTGAAGCAGGACTGGGAATATTATCACAAGCCGGGGTATACGCAAACCGATGCGCTGCACGTGTCGCTGCGGTGGAAACCCTTGGAAAACTCGACCTTTACCTTTAGCCACGAATATAATAACGTCGATCGCGCGTATCCGAAAATGTATTTCGGACAGGACCGGGTTACGCCTTGGCTGGCGGCCGGCGGTCCGGAGGTCGTGGATTTCGCTCTGGACGTCGACGACCCGCGCAATCCGGATGGGATCGCCAAGGGCAGTAACGTGCTGCTGGCGGGAAATGACAAGGCGACTCCTGTGGGCGATGCGGCGATGAGCATCAAGGGCGTTACTTATATGGTGCACGACCTCGAGGACGTAGTGCATGATCGCTTCTTGCAGATTGATCCGTATGTCGTTAATGGATTGCAAGTTGCGGATCCGTATACCTACGCGAATTTCGGCTATCCGATGAACTACAGCGCTTCTGGCCCGAACGGTCTGTCGGATACGCGCTACAACGTGACGGAACTGAATTTCCAACAGAAGTTAGCTGAGAATCTGTATTTGGATTTGTCCTACGGAAAGAACGATCAGCAAAAGCTTTCCGCCAACGGAATCAATTCCGACATCTGGGTGTACCCGGAAGCGGGCGAGCGTTTTGGCGAGTTGTACACGGTGACCAGCCGTCCTATGCAAATGCGCCGTTATTGGGATATTGAGGATATTCGAATGTCTTTATCCTATGATTTCGATTTCGGTGATCGCAGCAATTACCTTGGCTCGCACCGCATTGCCGTGATGGCCGAGAAAAATGATAAAACGGAGATTTGGGAGCAAGGGCGACTGGTGACCACTCGCGATCCGAATAATGAAATTTCGGGAAGCCTGAGAGCGAGCAAGCTGCGTCCCTCCTTCTATTCGTTTTTCAATCCGGCGGAAGGCGAGTATACCGCAATGGACTGGCGCCAGACCTATTGGGATCAGGATCGGATTGAGATCGATGGCTACGCTTTTGATTGGCTGCAGACGGACCTATGGGCGAACATGGCGCTGCGTCAGAAGCTCGATACCAAGCTCTATGTATTGCAGAGCCGGTTCTGGAACGATCGAATCGTGACCTCCATCGGCTACCGCAAAGAAGCGAGGGACGAATTCCGTTCGGCGGGCACGTATGCAGACCAGACCGACCCGACGGCGATTATCGTTCCAGAATATGGATACGTTGATAACAAGCCGGCAGGCGAGAGCTCCTTCCGCTATGCGAAGATTCCCGGGGAGCCGACGGACTACGTATCCGGGATTTCGCGCAACCATGGGCTTGTATTCCATGCGACGGATTGGGTGAGCCTCACCTATAACCGCTCGAATAGCATTGGCTTGCCTTCGGACAGCAAGGACATCTTCGGGAATTTCCTAGGTTCCTCGCAAGGCATCACCGACGACTACGGAGTGCGCTTCAAGCTTCTGGAGGAAAAGGTGTTTCTCTCCTTGAACGCCTATGAGACGCACTCGGACGAATCGATGCAGTTCGGGGATTTCCGGACGGATGCCTGGACGCTGGAGGAGATCCTAGTCGCGAATTCCGATGTGACCGGAGTGACCAGCAATATGCTGGAAAACGGAAACGGGCACACGAATGCCAGCAAGGTGGCGGAAGGCATAGAGTTGATGATCAACGGAAACTTCGCCAACGGCTGGAGCTTCCGGATCTCGGGCAGCCAGAACGAAACCCTGATCAATGAGGCCGGGATGGATATGATTGCCTTCTGGGACGAGCGCTATGCGAACGTGTATTCCAACCCGGCGTACCAGGGATTGTATATAAACGACGGATC